>JAUSEG010000001.1 GCA_030650415.1 bacterium | reverse complement strand
TAGTAGGGTTATTCTTAATTCTTAATTCTTAATTCTTAATTCTTAATTCTTAATTCTTAATTCTTAATTCTTAATTCTTAATTCTTAATTCTTAATTCTTAATTCTTAATTCTTAATTCTTAATTCTATTTTTTCCATCTCTCCCCAATTATCTCCCTGCTTGGCTTCGACCACAATCGGCACTTTTAACTTCATAGCCTGCTCCATGATAATTTTAATTTTCTCCGCGGCCTCTCCGACTAAATCGCTTTTAACCTCAAACACCAATTCATCATGCACCTGCAAGAGTAATTTTAATTTTTCCCCATATTCGCTATCAATCATTTCTTTAATTTTTATCATAGCCACTTTAATAATATCCGCGGCCGTACCCTGAAGCGGCGTATTAATCGCCATCCGTTCAGCGCCTTTTCTAATCTGTACAGCCGAAGAGTTTATCTCCGGCAGAAACCGCCTCCGGCCAAATAAAGTCTCAACGTAGCCGGACTGGCGCGCGCCCTCAATCGTCTTGTCCACAAATTTTTTCACGCCTTCATAAACCACAAAATATTTATCTATAAACTCTTTGGCGCGCGCGTAAGGAATATCCGCGCCTTGCGCTAAGCCGTGCGGACCCTGGCCGTAAAGGATGCCAAAGTTAACCGCTTTAGCTTCCCGCCGCATCGCCTGCGTTACTTCGCTTAAAGCCACCTGGTTTATTTCCGCGGCCGTCGCCGTATGAATATCTTCACCATTTAAAAAAGCTTTAACCATTTTTTTATCGCCGGACATATGCGCCGCCAACCTCAATTCAATTTGCGAATAATCCAAACTTAATAATTTATAGCCCTTATCCGCGATAAATGCCTTGCGTATCTCCCTGCCTAACTCGGTTCTAATCGGAATATTCTGCAAATTCGGTTCGGCTGAAGACAGCCGGCCGGTGGCGGCCACGGTTTGATTAAAGCTGGTATGCAAACGGCCGGTTTTTTTACTAACCAGTTCTGGCAAAGCGTCAATATAAGTATTGGCCAGCTTGCTTAATTCGCGGTATTCCTGAATTAAATCAATAATCGGGTGAAGCCCTCTTAGCTTAGCCAGTTCATCCGCGCCGGTAGAAAAACCGGTTTTGTTTTTACCGATGCCCAGGGCCGGTATAGCCAATTTTTCAAACAAAATTTCTCTTAGTTGCTGGGTAGAATTTATATTAAAATCCGAACCGGCCAATTCATGAATTTTCTTTACCAACCGGTTAATCTTCTTATTAATCTCCCGGCTCATATCGCTTAAAAACTCTCGGTTGATTTTTATGCCATTGGTTTCCATCATAGCTAAAACCAGGACCAAGGGCATTTCAATTTCCTTGAATAATTTGTCTAATTTCTGTTTTTTTAATTCCGGCAAAAGCTTCTTAACTAAACGGTTGGTAAAATCCGCGTCTTCGCAGGAATAATTATATAATTTTTCAACCGCCACTTGGCTAAAACCGATTTTTTCTCTACCCTTGCCTAAAAGATCTTCCTTGGTAATTTTTTTATGGTTAAACTCTTTAAAAGCCACTGCGTCTAAATTATGCTGGCGGCTGCCCGGGTCAAGAAGATATGAAGCAATCATCGAGTCAGCGGCCACGCCGGCTGTCTTAACGCCCAGGCTGGCCATCACCTCAACATCAAATTTAACATTATGCCCGAATTTTTTTATTTTCTCATTTTCAAAAATCGGTTTCAGTTTATCCAACCAAGCGTTCTCGGCCGCCGCCTTTTTATTCTGGTAATTAAATAAATTGCTGCCGGCTCCCGGCTCCTGGCTTCTCATTTCCAAATAATAGGCCTCGCCGGCTTTCCAGGAGAAACTAATACCCAGAAGCTCGGCCCGGAGCGGATCAAGGTTGCCGGTTTCCGTGTCAAAAGTAAAAGCTTTTTGTTTTTCCAGTTTTTTAAAAAAGGCCTTGAATTTTTCTTGCCCTGAGCTTGTCGAAGGGTCAATCAATTCATACTCAAATAGTTCTAAATTTCTTTTATATTTATCTACCTGCCTACCGGACAGGCAGGTCGGCTCATAATCGTCATTTTTCAAAAGCCGTTTTTCCTCATCCTGGCCAAGCGCCGCGAGGCGTGGCAGAAGGGAACGAAAATCCAGCTCGTTAAAAAGTTCGGCCAATTTTTCCTGATTAAAACTGCCGAAACGCGCGTCTGCCAAATTGAATTCAATCTTTATATCGCATTTTATGGTCGCGAGCTCCTGGCTCATATAGGCATTCTCTTTATATTCCACTAATAGACCGCGAATACGCTCTTTCACCCCGTCAAATTGCGGCTTTGCCGCACCGGCTTTGCCGGATTTGACGGGGTAAATTTTTTTTTCGATAAATTCATAGATTTTATCCAAGGTGCCAAAATACTGTAAGAGCTCGGTGGCGGTTTTTTCGCCGATCCCCTTAACACCCGGAATATTGTCCGAGGGATCGCCACGCAAAGCTTTAAAGTCAATCATTTGTTCCGGCTCAAGGCCGTATCTCTCTCTTACGGCCTGCTTATCATAAACCATGGCATCGGTTAAACCTCGCTTCATGGTAAAAACCTTGGTGTGATCATTAACTAACTGCATGGTGTCCATGTCGCCGGTGACAATTATTTTTTCCACCTTGTCGTCAACTAAGCTTGCCAAAGTGCCAATTAAATCATCGGCCTCGAAACCGGCCAATTCAAAAATTGGTATGTTAAAACCGCGCGCGACTTCCTTAACGCGGGGAATTTGCGCGTATAGCTCATCCGGCGCCTTTACTCTGGTCGCTTTATAATCGGTAAAGCGCTCATGCCGAAAGGTCTTTTCTTTTCGATCCAAAGTTAAAACCACATATTCAGGCTTAAATTCTCTTAAAGCCTTAATTAAAACCGAGGTAAAGCCATAAACCGCGTTAACAATTTCACCGGTTTTAGTGGTTAGAGGCGGTAAGGCGTGAAAGCTCCGATGAATCAGGGCGTTACCGTCAATAATCATCAATTTTTCTTTTTTTGCTTCTTTATTCATACTGATATTACATCATATCAAACCGGATAAATCAACTAAATAATCCAAACTTAAAATCAAAAGGCCAGACAAGTATTTTAGTTTTGAGCGCATACAAAATTGTTGTATTTTTTAATAAAAATACCCAAATTTTGTCTAAGTGAAAAACTAAAATACTTGTCTGGCCGTTAATTACAAAAAATTTTATCAAACTATCAAAAATATAAAAAATAAAACCAGAGCGAAGGCGATTTCCTGACCGGAAAAATATTTAATCGGACCGCGAGAATTTATTTTTTTGTTTGGATAGAATGGAAAATAAACCTGATCATCCAGTGAATCTAAAATCAGGTGGCTTAAATACGCTAGGCTGAAAACCAAGCCGATTTCAAAATTAATAATTATGGCAATGGCCGAAATAGCTAAAAAGAAAAATATATTATGAAAATAATTTCTTTGATCGCTTACAATAAAATTCTGGCTGGTCGTAGCCGCGATCATCTTTTTAAATTTTGACAAAACATTGCTGCGATAAAAAGCAAAAAAATGGTCTAAGTCAACCGCGGTTGAACCGATAAAAGCGACCGTATAGTCTCCGGTCAGCTTACCGATGATTAGGCCGGCGGCCAAATGCGTAGGTAGGAGCATATAGTTAAAATTATTTCATTATTTATTGCCCTTCGACTGGCTCAGGGCACCTCGGCTTATTATATAAATATCAAGTGCCTGCACCGAGGGAGGAGTAAATTTGATGCCAGTCAAATTTAGGACGAATCGAGGTGGACCCGAGGGGAATCGAACCCCTATTTCCCGGATGCAAACCGGGTGCTCTACCATTAAGCTACGAGCCCTGAAAAATTTATTTTAGCGTTTGCTGACCGAGGAAACTTATTTTGAGCGCATACAAAATCGTCGCATTTTCTATTAAAATTTTTCATCTCTGCTATATAAATAAATTTTAATAGAAAATGCCCAGATTTTGTCTTAAGCGAAAAATGAGTTTCCTCGGTCGGCAAATTTAATTATAATAAAAAAATAAACTTTTATATCAATCTCTTACAAGCCTTTATTCACTCTTATTAATGGCGATAAAACCCAGCCCATAAAACCGCCAATCATATTCGTCATAATTAAGAAACCGATAAATATCGCCGCTATACCCAGGAGCTTATAACCCAGCCGAGAACCGCCTTCGGTTCCTAAATGACGCTCAAAAAATTCAATCCTGCCGAAATTATTAAGCATGGCTTCCGACTTAATAACTATTAAAGCGCCAACAGCCAAAATAATCAAGCCAATGATGATGTACATAAATCTTATTTTAAATAATTAAGAGGATTATATTTTACGCCATTGATAATATATTCAAAATGCAGGTGCGGGCCGGTCGAATTGCCGGTTGAACCCATCAGACCGATAACTTCGCCCTTTTCAACCGTCTGGCCTTTCTTAACATAAAATTTCGACATATGGCCATAGCGAGACTTCGTGCCGCCGCCATGATTAATTACTATCTGGTTGCCATAGCCCGTGCCCCAGCCGGCGACTTCAATAACGCCCGTATCGCAAGCATAAATCGGCGTGCCGGTTTTATTAGCTATATCAACGGCGTGGTGCCGCCAAGAATAATATTGAGTTATTCTCGCGCCGACAGTCGGCCAAGCCAATTTATTGCTGACGATTGATTTTAAATTTCCCGGCTTAAATAAATCCGTAATTGAGGCTGCCGCTGAACTGCGAGCCACTCTGGCCGGCGCGACATAGAGTTCTTTGCCGCCGGGAATAATCAATTTTTGTCCGACGGCCAGAACTTCGCCGCTGCCTAACTTATTAGCCTCCAGAATGACGTTTTGCTCTATGCCATGCTTTAGAGCAATCGAAGCCAGAGTTTCGCCGCGCTTAACGCTGTAAGCCACCCCCGACATGGGTAAAATTCTTAGTTTATCGCCCGGCCTGATTAAACTGTAGGCGCTAAGATCATTTTCCCAAAGAATCGTATTAACGCTGACTCCGAATTGAGCCGCGATTGTGCTGACCGAATCACCCGCCAACACCAGATATTCAACTATGCCTTCTCTGGGCCTTATGCCTTTACTGGTGGCCGCCAAACCCGGCTTAACTATGGCTTCTCCGCCCTGGATATTGCCCGGTGTATCATCAAGCGAAGAACCTTGATCGGGAACAACCATCTCAGCCGTTGGTTGGACTCTAACCGCGGTTAAATTATCTAAATAAGTTTGCTGAATCGGGGTAATGGCCGCCTGCTCGTCAAAATACTCTTCAATTAACTGATCGTTTTCGCCAAACTCGCTGGAAATTATCTCTGATAAAAAAGTTTTGCCGGTCATTTCCTCCGGCGAAATCGCTTGAGTCTTTTGGGTTAGATTGAAAATAACAAAAAATATCGTAAAAACTCCAACTATCACATGAATTAATTTCTGATTAACGAAAAAAGTCAAGGATTTGCTTTTAAGGCTGCCGCTCCAGCCCAGTCTCTTTATAACCGAAAAATACAACCGATACAGCCTAACCGCTACTTTATTAAACAAAAAACGTGAAACAGCCAAGCCCGGCCTATATACCGCGCCAATAAAAAAAGCGGCCGCTAACCTCTTGACAAAAATTAAGGATTTTATAAAAAATATCAGCAAATTCACCGATATTTTCTTAGCATTTCTACTAATATAATAATCGATTAAAATAACTTAATTAACATCATTATGTTAACATTTTAACCGCCCTTGGTCAATAACTGTCGCGCTTGCCCCGTTAGAAAATATTTTCTAACGGGGCTTGCCAACCGCGCGCTTCTATGTTAAGATGGAGACTGTTCACCCTGTTAAATAATTTTGTCCGCCAGTTGGCGGACAAAATTCCCGTTTCACGGGATTTAACAGGGTAAAATTAATAAAAATAATTTCTAGCAGTCGGACAGCTTGCCCCGTTAAATTCGCCTAACGAATATTTAACTGGGGCGGACGGATTAATATTACAAGATTAAATTTTACTTTTAGATTAGCAATTTTGTGATGGTAACATTCTCTCTAAAATATCAAATTGCCTTCAAAGCATATTGCCCAAGCTAAAACCTATATTTGGCCTTGTTTTTTTACCTGCCTGCCGGCAGGCAGGTAAAAAATTGACCTCCGACGTTAGAATCTAAGCTCTATGTATTATTTGATTATTGGAATTCTAGCTGTGATCGGCGGTTTTTTTATTGGCTATTATACCCGTAAAAAACGCGGTTTAGCCGAAGTAACGAGCGCCGAATCGCGGGCGGAAAAAATCTTAAACGAGACCAAGAATAAGCAAAAAGAACTATTGCTTATTGCCCAGGACAAAGCTCTAAAAATTATCAGCGAGGCCAAAGTGGAAGAAGAAAAAAGACGCCAAGAAACCAACAACCTGCAAATTAGGTTAGAAAAAAGAGAAACCGTCTTTTCGCAAAAATTGCTGGAACTTCAGGACAAACAGCAATTGCTCTATGACAAAGTCAATAAAGTCGAGGAAGTTAAAGAAAAAATTAAAAAAATTCATGATGAGCAACTGGCTAAATTGGAAAAAATTGCCGGCCTATCAAGAGAAGAAGCCAAGCAAGTTCTCTTTAAAAACGTTGAAAACGAAATAAAAGACGACTTGGTGATCAGAATCAGCAAACTGGAGAAAGAGTCGAGCGAAAGCCTGGATGAAAAAGCGCGCGACTTAATGGCCGGAGCCATGCAGCGCTTAGCTTCAACTTTTACCACGGAAATTACCACCACTACGGTTGATTTGCCAAACGACGAAATGAAGGGTCGAATTATCGGCCGCGAGGGCAGAAATATAAAAGTCATCGAACAGCTGACCGGCGTGGAAATTATCGTTGATGATACGCCTAACGCTATCACCATCTCCGGCTTCTCGCCGATCAGACGGCATGTAGCCAAAAGAACTTTAGATCATTTAATTAAGGACGGCCGAATTCATCCGACTAAAATTGAAGACGCGATTAAGCAGGCCAAAGAAGAATTGGCTCTGGATATTAAAAAAGCCGGAGAAGAAGCCATGTATGAAGTCGGCGTTACCGGCTTTGACCCTAAGCTCGTGCAAATTCTCGGCCGGTTGAAATATCGAACCAGCTATGGGCAGAACGCTCTAAGGCACTCGGTGGAAGTCGCGCATCTGTCCGCTTTAATCGCCGAAGAATTAAACGCCGATGTGACGCTGGCTAAAAAAAGCGGCTTACTGCATGATATCGGCAAAGCGGTTGACCATGAAGTCCAAGGCACTCATCCGGAAATCGGCGCCAACATCGCTAAAAAATTCAATTTGCCTCCGGAAATAATCGCTCCGATTTTAACTCATCATGAAGATCGGCCGGACGGCTTAATTTCTGTAATCGTTAAAGTGGCTGACGCTATTTCGGCCGGACGGCCGGGCGCGCGCCGCGATACTTTTGAGCAATATATCCAGCGCCTGGAAGAGCTAGAAAAAATCGCTACCTCGTTTGACGGCATTGAAAAAGCCTATGCCATTCAGGCCGGACGCGAAGTCAGAGTCTTCGTTACGCCGGATAAAATAGATGATTTAGCGGCTTTAAATTTAGCTAAAGATATCGCTAAAAAAATTGAACAAGAATTAAAATATCCGGGCGAAATTAAAGTTAATGTCATCAGAGAAATGAGAGTCACGGAATACGCCAGATAACCGGTCTGTCATTGCGAGGAGCAACAGCGAACGCGGATCCCTCGCTATCGCTCGGGACAAGCTTCGCAATCTCAGGAACATGAAGTTTAAACTAAAATGGGAAATTTTATCGCTATTCATCATACGTGAGATTGCTTCGCTCCCTTTGGTCGCTCGCAATGACAATTTATGAATGTCTAACAAATTCCTATGCTTTCCATCCTCTTCATCGGCGAAATCAACGGTAAAATCGGCCGAGAAACCGTAAAAAAAATTCTACCTGAACTAAAACGGGATTTAAAACCTGACTTAGTTATTGCCAACGCGGACAATCTGGCTCATGGCAACGGCGTTTCCAAATCAACTATCAAAGAGATGCTGGACGCGGGCGTAGATTGGTTTACCGGCGGCGATCATTGTTTCGGTAATACGGCTCATCTTAATCTTTATAACAGCGATTCCCACTTGCTTAGACCGGCTAATTTTTCTGAATCGGCGCCTGGCCGCGGACAAGCGGTAATCGAAATAAACGGTCATAAGATATTATTGATCAGTTTAATCGGCCAGGTCTTCATGTCCATGGACTTTAACAATCCGTTCTCAAAAGTTGATGAAATTTTATCTAATCTTGCCAATAATAATATATCTGCTATAATAGTTGATATCCATGCCGAAGCGACCTCGGAAAAAATCGGCATGTTCCATTATCTTGATGGCCGCGTCAGCGCGATTTTAGGCACGCATACCCATGTTATGACGAACGACGCGCAAATTTCTAAAATCGGCACGGCGCTGATAACCGATGTCGGCATGACCGGCTTCGCTGATGGAGTCCTGGGCGTAGAAAAAGAGGGTATTATTAAAACTTTTTTAACGCAGATAAAATACCCTCATATTATTCCGGAAACCGGACGAGCGATTCTAAACGCGGTCTTGCTCTCAATCGATCCTAAAACCAAGAAAACCGTCGCTATAAAACCCATAACAAAATATATTAATATAAAATAATAAACTTAACCCCGTGAAATAATTTTGTCCGCCAGCTGGCGGACAAAATTACCGTTCACGGTATTTCACGGGGTAAAATTTTAAATCTATGAACAAAGCAGGCTTAATCGAAAAAATCGCCGCTGAAATCGCGGTTACAAAAAAACAGGCCGAAGACATGATTGAAACCCTGGTCGGGACGATCATCTCGGAACTAAAGGCCGGCAACGAAGTTACCATTACCGGTTTTGGCACTTTTATGGCGAAAACCAGACATGCCCGCGGCGGCGTTAATCCGCAGAAGCCGACCGAAAGAATCCAAATCCCGGAAGTTACAGTGGCTAAATTTAAAACCGGAAAAACTCTAAAAGACGCTTTGAAGGGAAAATAAAATTTCTAATAAAAAGACCGAATCTACGAATTCGGTCTTTTTTGTTGCCTAAATTTTCTTAGTGCGCCGTGCTGGATTCGAACCAGCGACTCTCTGCTTAAGAGGCAGGTACTCTACCAACTGAGTTAACGGCGCATAATAAACTTAATAATTAACTGTTTTGTGGCTGGGGAGAGGCTCGAACTCTCGACCTTAGCGTTATGAGTGCTACGCTCTAACCAACTGAGCTACCCAGCCAATGTGCCCCCGCCAGGATTCGAACCCGGAACTCTTGGTCCGAAGCCAAATATGATATCCATTTCACCACGGGGGCAAAGGACTAACCGGATTATCGCAAAAAACTCCTTAACCAGGAGTTCAAAAATATATTAACATAAGCTAACGTAAAAATCAACAACCGGCCGACTTATTTATTCTCTAAAATCAAATAATAATTATATTTATCTTTATATAATTTATTTATTTTGAAACCTGCTCTAACCGCGGTTTTCTTCAATTCACCCTTGGTAAAGGCGTGATAATAACGCCGGCTGATGTTTTCAGCCAGACTGTTTTTCCAATCGAATAGAATATCGCCGAAATCCATCTTATTTCTGCCCAAAATTTTTAAAATCGCGAACTTAAAAATTAACCTTCTATATTTTTTCTTATGCCAAAGATTCCAAACCGTAATAATCGCTTTTCCGCCACCACGTGCTGAGCCGGCCGAAGCAGGCTTTAATTTATTTTTTATCTGCTCCAGTGCCCGGATACGCGAATCTTCGCCAGGCAGATGGTGCCAGACGGCGATACAAAAAACATAGTCAAAATCTTTTTCTGATATTTTATCCAATTCTAAAATATCACCCACCAAAAATTCCTGATTCTTGATTCCTAATTCCTGATTCCTCTTGGCCGCTTCAATTAATTTTCTGCTATTATCCACGCCCAGATAGCTGATATTCTTTTCAGCAAAAGCCGCGAGCAGTCTGCCGTTTCCGCAGCCCGCGTCCAAAACCTTGTCGCCGTCTCTTACCGAGCCGGCCAATTTAATCAGCTCCGGCCACAAAGTTTTTTTTCTGGAAGCGTCAAAATCATCGGCAATTTCTTCATAATTGCTTTTGACCATATTTAATAAATTTTGCTGAGTTTGTTTATTCATATTTCTTTTTGTCATTCCGGTCTCCGCCAGCTGGCGGAGAGCCTGCCTACTGCAGGCGAAACCGGAATCCAGAAAGGCTTTAAGTAGTCTTCGGCAATACGCCTATTCCTCTTTCTCTTTACCATTAATTCGCCAAAAAGAAAAGGGCGCTAGCTAGAAGCCATCGCCCTGTGTTGCCTCTTTGAGGCATTAATAATCGTCAAACTTGCCGAACGGAGTGTCCAGGCTAACCCGATTCTTCCTGCTTGAATTCGGATAGCAAAAGCCGAGTTCAAACATTTTGACGCAAGTCTCCCAGCCTACCTTCTTGAGGACTCTGCGGAAATCAGGGTCGTTCTCACCCACGACATCAATACCCACGCCGCAGTTAAAGGTTTGGAACATGTTCCGCCAAGTTTCCCTTGACTCGCGCTTGATGAGCCTGAAAATCGGCGGCGGGTTAGGCATTTTCTTGATGTAAATTATGCCGTTGCCGACATGAGCAATCTTGGTGGCTCCGCCGCCCGTGTTCATGCTGATGCCGTGAAGCATGTGAAAAAGCCCCTCGCGCTTAAGCTTATCGATCAGCACGCGAATCAGAATTGCCCACTGCCTGGTCGGCGACATTAACGCCTGGCTGACGTTGAGCGAATCAAAATTGTCCCTCACACCGAACCTGCCCCGATAAACGTTTTTCCTCCTGGACAAAAATGGATATTTCAGGCCGTAACTTCGGCGCATAGTGCAAATTCTGCCCAAACTCAGACCATTCGCCATAATACCGAAATTAGGAGTCATTTCCCAAGTCGCCTGGCCGTCTGAGGCAAAACCATAGATAACGTCGCCGGGCTTAACATTGCCTTTGATCAAGTCCATTTCTTGCGCCTCGGCATAAACTGCGACGTCATAAACCGCGGAATTAACCTGGTCAGGAAGATCCGCAGTCTCTCCGCCCATGAAATAGGTCATCTTAAAGCCATACGACCGATACAGTTTGAGCAAGCTTTCAACTCGCAAGGCAATTTGCTCCATAATCAGCTCCTTAGGCACGTTCAGGCCGTTGATGTTCAAAATCTGGGTGAGCACCCAGCGCTCGAAGACGAAACCGCTGGCCGCGATGTCACCGGTGTTCATGGAAAAAGCATTATCCACGGCGCCTCGGAAAACCTGCTGGTCGCCGGTTTCCAAATAATGGAGGGCCCGCTGAACGAACTTACTGCCGTCGCCGTCCGCATGCATGGTAAACACCCCTCCGAGCGTTTCCGGGTCGCGCGCGATATTAACGAAAGCGCCGGGAAAATCGTTATGAACAATTCGCCCGAAAATCCTCCAAACATTGGCTTTGGCCGCGTCCACGCCCAACTTCGCATACTGGCTGGTTCTTCTTTTCATGATCTATTTTCTCCTGTTTTTTAGTTTTAAAAAGAGCCCTCATGGCGTTTTACCACGAGACCTCCTTTCGTTATTTTCACCCTATCAATAATCATTTAAAAAATCAAATTTATCCCCACACCTATGAATTAGGTGCGGGGGTAAAAAAACCCCGCCGGCTTATTGCTAGCGGGGGTGTGATTATGTTAAAAAGGACATTCCTTAAGCCCGGTGTTCCAGGCACCATGTTCTGGCGTTCTGGAACATTCGGAGCCATGGGGAGGCCTCAAGATTTTTCCAGGAGGCAGGCTTCCAAGGCCACTGCCACAAACGGAAACAACGTTCCGGGTGAGGCATCATCGCCAGATGACGTCCGTCCGGAGAGCAGAGCGCCGTGATCCCCTCCGGCGAGCCGTTCGGGTTGTACGGATATACCTCCGTCTTTCTGCCAGATGGATCGACAAAGGCAAGGGGAGCAAGGTTGTGTTCCTTAACTCTTTCCCCAACCCATTTCAATGGATAGACCAAACGGCCTTCTCCGTGAGCAACCCACACACCCAGCTTCGAGCCTTGCATGCCGCGAAGGAGAATCGACGAGCTTGGTAGAATTTCCACCTGTACCCATCGAGACTCGAAGCGGCCGGAAGTGTTGCGGATGAACCGTGGCTGATGATGCTCGGCTATTTTGCCGAAACTCTTCCCGTATGGAACCCATCCTAGCAACGCCATCAGCTGACAGCCATTGCACACGCCGAGCGAGAATGTATCCTCGCGGGCGTAGAAACGGTCGAACATCTCTCTCAACTTCTCGTTGAAAAGAATTGTCCCTGCCCAGCCTTTCGCGCTATCGAACACGTCCATGTAGGAAAAACCACCGGCGAAGATGATCCCCTGAAACTGATCCAGATTGATCCTGCCTTCAAGGAGGTCACTCATCGTAACATCCCATGGAGCAAGACCGCCTGCCCAACAGGCTGCTTGCATTTCTTTGTCGCCGTTCGTGCCTTCCTCGCGTATCACTGCCACGCGAGGTTTGTCGGCGGCGTTCAGAATCTCAGGAGGTGTTGCCTCCGGAGTGAATGTGAGCTGATAGGACGAAGCCGTGTTAATGCCTGGAAGCGCGGTCTGGTAACCGCGGAATTCTTCTTCAGCGCAAACAAGATTCATTTGCAGCTTTTCGATCTCGTAGCTGGTGGACTCCCACCACGAACGTAGCTCCGAGATTGTTGATTCGAATACCCTTCCTGCGGTGTAGGGAATAATTTCGCAAATGCCGTCATCTCTCGGAAAACCAACTACTGAAAACGGCACGCCCAACTTACCACAGATAGAACGAATTTCCCTTTCGTCTTCTTGTTGTAATTCGATAACAAAGCCGAGCTCTTCAGCGAACAGCTCGGATAGTGCTGTACCTGCCGAAACGTTCACCCTGAACCCGCACCGGCTTGCCATGCACATTTCGGCAACTGCGATTATGAGACCGCCATCGCTTCGATCATGCAGAGACAGAATCAACCCTTCGTCGATCATCTGCTGAACCGCAAGAAACGCATTCTTGAGAAGCTTCGGATCATCAACGTCGGGTGACTCGTTACCAAGCTGATTGAAAGCCTGGGCGAGGGCTGAACCGCCGAGGCGATTTTTCCCTAAACCGAGATCAATTAAACCAAGCAAACTCTTGCCTGGCATCTTGATATCGGGTGTAACTTTCCTGGTAATGTCAGGCACGGGCGCGTACCCAAATATCACCAATGATCCGGGAGCTTTTACGAGCTCTCCCTGGACCGTCGCAGCCATTGAAAGGCTGTCCTTGCCGCCGTCAACCGCAATGCCAACTTCGATCATGAAATCGGACATGGCTTTTGCAGCATCGTGGAGAAGTGCGCCTTCGTGTGGTAACTTTGCCGCCCACATCCAGTTGGCGCGACAGCGGATGTCTCTGATATTGCTAATTAAGACTGAAGCCATGTTGGTGAGCGTTTCCCCCACAATCATGTGAGCTCCAGCTTTTGGATCGATCAGCATCCGTATCGGATTTTCGCCAATTGCACAGGCGCTTCCGGTTAAGCCGAAATGGCTTTGTGCGTTAACACTGACATTGGCAATCGGAATCTGGGCAATCCCGCAGCATTGCTGCTGCGCTACGAGTCCGGTGACGCTTCGGTCCGCCTTGTGAACCAGAAACCCTTTCGAACCCACACCAGGAAGTTTGAACACCGCCTGGATTGCTTCGCCGACTGTGACGTCCGGCAGATCTAGAGGCTTGAGGCCTTCGATCCGCCGTTTTGACTCGAACGTCTTCCGAGGCATCTTCGTGAGAATCTGCTCCAGGTTCAGTTCGACGGGCGTTGTCCAGTTTTGAGTGTCGAGAACGACAACGTTTCCACTGCCGTCAATTTCTCCGAGGACTTCGCAATTGACGCGCTCGCGTTTGCAAACCGACTTGAAAATCTCGATCTGCTCCGGCCTAATCAGGAGTCCGTATCCTTCTTGGAATTCGGCGCTCCAGATTTTGAGGACGGACATCGTCTTGTCGCCAAGCACGATTTTGCGGATGTCGATTTTACCGCCAAGCGGCTCAAGAAGTTCAGTCAGGACATTTGACGGTCCGCCGGCTCCCTGATCGTGAATGCTCGAGATGGGATTATTATTCCCCATCTCCACACAGACTCGGATAACTCGATTGGCTTTGTTCTCCATCTCGGGGTTGCCGCGTTGGACGGAGTTGAAATCGAGCGACTCGGTGTTTTGACCTTGCATCATGCTTGAAGCAGCTCCTCCGCCAACCCCGATGGGATAGGCGGGACCGCCAATGCGCACGATGAGCATGCCAACTTCAGGAGTCTCTTTGGCGATGTGTCCATCAAACAAATGACCAACGCCACCGCTGTAGAGGATCGGCTTGCGCGGCTCGCGCCATTCGCTTCCGATAACCTGACCGAAAGTTCGGGTGAAACCCAATGTGAGCGGCTCGCCGAACTGATTGCCATAGCTTGATACGCCATTGCTGCCTTCGATAAGGATCGAAAGAGGCGAAGCATATTTTGAAGGCTTGTCTCTGCCGACAATCTCTCCCGGTATCTCATACCGTGGAATGAAAAGGTTTCCGACAAAGTAACCGGCGACGCCAATGCCGACGATGCCTCCGCGTCCGACCGCACTGTTGTCGCGTATCCGTCCGCCAGTGCCTGTCTGGGCACCGGGGAAGGGCGCGACGAAGGTCGGGTGGTTGTGCGTCTCCGCGGTGCAGGTGACGTGAACCACCTTCTCGAAAATTTGCATTTCCGAAGGCTTTCCCGGAGTGACTGGGAGGATCAATCGTGTGCCGAATCCCTTGATCACACCGGCGTTGTCTCTGAAGGCAACGAGGCTGCAGTTTTCATTACCGAGATTTTTCAACGGTTGCTGAACGATCTCAAACAGTGTCTGCCGCATTGGCGTTTTGTCGATGACGATCTGGCCCCTGAAATACCAGTGCCGGCTATGTTCGCTGTTGGCGTTGCCGAGCTGGAACAGTTCAACGTCGGTCGGATTCCTTTTGAGGATGTGCACGAATAGATCGTAGTAGTATTCAATGTCTGCAGCATCCATACCCAAACCGAGATTATTGTTGATTTCTTTGAGGGCAAGCTGTCCGAAGCCAAGAAGATCGATCGTCTTGACATCTTCCGGCACGACGCCGGTGTCAAAGCTCTCAATCCCGTTCGGGTAGTGCTGCTCGGTCATCCGATCAAGACGAGTCTTGAGGATGTCGGCCGACTGGCTGCTTCCGACAGCATAGCGGTGAGTACGTTCGATGCGGGTAACATAATGTATGCCCATTGAGTGGCAAATGGATACGGCATTTGAAGAGAACGGAGTCTCGATCGAAAGCCGAGGGCCGATTTCAAGCGCTTTTGTTCGATCAATATGCGGCTCGTTTTTGGCACTGAATGGCTCAGATGTCTCTTCAACAAGCCATTGAAGTTTGTTGTAGTCTTCTGCAAATAGCGGGCCTGTGGTTTCAACGTAGAAACCAAGTTCCAGACTACTGTCAATCTGACGATATATGCGATAGATCATTTTTCGCTCTCTTTCTTTTGGTTTTGTTTTTTTTATTTTTCTCACTTAAATTGTCAAAGTCCGACAAAATAAAAACCAACCTCCTTAAACTCTGGGGTTGATTTTATATGTAAAATTTACCTGATTTGAGATAAAAAGTCAACTGAATGGCTAAATAATGAATAACGGAAATCACTACATTTTTTATCGGCATTTTCCACAATTCATAATTCTTTATTCATTATTCATTTCCCACTTCTCATTTTCGCCAGCGTCAGCTTTATTTCATCCCAGCTATACTCCTCGCCCAACGCCTCGCGGATGGCGGTTAATTTATCTCTACCGACTTTTCTGACTGCCTCCATAATCTTTCTCTGACGCTCAGGTTTAACTAATTTATCAATCTCAACGCCCAAGCCCTTTTCCGCCAAAAAACACAGGTGGCTGATAATCGTGCCCGGAGCCAGTTCGCGCGCCTCGGCGATTTTTTCCACGCTAAAGCCCCGATTCCATAATTCCAAAGTTTCCAGTTGCGTCAATTTAGTGGATAAATTGGTCGGTTTTTTCTTCTGTTTTTCCACTACCCGAACCGTCTCCACCTCATCCATATTTCTCACTAAGCAATTATCACATTTTAAGCATTTCTCGGCCTCACGCTCGCCGAAATAATCCAAAATATATTTTTGCCGGCAAGCGGCATGGTAAATATAATTCTCCATCAAGTCTAATTTTTTATAAGCATGCTTTAACTTATATTTTAAAGCCGCAAAGTCTAATTTAACCTCGCTCCCGTCCACGCGCTTTAAGAGCTTCAGCTCCGTGCCTCGAAACGGCGGAACATACTCGATTAAATCCAGGCCAGCCAGCTTCTTTATCAGGCGCATGAATGAATCTTTCTTGATTTTTAAAACCTCGGCCGCTTCTTCAAAATTAAAATACCAGCCGGCGATCATTTCCTCCAGGTACTTTCCCATTAATTTCTCGATTTTTTCTTTCTGCCCTTTGGCGCGGCTCGAAGCCGAATCGATTAGCTTAGCCGGTTCGGTTTTCAGCTTGATATAGGCCTGGCCTACGCGATCATGAGAGCGCGTAATATAGCCCTCGCGTTCTAAAATCTTTATAGCTGTACCGACGGCCATCTCCGGCAATTTGTCGGACAGACTTTCGGCTATTTCCGCGTAAGTAACTAAAATCGTTTCGGAATCCCTGCCCTGAGCATTGCCGAAGGGATAATTTTTTAAAACTTCATAAATTTCCAAAATAATTTCCGGCGGCGGATTATCGCCCTTGATGAAAAACTCCTGTAAATAGCGGTCGCGCGGACTATATAATAGTAAACAAAAACTCTGCTGGCCGTCGCGGCCGGCGCGTCCCGCCTCCTGATAATAGGCTTCAATCGTACCCGGCATATCATAATGAATGACGAATCTAATATCGCGCTTATCTATTCCCAAACCGAAAGCGTTGGTAGCCACGATAACTTTAGCCTTGCCGGCCATGAAATTTTCCTGAACCCATTTTCGGTCTTCTATATCCATGCCCGCGTGATAACTGACCGCTTGAATATTATTGGCCAGTAGCGTCTGGAGAAGTTCATCGGCACGCGAACGTGTGCCCACGTAAATTATGCCCGTGCCATCCGGCGCGCTACCGATTGCGTCTAAAACAAACTGCGGCTTTCGGCTATCCTGGGTATTGATCACCCCGAACTGCAGGTTCGGCCTGGCAAAGCCGGTAATAACTAAACTGGAATTTACCAGGCCGAGTTGTTTTATAATATCATCCCTGACTTCTAGCGTGGCGGTCGCGGTTAAAGCCACAACCGTGGGCTTGCCTAACGATTCAACGGCAGATTTTAATTTTACATAACTCGGGCGAAAATCATGTCCCCATTGGCTGATACAATGAGCTTCATCAACGGCGAATAGACTGACCTTTATACTCTTCAGGGCGATCATAAATTCGGCACTGTAAAATCTTTCCGGCGCGATATAGAGCAATTTATATTGCCCCTGCTTTACCGCTTCCAAGCGCGCCAAAGTTTCAGCCTGGCTGATCGAAGAATTTATAAAAGTCGCCGGTATGCCAATCCTTATAAGTCCATCAACCTGATCTTTCATTAAAGCGATTAAAGGCGAAATTACTAAAGTTACTCCGTCTAAAACCAGGGCCGGCAGTTGATAACATAAAGACTTGCCGCCGCCGGTTGGCATAATTACCACCGTATCAATGCCAGCTAAAATATTATCAATCACTTTTTCCTGCCCGGGACGAAAAGCCGAAAAACCGTAGTGGATTTTCAAGAGTTCTAAAAGTTGTTGTTTTTTATTTTCCATATTGCGTTTACCCCCTTTAACAAAGAGCCTGTCCCGAGCTCACCGAGGGAGGGTGAGGGGGATTTAATATTCGCTTGACTTAATTGCCTAAATAAACTAATTTAAGATTAACACAAGGTAAAAATTCAAGCAAAAAAACCAGCGAAAAACTGATCTTTCAACAACTAAAATTAACAACCAAAGGAATTATCATGTCCATTAAAATCAAAGGCCACACCATCTCCAACGTCGTTCTCTCAACCGCCATGGGACACTCGGGCCGCGGCATGCGCGAGCTTTTCTGGAGCCGCGATTACCAAAATGTGAAAAAAGCCATCAAACGGAACAAACTAACAATCTTCGCCAAGTCCTCCACCTACCGAAAGCACAAAGGAAACTTTCGGCTATTTAACCCCTTTACCTGGGGATGTATCCGGCGGTTTGGCTATAACGGTATGATCAATGCCTACGGTTTGACCAATGACGGCACCAAAGTAAACGCCCAAAAAATCGCCCGGGCAATTGAGAAGGGCGATAACGTCATTCCCAACTTTTACCCGCAATTTGCCATCGGCCGCAGGGACGCCATCGAGGAAGCGATCTATGCAATGATCGAATATGATGCATACCTGCGTAACTACTTCTGGGCGGTGGAATTTAACTTTTCCTGCCCCAACGCCGAGGAAAGAATCCAGGAAAACATGCAGGATGCTCTGGCCTGCGTCTCGGCTGTTAGGCGCGAAAAACCCCAGCTTTGCCAGATCGCCAAGATCAGCATCGTCCACCCGCATGAGTTCGCCCAGAGGCTGGTCGACGCCGGCGTGGATATAGTCCACGCCATCAACACCATTCCTCACGGCCTGCTTAGCAAGGGCGAGAGAGAAAATCGAAAATCTCCGCTCTGGAAATATGGCGGTGGCGGAGTATCCGGAGGGCCGATCTTCCCACAAGCGTTCGCCTACAATGAAGAACTGCGCAAAGTGATTCCCAAAACGCCCATAATCATGGGCGGAGGCGTTACCGGGCCGACCCAGGTCAGAAAATACTTCGCTGCCGGCGCCAACGCCGTTAGCATGTGCACGGCGATTCGCACGTGCCCGGTTGAGGCGATAAACGCCATTAACGAATACGCGGCCGAAGAAGCCGCGTACGAACAAATCGGAGAAATCATCAACAAAGCCGCTTTCATCGATTAATCACAAAAGGTCGTCTGACAAACGACCTTCTTTTTTTAGTAGAAATATCTTTTAAACAAAGTTTACCGAGCAAGGATATTCCATTTTAAGCGCATACAAAATCGCAGTATTTTTTCTTAAAATTATCCAGACCCAATTTATTAAAATTTTAAGAAAAATACCCAGATTTTGTCTTAAGCGAAAAATGAATATCCTTGCTCGGTAAACTTCAAACATTATTGCTCCTTATGCCTTTTCTTATATATCTCCAAAGTATTTTTGAACGCCATAGCCACGGTTAGAGGACCAACTCCGCCAGGCACCGGAGAAATATAGCCGGCTTTTTCTTTGACATCTTCAAAATCAACATCACCCCAAACGTCCTTGCCCTGCTTGGTGATACCGATATCGATAATCACCGCTTGATCTTTTATCATCTCCTTCTTAATAAGCTTCGGCTTGCCTAAAGCCGTTATTAAAATATCCGCTTGGCTAGTTTTTTCCGCCAAATTTTTATCCTCGGCCTTGGCCGTCTCCACCTTGGCGCCGTGGCACTTTAAGACGTGCGCCAAACCCTGGCCAAAAATTACCGAATTAGCGATCACACAAACTTTTTTATTTTTAATATCGTAGTTAATACTCTTTAGCATTTCCATGACGGCGGAAAAAACCGGCGGCACTAAACCTTTAAAATCGCAACTTTTTAATAACTTCTCTAAATTATCCGGCTGAAAACCATCAACATCCTTAACCGGGTCAACCGCCATGATAATCGTGTCCGTATCGATCGCCTCCGGCAGAGGTAGTTGCACTAAAATCGCGTCAATTGATTCATCTTCATTTAAACATCTTATCATTTCCAAAAGTTCATGCTCGCTTACATCTTCCCCACATTTATATAGATGCGTATCGATGCCAACCTTCTTGGCTTCTCTTTCTTTTAAAGCCACATAAATTTTGGAATCCTCTCTTTCGCCAACTAAAATAATCGCCAGATTCGGGCGAGCCAAAGCCTGCTCCGGATGGCCGTCATTCAATTTAACAATCTCTTTAACAATTTTATCTTTAATCTTCTCGGCTAATTTTTTACCGTCAATAATTTTTACCATAAAAAGCATTGTCATCGCGAGCCTGCTCTTTTATCTGTCATTGCGGCCTCCGAGCCGCAATCCAGAGTCTGATGCCACAAACATTTCACTTTATCATTAATTTAATAAATATGATTCCTACAAATTAAGCCTGGATTCCGGCTCGCCTTCGGCTTAAAGGCCGGAATGACAAAAAAGATGATTACTCGCGAGTGACAAAAAAAATTATTTTAAATACTCGGTATGAGAAAATTCAAACACATTTCTCTAACCTGATCTTTAATTTTATCCAGCATCTCCGGTTCGTCTCTATGCTCGATTCCGGCGTTGATCCAAGTTGCCAGACTCTTAATTTCTTCTTGCTTTAGGCCGCGCGTAGTTATGGCCGGGGTGCCGAAACGCACGCCGGACGGATTCATGGGCGGATTAGGGTCGTTCGGGATGGTGGAACGGGAAACCGAGATACCGCAGCGATCTAAAATATTTTCCGCTTCCTTGCCGGAGATTCCCTTACTCGTCATATCCACGACCATTAAATGATTATCCGTGCCTCCGGAAATTACCCGATAGCCAAATTTTATAAATTCTTCGGCCATGGTTTTGGCGTTGGCGATTACCTGTTTGGCATATTGCTTAAACTCCGGTTGTAAAGCCTCGCCAAAAGCCACGGCTTTGGCCGCGGTAATATGATCATGCGGCCCGCCCTGCATACCCGGAAAAACCGCCCGGTCAATCTGCTTGGCGAACTGCTCTTGGCACATAATTATGGCACCTCGCGGTCCGCGCAGAGTTTTATGAGTAGTCGTAGAAACCACATCAAAAAACGGCACCGGACTGGCCATCTCCCCGGCCGCGATCAGGCCGGCCGTGTGCGCGATATCGGCGAAAGTGAATGCCCCGACTTCATCGGCGATGTCTTTAAATTTTTGCCATTCTATTTCACGCGAATAGGCGCTATAGCCGGCCACGATCATTTTCGGCTTTTCGCGTAAAGCAATCTCGCGAACTTTCTCCATATCGATCATGCCGGTCTGCATATCAACTTCATATTGGGTAAAATTATAGAGCAGGCCGGAAAAATTCACCGGATGGCCGTGCGAAAGATGCCCGCCATGATCAAGCCTTAAACCCAAAACTTTATCGCCCGGCTTTAAAAACGCAAAATAAACCGCCGCGTTGGCCGGCGAACCGGATAACGGCTGAACATTAACATGCTCGGCTTTAAATAATTTTTTAGCGCGCTCGATGGCGATGGTTTCCACTTCATCTATAATCTGATTACCGCCGTAATAGCGATGCCCCGGATAGCCTTCGCTGTATTTATTGGTTAAAACCGTACCCATAGCTTCCAGAACAGCTTTAGAAACATAATTTTCCGAAGCGATTAATTCCATCTCTTCGCTCTGGCGCTTCATTTCTTTTTTTATAATGGTCAAGACTTCCGGATCCTGGACATGAAGATTTTTATAATCAAACATAAAAGACAATTAAGAATTAAAAATTACGAATTACGAAATCTAATTGTTATAACTAAAAATAAATTTTATAGAATTATAACATGGTTTAAGTTAAAAATTTAAAATGCTTTAAGACCGGCAAAATGTTCGGTCCTAAATCTTTGGGCAGATTATTAATATCCAGCCAATCCCATTTCAGAATGTCAGCGCCGGGTTTTATCTCACCAATTCTTTTGGCAAGAAAATGAACTAAAATAATATCTACAACTCCAGTCGGCGTCTGTTTCCTGACAAAAGTTATAAACGGCTCCTTATTTAAAATCTCAATTTCAATACCCATTTCCTCTTTAACCTCTCGTTTAGCATTATCGATTAAATCGGTTTCAAAATTTTCTACCCGGCCGCCACAAAATTTCCAAAATGGCGTGTCGCCATGCTTGTTTAAAAGCACCTTGCCATTTTCCACGATAACCGGCCCTACAGCGACAATAATTTTTTGCATATATTTCAATTCCATAATAATTTAATTATAGCAAATTTTTTACCATATAACTACCTACTAATTTATACCCCAATTTTCTATAATAACCTCTTACGCCGATGCCGGAAATAACCGCGATTTTTTTATAGCCGTTTTTTCTAGCAATTTTTTCCGCCTCGGTCATTAACCTTTTCCCTAATCCAGAGTGCTGGGTTTTTTTTATTTTTGCCACCTGTCCTGAGCTTGCCGAAGGAACCGATACCAGTTCGCCGTAAACATGCAACTCGCGAATTATGGCCGCGCCCATTAAATTATTTTCGGCCAACCTTAATCGGCAGAAACCATAGAGCACTTTTCCGTCCTTGAATTCATAACTTAAAAAATATTCTACTCCTCCGGAGGCTTGGTATTTGATTATTCTTAATTCATAATTCCTAATTCCTAATTCCCTTTCCCCCGCCTCCCGGCATCTGATGCACCGGCAGACCACGCCACGGTCTTTCATTATCTGGCGCAAATTAGTAATGCGATTTCCTGCAATAATCGATTCTCCCGGAATATCGCGGATTAAGCGGATGATTCTAACATACGGCGGCACAGCTTTTTTGCATTTCACAATCAGCTCTTGCAAAACTTTATCAGAATATGGCTTATATTTGCCATTTTTCCACCACTTATATAATAAACTGCCGCGCGTTACTACCGTGGGATAAAATTTTATCTGATCCGGCTGAAAACGGCTATCCGTAAACAATTGTTTAAACATGGCCAAATCTTTTTTGGCCGTCGAACCGGGCAATCCGGGCATTATATGATAGGTTACTTTAAAGCCGAAATCTTTTAATAATTTCGTAGCTTGAACGATTTCGCTCACGCCATGTCCGCGCTTATTTAATTTTAATATCTTATCATCAATCGCCTGCACGCCGATTTCCACTCTAGTCGCGCCCAGCTCGCGCATTTCCCATAATTCTTTTTCATTAATATAGTCCGGTCTGGTCTCGAGCGTAATGCCGATAATTTTATACTTAGCCGACTCATTTTTTCTCTGTTCCAGCAACAGTTGTTTTTTTAATTCTGTCATGCTGGAGCGAATCCGCCAGCTGGCGGAGGAGCGATAGCATCTCATTTTAT
The DNA here is from genome assembly GCA_030650415.1 of bacterium. Taxonomy (GTDB): domain Bacteria; phylum Patescibacteriota; class Patescibacteriia; order Patescibacteriales; family GWC2-42-12; genus GWC2-42-12. Next base: position 5,958 of record JAUSEG010000001.1, on the reverse strand, counting down.
TATCCGATCTATAGCCATGGGATTCTATCGCCTTCGGCTCCAGAATGACACTTCCAAATTCATTCGCCGCCCGGAAACACTCCTTAATATACCAATACTTGTATTTCTCCGGCAGAACGCTCCAGGTTCCGCCGATAACAATTAATTCAATCTTGGTTGGTTCATGTCCATTAGCAACGAGCGCTTCGAGCCGAAGCTGCACTTGCTTGTATGGATCAAACTTACAGCGAATCGCCCGCATGACCGCCGGTTCATTCGATAAATAACTCTGCGGCACATTTTTTTCCTTAGGGCAATAAACGCACTGGCCCGGGCAGGGGTAGGCTTTCGTTAAAACTGCGACCGGCGCTATGCCGGACATAGTTCTAACGGTTCGTTTGCGTAGGGTTTTTTCTAGAATCGGCAAGCGATTGATAACTCCTCTATCCAGCCGATTTTTGTATTCATGCAAAATCTCCGAATTCGCTAAAAGAGCCAAACCGTATTTTTTAGACAGCTTTCTCTTTATGGCCATAAGCTCATCACGCGAATTTATCTTATTTGTCAATAATTCGCCAATAGCTTTAATTCGATTTTGCTTTTCCTTGATTGTCATTGCGAGGAGCCCTGTAATCAGGGCAACGTGGCAATCTCTTTTCTTGTCATTCCGGCCTCCGAGCCGGAATCCAGAGTCTAATGCCACGAACATTTTGTTTTATTACTAATTTGATGAAACAAAATTACTGCGGATTAAATCTGGATTCCCGCCTGCGCGGGAATGACAAAAGAGAAATAGTCGCTCGCAATGACAATAAAAAAATGTTATTATTTAAGTATATCTAATTTAAGCATAATAATATGAAAAAAACAATACTAACAGCCTGTTTTATCCTTCTACTCATGCCACTCACGGCTTCGGCTTATGCCATTAAAAAAGGCGACTCTGTCTATGTGCCTAAAGAAGAAACCATCGAGGGCAATCTTTACGCCGTGGGTTCAAATTTAACCATCGAAGGCAAGGTCACGGGCGATATTATCTGCGCCGGTCAATCAATTAACATCTCGGGCGAAGTGGCCGGCGATATTATCTGCGCCGGTCAGTCGATTAATATTAGCGGCCAAATCGGCGGCAACTTGCGACTGATCGGCAACTCAATAAATTTTAGCGGCCAAACGGCTCGTAACGCCATGCTCTTCGGCGGCGCGATCGTCGCCGCGGCCAGCTCCTCTATCGGCTGGGACGCCTTGATCGCGGGCAACGCGCTGGAATCCCGGGGCGAGATCGGCCGCGACCTGCACGGCTACTTGGGCAAAGCCGTTCTGGCCGGTAAAATCGGCCAGAATGTTAAACTTAACTTCGGCCCGAAAAATGCCAACCAGCCGATTCTTACTGTCGGCGGCGCGGCTCAAATCAACGGTAATCTAAACTATACCGCCGAAAAAAACGCCACGATTGAAAGCGGCGCCATCATCAAGGGCCAAACCACTCATAACCTGCCGATTATCTCCGCCAAAAAATCCAACTTTATCAATTTATCCTGGTGGTGGGGCAATCTCTTCGCCGTTTTTTCCGCCTTAATCGTCGGCTTAGTGTTAATCAGCTTTTGGCGGGAACCGATTATTAAAATTACCGCTTTGATGCTCTCTCGAGTTAACGCCTCTCTTGGCTGGGGAGTTTTAGCTCTGCTCTTAACGCCGATTATGGCGATTATCTTATTGATCACGATTATCGGCATACCTCTGTCATTAATTTTAACAGCTGCTTGGCTAATCGCCATATACTTAAGTAAAATCTTGGTAGGCATCTTAGTCGGTCGCGGTGTTTTAAATAATCTCTTGCCCAACCGAAAAGATTCCTTAATTTTAGCCATGGTCATCGGCATCGTTATAATTTATTTAATTTTTTCCCTGCCGTTTATCGGCCCCATCATATCGCTATTCGCTATTCTTTGGGGCTTGGGAGGAATTATGCTGGCGCTTAAAAAATAATTTTAAATCGGGGTGGCTGCAAAAATATTTTTATTGCAAAAAGGCTATAATTTATCTTAAAAATATTTTTGCAGCCACCCAGCAGTCAACCGTTTATTCAAACCAAAGGAAAAATATGCAGGTATTCTTCTGCGCCAGGAAAAGAAGGATTATCCCCAGGCAGGCCGCACACTGTAATCTTTGCAATTGCGGCGCCCTCGAATGCCACTACGGTAAACGAATGCTAGCTTACAGCTACCAGCCACTCCCTGAAACCGGGACCCAACCCCTTAACCGGAAACGAGAAAATGCCGCTATTGCATGACAACGGCTCTTTTTCTTCGAAAAGATTTTTAAACCGCTAAAAACAAAAATCTCTTCCCCTCAAATTTTAGTTAAACATATATAAAATTATGAAAATAAATCCAAACATGTTTCGCGGCTACGATTTAAGAGGTATTGCCGGCCAGGATCTGACGCCGGAAATCGTTGAGCATCTGGGTCGAGCGCATGGCGCCTATCTAAAACGCCGCGGCATCACCAAGGCTCTAGTAAGTCGAGACTCGCGTTTAACCAGCGCCGAATATTCCACATGTTTAATTAAAGGCTTAAATTGGGTCGGTCTTGATACGGTTGATATCGGCCTAAATTTAGTCGGCACCTTCTATTGGGCGCAATATTATTTAGATATTAAGAGCGGCGCCTTCGTTACGGCTTCGCATAATCCGGCCGAATATAACGGTTTTAAATTTGCTATAGATTTTTCCGAAACCCTGGTCTCTGACGGCATCCAAGAATTAAAGAGACTAGTTGAAGAGGAGAATTACAAGCGCGGAGAAAAGCCGGGCCAACATAAAGTTATCGACATCAGACAAGCCTATTTTAACGATATTTTAAAACGTTTGCCTCTAGAAAAAAAATTCAAAGTGGTAATCGACGCCAGCTGCGCCACAGCCGGCGTAATTGCTCCGGAATTATTAAGACAGGCCGGTTGCGAAGTAATTGAAAAAAATTGCCAGCTGGATCCGTCTTTTCCCCTAGGCACGCCTGACCCGACCGAGATGGTAGTAGCCGAACGTTTAAGCAAAGAGGTAATCACGGAAGGAGCTGATCTAGGTTTTTCCTATGACCCGGACGGTGACCGCATCGGCATAGTGGATGATAAGGGCGGCATAATCTGGAATGATGTCTTACTGGCGCTTTTCGCCATGGATGTTTTAAATGATCATCCTGGCGCGAAAATTATGTTTAACACCCTATGCTCTAAGGTGGTTACGGATATAATCATTAAATCTGGCGGCCAGCCCTTTATGTGGCGAACCGGCCATTCTTTCTTAAAAAAGAAAAACCAGGAAATTAAAGCCGCCTTTATCGGCGAGCTGTCCGGCCACTTCTTTTTTTCCGCTGATTTTTATAATCACGACGACGGCCTTTATTCGACTCTCCGCCTCTTGCGCTATCTATCAAGAACCAAACAAACCTTAGCCCAGGCGGTCTCCAGCTTGCCAAAATACATTTCCAGTCCGGAAATTAAAGTCGGTTGCCCCGATGAAGTTAAAGTCGGTTTGGTAAAAATAATCGCTGAAAAATTGCGCGCCGACTACCCCGAAGCCGAGGTAATTGATGACCAGCGGGCCGGCGATGGTGTTAGGCTGGAGATGGCTGACTCCATGTTCGTTGTCCGCTATTCGCAAAACGGCCCGTATTTAACCATTAAATTTGAGAGCTTAACGAAAAAAAAATATGCTGAGTTAAAAAGCTATATAAATAATTTATTGCATAACTACACGGAAATCGACTGGAGCTTTGGCGTTAATGTGGAAAGTCTAAATTAAAATTATAGTCTTCGTCCAGCAATAACAAATAATTTATAATTTTAAAAAACCGCCCAATAAACACCGGCGGGTTTTTTATATAAAGTGGTTTAAGGGATAATTTGGGTGCTTAAAAATTTGATTTAGCTCGCGAACCAGATATGCCGTGCTAGACGATGTTGATTTTAATCTGCGTTGTTTCTCACTATTTCCTTCAATAGCTCGTAGCATTTTTTAATATTATCACTCGACAACATAAAATCACGCGTGCTGGCAAAGTCCTTTTTCTTCTCAATACCTTTTGGAATAAGCGTGCCCTCAGGAAATTGCGAGCGTGTTAAATCCACTTCTTTGCCATCTATAAAGTTGAAATAGTGAGAAACAATTTGGCCATTTGGCAGCACCGCTTCAGTCCATATAATATTACCACCAAAATAATCATTCACGACCAACGCTGAAACAGCACATTGGCCAATGGATGAATTTGAATCGGTCCATTCATCAGGACAATATGAAGTCTCTCTTGACCATGCTTTTTGCAAAACTTTTTTAAAATCGCTCAAATTCATATGCAGATTAAAATCAATTTCGTCCTAATGTATCGCTATATCCGAAGTTCATTTGACTGAAAGGAAAACGAATTTGTGCGAAGGCTTCCGTGAAGCCGCGGCCGGATATAGCGTGTTATATGATGTACATGTTTTCCTTTAATCCGCCGAAGGCGGATTGCTCTAAAAACGAATTCAATTTTGTTTTTTTTTGTTTAGGGCAAAAGGTAGAGGGGTTAGGGGTGCTTGTCCGCCTCGGGCGGGAATACCCTTTGTCCTAAACTTCTTATTAAGAATTGGCAATATACGAAGTAGATTTGCCTTTTCCGACCGCCTTGATCATTTTTATTTTTTTCAGTTTTTGCAAATGCAGTTGAGCGGTTCGTTTTGGAGAAGATAAAATATTTTCTACATCTTTCGCGGAAATTCGGCCGACTTGGTCAAGAAAATCAACAATTTTTAATTGATCGGGCGTAAGATATATTTGCGATTTGATTTTTCCGTTAATATTACGACTAGCTAAGGGCAATATTTTGTTTTTTACTTCATCAATTTCTTTTTTAAATCCTTTAACAAAATATTCCAGCCACGAAGTAATATCTGTGCGCCGCTCAGCATAAGTCTTTCCCACATTAACGGCCTTGTAATACGCCTGTCTATCAGTATTATAATAATCTTCAAGAGCAAACAAGCGGCGGAAGTCATAACCTCGCTCGTAAAGCATTAGAGTGGCTAAAGCGCGCGCCGTGCGGCCGTTGCCGTCATTAAACGGGTGGATAGCCGCTATTTCCAAATGGGCGATCCCGGCTACTATCACCGGGTTTATTTCTTTCTCTTCACTATCTTTAAGCCAGGCCATAAAATCAGCCATGAGTTTTGGCACTTGTTTGGCTTCCGGTCCGGTATATAAAGTTTCTTGTGGCACGCCGAATTGCCGGCGCACCACATAGATTGGTCCTGGCCGGTAGTGACCGGAAAATTGCGGAGCCAAAGTTTTATCCGTTACCAATTTATGAATTTTTAAAATTACCTTTTCGGTTATGGGTTTTTTCTCGGCAACAATTTTTTCAATATATTTTAGCGCGTTCAAATAATTTTTTACTTCATAAATGTCCCGATCGGGTGCGTCTATTTTTTTCTTGGCGTATAGGGCTTCAACCTGTCTCATATTTAAACGGTTGCCCTCAATCTCGGTAGAATGATGGGTCATGCGGATTAACGCCTGGCGGCGCAAGCGGAATTCTTGCTGGGGTAGTATCTTGGCGCGATCGATTATACCCTTGGCTTCGGCGATAGCCGTCAGGTCGGACAAAATTTTATTATTTAACTTAAATTTTGGATTATACATAGTGATTTTGCTTATATAAATATTATATCATCAAATTACGGTTCGCGCAACAATCGCGCAACAATCGCGCAAAGAAATAAAGAAAGGCACGGGGTAAAATTATTTGTCTAAATTTAATGTTCATATTTTATTATGTAACTCCGCAAATTTTTTAAAGAAATTGTAAATACCCTGCGCCAAGGGAGCGCAGGGCGTTAAATTCATAATTCAAACAGCCTAAGCTGTTTTACGTCCTGTTCTCTGCCCTGGTTGATTATATAATTTTCAATGATTTTTTTGCTGCCCCGGCCGCTGACTGTTG
>JAUSEG010000035.1 GCA_030650415.1 bacterium | reverse complement strand
TATGATAACTAAAACGTTGGTTGGCGCGTTATAATCGGCTGAACCCCCGCCACCGCCTCCACCACCACCGCCGCTAGGAGGGGTTACAACATTCCCCGTTGTCGCGCTGGCGCCGGCAGAAACTTCTGAAATATTGCCCGCGAGATCGTAGGCGCTCACATAATAAGTATATTGAGTTGATGCTGATAATCCTGTATCACTGTAAGTTGTTCCGGTTGTAGTGGCGATAGCCGCGGTCGTTGTGCTATTTCTAAAGATATTATAGACAATCGGTCCTATATCATCGGTAGAAGCCGTCCAGGAAAGCGCTATCTGACTCGAAGAATTTGCGGTAGCGCCTAGGCCGGTTGGTTTGCTTGGCGCCGTTGTGTCCCCGTTTACCGCCTCGTAGATAGAAAACCCTGTAACTGTAAATACCAAAGTATTTCCAGTATAAGTCAAAACGGCGCAGACATCGGCAGCGCATTCGACTCCATCCCTTAATATCTTTGGCGTGGCGTATGGAACATTATATATAGTTAAAGTGGCTGATGTATTTAGCTCGGTAAGATTGGCGCTTTTTAGCTCTATTTTTTTATCGGTAAATATAATGTTTGAATCCAAATCAAGGGGTTCGTTATTTCTAAAAAGATTTACCGGTTGCGCAAACACAATTTTTCCATAAGCGCTTTGGCCGATTTCAAAATTTGATAGGTTATCAATCGGATCTATGTCATCTAAAACAGCCGTATTAGGCTTAATATCAAATTTTTCAAAATTCGGCTTAACACAGCCCCTGTGGTTAACTACTGCGCCGGCCGGAGTACCTAAACATTTATCCAGCGAATTATCGTCAACGCCGTCTCCATCCGCGTCAAGCGGAATAATTGCCACTGTTACGACCACGCTTCCGCTCGCTCCCGCCGATACGTTTCCGGCCGCGTCTTTCGCCCAAGCGTAGAGAGTTTTTGAACCTTCATTGTTAAATGTATACGAAGTCGGAGCTGTGTCCGTCCAACCTGAATTTAAACCTTGATAATTATTTACCTCGGTAAGCTTATAGCCGGTTATTCCGACCGCGTCAGTGGCGGTGAAAGATGTAATTGAAATAGTTAAAGAGTCTGCTGTAGCTGGAATAGTAAAGACAGTAATAACGGGAGCGATACTGTCAGGATCAACCGTAACCGTATAAGTTTTTGTTGTTGCTCCATCTTCCGCCGTAACCACCAAAGTATTACCGGTTAAAACCGGATCGGCGATGCTCGTACTGTTCCAAGTTTGATTGGTTTCGCCCTTAGTTAAAGCGGCTAAGAAAACTGCTTTACTTGTTCCAAACGGAATATCGGTAATGGTTTTATTATTAGGCGATCCTCCGGTACTTACCGTATAGGTTGCTGAAGTAACGGTAGCGACAGAGCTGGCCGGTAATTTAATAACGGTTAAGGTGAAAACTTTAGTATCAGTAACTACGCCCTTAGTTATCGTGGCTGTCATAGTAACGGTGGCGTCGCCGCTGGCGAAAGTCGGACGATTTATTGTCTGGCCATTACTTGAAACCACGCCAGTATTATTTGAAACCCAGGTAATAGTTGAACCGTTAGCTCCGGTTGATGGTAATGGATTAGTCAGAGCAACGGTTACATTTGATAATGCGGAGTTCGCGCCTTTTATGGAATCGTCCACTAAAGCGGCTTTATCCGCGACTACTGAAGCGATATCGGGGTTAGCATTGACCGTCACGGTATAAGTTATAGTTGTTGATCCATCTTGCGCCGTAACCACTAAAGTATTACCGCTTACAACTGGATCAGCGATAGCAGTATCAACCCAAGTTTGATTGGCTTCACCCACAGCCAAGGCGGCTAAAAAAGTCGCCTTGCTCGTAGCGAAAGGCACATTGGTAATCGTGGTCGCGCCAACCGTGTAAGTCGCGGAAGTCACCGTAGCGATGTTGCTTAAAACCACTTCGTTAATTGTTACAGAAGCGGGGGTCCAAGCGGAAGTTATGTCTTCAAATGAGGGATTGCGCGCGAAATTATTAGCATAGGTAAAATTATTTGTGCCAGCACCATTTGCGGTAAAGTAAATAGTAGCTATATTGGCGCCGCCATTTACATAATTAAACATATCGCTTAAAACCATTAGATTTATACAGTCAGCGCTAGCGGGCGCACATTCAAACGCTTCAGCAGTCCAATTTAAACTTGAAATATCGCTACTTATTGTTACATGATCATAAGTGATTTTAGTACTATCAAATAGTATATCAACTACCATACTATCCATATCTACAGCATCGTCGACCCTCAAGGTTACGGCTATAGTATCGCCTACATTCACACTCTGACTAGCCGGATTTAAAGAAACAACCGTAGTGCCGGCGGACGAAGCGATTTTAGGCAAGAAAATGAGCAATGATAATGAAACAAGAGAAATTATAATTGATTTTTTCATACTTTTATGTTATTTTGTAAATAAATTTTTTAAATATATATAAAAATAGCTAATATTAAATGATTATCTATAAATTAGTATCTAACATTTCATATTAACATGGGCTGACTATCTTGTCAAGGGTAAAAAATGAAAAATTTTTCAATTTTTTGACAATTCCATAATATTATGATAGAGATTAATCAAGGCAACAAGCCTTTAACCGTTCTTTCACAACTGCATGTTTGCATGTTCTTTCTCATAAGCGCGAAAGGCGTGCTTTTGCGATTGAACATAAACCGCAGCAACAACCCACAGAAATCATGAAAGAAATTAAAAAAATGCTGGTAATGCTTGGCATATTTGCCTCGCTCTCTGCCTTGGCCGCACCGACCGTAAGTCTGGCCTGGGATCCGAGTCCGGACGCCGACGTGACCAACTACCGCCTCTACTGGGGACCGGGATCCGGGAACTACAACGGCTCCTCCGACCTCGGCAACGTTACCAACACGGTGTTCACCCAATTGGTGCCGGGCGGTCACTACTACTTCGTGGTAACCGCCTTCAACGCGGGGGGCGCGGAAAGCGATCCCTCCAACGAGATTGACTATCTGGTTCCGGGCGGAAATTCGCCTCCGGCCATCTCCGACATCCAGAATCAGACAATCATTGTCGGAACGGCAATTCCTACATTGCCATTTATAGTCGGCGACGCTGAAACCAATGCGGCCAGTTTGACTGTAATCGCCGGATCATCCAACCCAACGCTGGTTCCGGTCGTTAACATCAGCTTCGGAGGTAGCGGAGCCAATCGGACAATCACGGTGGTTCCTGTCTCCGGTCAAATTGGAGTGACCACGATTACGGTAACGGTCTCCGACGGCCAAAGCGGAACAGCCTCCGACACGTTCATGGTAACAGTCAATCCAAACACCGCGCCGAATATTTCGGACATCGCCAGCCAGACTATCCAGGTCAACGGGTCAACTCCGACCTTGGACTTCACGGTCAGCGATGGACAGACAGTGGCGAACGCGCTCGCGGTTACGGCCACCTCTTCCAATCCGACCTTAGTTCCTTCGGGGAACATCGTTCTTGGCGGAAGCGGAACCGGCCGTACTGTCCGAGTAACTCCTGCGTCCAATCAAAACGGCACGGCGACAGTCACGCTGACAGTCACCGACGCCGGCGGCCTGACAGACAGCGCCAGTTTTCTGGTGACTGTTGACTGGTTGGACGACACCTACGCGGCGTCATCCGAGTTTACAATCGACAAAAATTCGGGTGTGGTTACGGCCAGCATTGCCACCTTGCCTGCGAACTCAAAATCAGCCTTCTGGTCGAAGAGCGGATTCAGCATTGTCGCTGGAGAGGTTATCACCTTGAACGCCAAAATGTACTATAACGGAAGCGTAGCACCTGTGTCGATCTTCGTGGTTGACACAGAAACAGGTTATTGGTTAACCCCGGAAAGAGTACTCTCAGTAAATACCAATTACACTAACTTCCAAACGGAGCTCATTGTCTGGGCAAGCTCGCCTAACGCCACGCTCTACGTGGTTTGCGGCCAACGCGTTGGAACATACCAATTCCAAGAAATCAGCATAACGTCTGGCACGCCGCTTGTGAGCCCAACGCCAAACCTCTACTTGCGACAACTGCTCCCGAAGCAAATCTCGACTAGCCTTTGTTCGGCTGAATGGATATGGGAGCCGGCACTAGGTTCGCAGGGGTATGTGGTTCGTACCGCGCTCACACGCTCGCAAATCGAAAAAGGCGACGCGGGCACCCTACTAAGTCGGCAATTACTGCCGGCCAACCAAAATACCTACCGCCATGAAATCAACGCGGCTAACTTCGGCGGGATCTACGTCTCGGTCTCATCCGTGATCAACGGCATAGAAAGCGCCCCCTGGATCACCTGGTACCTGCCAGGCGATATTCTGGAAAACGCCGATGACCTCATCCCGCCACTCTGCCTACAGGGGATTGTGAACCCCTATGATGTCAACCTGTCTTATAGCATGTATAGGGCGTCACCAAGACTGGCAGTCCCGGCTGTAATTCCGGGAGAAGCCGCCGGCCCGATTGAACGGGCAGACCCGTACCAATATGGGTACGGGGGATACGGGAGCAATTACCTTTTCACCCGTTCGCGGAACGGGTGCAGAATGAGGTTCTGAAATCAAACTCAAGGCCACGGACAAAAAGTCTGTGGCCTCTTTTTTTACAAAAATTTGTCTATAGGCCCGCTATATTGTATAATAAGATAACGCCAGATGATTTTTCTCTAATAAAATATCTAAAGCGGTTTAATTATGAAATATCCACTAAAGTCAGTAATTTTTTTGCTTTTTCTAATTGGTTTTTTCTTTTTTAATATAAAACTCACTCGAGCCGAGGGCTTTGATCCGAATAATATTATTAGCGACTTGGAAATTTTGGACTATTCCACTATGGATTTAAATGATATTCAAAAATTTTTGGAAGCTAAAGGCAGTTTTTTAGTTAGCTACTCCTGCCCGGACTCGAACGGTATTACCAGGCGGGCAGCGGAAATCATCTATAACGCCTCAACAAAAAGTTACGATTGCGATAATGCCTCTTTAAGCGAAAATCCGACCGACGAAGAAAAAAACTTAAAGTGCCGAAAAGTTACCATCAATCCTAAATTCCTCTTGGTTATGCTGCAAAAAGAGCAGAGCCTGATTGAAGAATCATCGCCCAGCCAGAGGAACTTAGATTGGGCGACCGGCTACGGCTGTCCTGACTCGGGCGGTTGCAATTCTCGCTGGCAGGGATTCGGCAAGCAAGTTAATTCCGCGGCTCTGCAGTTTAGAGACTATATGGACAGGCCCCACCTCTACACCTACCAAGCCGGCGATACCTACACCTTTACCAACCCCTACGGCACGATCAGTAAAGAGCCGATAACCGTCACTATCGCCAACCTGGCCACGGCCGCGCTTTATAACTACACGCCCCATGTCTATAACGGCAATTTTAATTTTTATAAAATCTGGACGCGTTATTTTACAAAAGTCTATCCGGACGGCTCGCTCCTCCAGGCCGACGGCGAGGCCGGAGTCTGGCTTATCCAGAACGGCGTTAAACGCCCGTTCGTTTCTAAGGGCGCTCTTCTTTCCCGCTTTGATTCTAAAAAAATCATTACCATCAATAAGTCCGACTTAGATACTTATCCGATCGGCGCCTCGATTAAATTTCCCCAATATTCCTTAATCCGCTCGCCTCGAGGCACAATTTTTTTACTGGTTGATGATAAAAAACGCGGTTTTACCACTTTAACAGCTTTTAAAAAAATGGGTTTTAATGCCACCGAAGTGGTTAGCGCCAGCTGGGAGGATATAAACTCCTACGCTGATGGCGCCAATCTTACCGCTACCTCGACCTATCCGACCGGCGCCCTGCTCCAGAATAATAAAACTGGCGGCGTCTATTTCGTTGCCGAAGGCGTTAAAGCGCCGCTGGTTGATAAAATTTTCTTAACTACCAAATTTAAAAATAAAAAAATCATAAAAGTCACTCCGGCCGAACTTGATCAATATCAAACCGTCGAACCCTACCTATTCGGCGACGGCGAACTTCTAAAAACCCAGGAGTCGCCCTACGCTTATGTAATTTCCGGCGGTAAAAAAATTCTCTTGGCTTCGGATAAAGTTTTTAAAGATTTGGGCTACAAAACGGAAAATGTGATTATCGTGCCGTCAAAAGTTCTGTACTTATACGATGCCGGCGCGCCGATAACCGAAGCGGTGGTTAATAATTGAATCTGGAATTATGAATTATGAATTATGGACTTTCCCATAATTCTTAATTCTTAATTCTTAATTCACTATTCATATGTCTATAATTTTTTCCGCGATAGTCCCCCACCCGCCGATTCTCATACCGACTATCGGCAAAGAAAATTTAAAGCAATTAAAAGCCACGTCTGAAGCATATTTTAAACTCGAGCAGGATCTTTATGCTTCTCAACCGGAAACAATTGTTATAGTTTCTCCTCATGGCCCTTTGCAGGAAAGCGCTTTCAGCCTGAACTTAAACCCCGAATTTTCCGGCGACTTTGAAGATTTCGGCGATCTGACGACTAAATTCAATCTAAGCGGCGACGTTGGTTTAGCTCATAAAATCAAGGAAAAAATGGAGGCCACGGCGCCATTACAGCTAGTTAGTGAAGCCAGACTGGACCATGGAACCTCGGTTCCTCTCTATCTATTAACCCGGCATCTGCCCAAAATAAAAATCATCCCGCTTTATTATTCGGGATTGGATTTAACCGCCCATTATAATATCGGGCAGATGATAAAAAATGAATTATTAAGTTCAAAAACCAGAGTGGCGGTTATAGCTTCGGGCGACCTGTCTCATAGATTGACTAAAAACGCGCCGGCCGGCTACAGCCCTAAAGGAAAAAAATTTGATAAAAAATTAATTGATAGTCTGCTTAATAAACAGACTGGCGAAATAATTAAATTCGACCATAGCTTTATAGCTGATGCCGGGGAATGCGGCTTAAAATCTATAATTATCCTCTTAGGTATATTGGACGGGATAAAATATGAGCCCCGGCTTTTGTCATACGAAGCGCCATTCGGCGTCGGCTATTTAACCATGAATTTTAAACTATAGCTTTCCGCCCTTGCCGCCGATAATCTTAAAAAAATATTTCCACGGCTCGCCGCTCTGGCATAATTCTTTCGTGTCATTCAGGCATTTTTCTATAAAAATTCGTGAATTTAGCTTACAAACCTTAAAAACCGAACCTCTTTTAAAATTAGGAATGCCTAATTCATTAATTACCCGCAAAGCCAAATCCTGCCAAATATAAGCCGGCAGGCGCTTACTCTTAATAACCGAATCCTTTAAGGAGGATTTTTTTGACTTCAAATTAAATAAATCCCCGATTTTTTCAAAACCTTTATCTATGGGCATAAATATAATAAACTATTGCTAAAAACTCAGCCATTTGCTAATATAAAACCTTATTGAATTTACCATAATTTATCTCAAATGCCAATACTAAAAATAATCACCCAACCTAACCCGATTTTAAGAAAAAAATCCAAGGAGATAGTTCTCAAAGAAATCTCCGCCGGCAGTTTTGCCGGGCTGGTTAGAGCTATGGAAAAAACCATGATAAAAACCGATGGCGTCGGACTGGCGGCGCCGCAAATCGGCAAAAATATCAGATTGGCCATAATCAACTCTAAAGACGGCTCGATCTGCTTAATCAACCCTGAAATAATAAAAAAATCTTGGGCTAAGGAGCTTGATCAGGAAGGCTGCTTATCCATACCGGGGGTTTTCGGAAAAGTAAAAAGGCATAAAAAAATCACTCTGACATATTATAATTTAACCGGTAAAAAAACCAAGCTGACTGCCGAGGGCCTGATGGCGCGGGTCATACAACATGAGATAGATCATCTTAACGGCATATTGTTTATAGATAGAGCGATTAAAATAGAATCTGCCCAGGCCGGTAAAGGCCGCTCGACTCTCTAAAAATAACTTAAGCGAAAACATGAATAAGGATAACCGCAGAATAAAAATTATCTTTATCGGCACGGCTGAATTCGGCTTGCCGGCCTTTAAGGCCATGCTTAATGATTCTGATTTTGAAGTAGTTTTAGTAATTACCCAGCCGGATAAGCCGGTCGGCAGAAAGCAAGTGGTAGTTTCGTCCCCGATTAAAATAGCGGCTCTGAAAAAAGACATTACCTGCTTACAACCGGTTCAGATAATTGATATTAGACAAAAAATTTCCTTGCTTAAGCCGGACTTAATCATGGTGGTAGCCTACGCCCAGCTGATTCCGGAAGATATCTTAAATATACCGAAATATGGCTGCCTTAATTTGCACGCTTCGCTCTTGCCGAAATACCGCGGCTCAAGCATAATTCAAGCGGCGATATTAAATGGCGACGAGCAAACCGGTGTAACGGTAATGAAAATGGATAAAGGCTTTGATACCGGACCGATTCTCGCGCAGATGGCGATTAAGATTGACACGGAAAACACGGCCGGCGAACTTTATGATAAACTCTCCGAGGTTAGCGCCGATTTTTTAGTTGACACCATTAAAAAATATTTGGCCGGAGAAATTTCTCCCGCGCCCCAGGACGCGAGCCTTGCGAGTTACGTTAAAGAGTTAACCAAGGGCGATGGCTTGATTGACTGGTTAAAGCCGGCCGGAGAATTGGAAAGATTTGTCAGAGCCATGTCGCCCTGGCCCATGGCTTGGACCTGGTGGCAGGGTAAAAAAGTAAAAATAATTTCCGCCCAAAGCCAGACAATTGAAATAAATTCCTATAAGCCGGGAAAAACTTTTAAATATAACAGTGGTTTGGCCATCCAGACCGGTCAAGACGCTTTGATCATAAAGAGGCTCCAGCTTGAAGGAAAAAATGATCTGGCAAGCGAAGAGTTTTTACGAGGCCAAAAAGATTTCATTGGTAGTTTGCTCGGGTAGTTTAATAAATTAATATGCCGAATTCGTCTAGTGGTTAGGACAGGTGGTTCTCAGCCATCAAACACGGGTTCGATTCCCGTATTCGGTACTAAGTTAGCAAGCCCCGTTTACTTATTCAGCTCCGAGGAAAGCACCGAGGAGCTTCGATTCCCCGTGGCGGTACTATAAAATAACTTTAATTTTAGAGCCTTTTTTAACATTTTATATAATTATGATTGACTTTATCTCCATTTTAATCTAAGATACAAATAATACTATGAACAGCCAATCCAGAAAATCCTCCATGATGATGAATATGCTGATGTCCCGCCACCAGGGTTGTTTTTAATTATTTGCATCTAAAAACAGCCCTAAATCGCGGGGCTGTTTTTATATTTTTGATTTTAAATCGTTGATCGTAATTTCACCCGGCCGTGTGGCTGGAAAATAATAATTACGCGCAACAAAAAAAATCAAACGCACATTCAACAACAAAAACCTATGTCACTACCAAATCCTCAACGGCAAGCGTTCTTGAAAATCTTTACCCAGTCAAGGCCATGGCCAATCGGGAAAATCCCAACGAACGACGAACCTTCGTTTAAATCAGCCGCGGGTGCGACGCTCTATTTCCTCGGCGTGAGCCAAGGCGGCCCGGCGGACAAACGTCCGAGCCTGAACATCGCCGTCTTCGGCTATGAACCGCCGGTGCGCAAAAAAAGCGCGCGACCGCTAGCCATGTGCCAATTCGGCGGGGTCACCCACGGCCCAGACAAAAAGGGCTGGTTCTGGGTCGAGGGTCTGGAAATCGCTCGGGTGCGGAGAAACAAGGTCACGTTGCGCGGCAACAACCGCACCGACCAATATCGCCCGACCTGGTAAACAAAACTTCACCTTGCAAAACCGGAGCAACTTCAAAAGGAGTGAAAACGCATAAACCAAGCTTGCGTTTTCACTCCTTATTTTTTTATTAAAAAGAGCCAGTAGGAAATGTCCGTTTTGAGCGCATATGAAATTGTAGTATTTTTAACAAAATACCCAAATTTCATCTAAGCGAAAAACGGACATTTCCTACTGGCTCTAAATTTTAAAATAAACAACATTTATTTTACTGTCCAACCGCCATCCACCACTAAAACTTCTCCGGTAACGAAATCCGATTCGTCAGAAGCTAAATAAAGAGCGGCCATAGCAATATCTTCGCCCTCGCCCAGCCTCGGGTAAGGCGTATTGTCCATATAGCCCTTCATGCCGCCCGGCGTATCAACCGTCATAGCGGTCTTTATAACGCCCGGCGCGATGCAATTAACGTTAATCTTCTTAGAGGCGTACTCCAGCGCCATTTCCCGCGTCAAAGCGATCATACCGCCCTTTGAGGCGCAATATGGACCAATCTGGCTAAAACCCACCAAACCGGCGATTGAAGCCGTACTAACGATTTTACCCTTGCCCTGCTTAAGCATCTCCGGCAGAACCGCCTTAGAGCATAAAAATATACTTTTTAAATTTACATTTATTACTTGATCCCAATCAGCTTCGGAAGTTTCATGCAAGGCTCCCATCTTTACTATGCCGGCGTTATTAAACAAAATATCCACCTTTTCATATTCGGCCAAGCATTTTTTCACTAAATTTTCAACATCAGCCGCCCGGCTAACGTCAGTTTTAACAAAAATCGCCTGACCCTTTTCTTCCTTTATCAATTTAACCGTTTCCTCACCGCCCTTTTCACTCCAATCAGCCACCACGACTTTCGCGCCTTCGCGAACGAAAGCTAAGGCCGATGCTCTACCGATACCGGAACCGGCGCCGGTAATAATCGCCACTTTGTTTTTTAATCTCATAAAATTATATATTAGTTTATAAAATTTTATCGCTTGCCTGCCACTCTCTCCCCTGCCTAACCAGTAATTCTTCGGCGCGCAACGGTTCGGTCATAAGCTCTTTAACGATTTTTTCCATGCGCGCGCCCTGCGAACCCTTAACTAATATTATGTCGCCGGTTTTTATTCTTTCTTCAATAAACTTACCGGCTTCAGCCGCAGCGGCAAAATGAAATATATCGTCGCTCTTCATGCCGGCGGCTAAAGCGCCGCGAGCGATATCGCGGCTTCTCTCGCCAACCACGATTAATTTATCAATCTGATTTTTTACAATCGCCCGCCCGACCGCTTGATGGCCGGCTTCGCTTAAAGCGCCGAGCTCAAGCATATCGCCTAGAACCGCGTATTTATTTTCACTGCCCTTTTTAACTATACTGCCTAAAGTTTCCAGAGCTAAAATTGCTGAAGCTGGTGAAGCGTTATAAGTATCGTCGATAATAAAAGTCTTTTTTATACCAAACAAAAATTTCATTCTGCCTTTAGGTGAATCATATTTTCTTAAAGCCTGGCTGATTTCGACTAAATTTAAACCCTTGATGATGCCGACAGCGGCGGCGGACAAAGCCGCGTAAACGCCGGCCTTGCTGATTATGTTCGGTAAAAAAACCGGCGCGAACGATCCATGGTTAATTAATTTAAAACTCAAGCCGAATTCAGCTCTTCCATTATCATCTAAGGGAAATTTCAGCCTGATTTCTTTGCCCTGAATATCGGCTTCTTTATCTATGGCATAAGTAAATACCTTGGCCTTGGTTTCTTTGGCTGATGCCAAAATTTTATCATCGTCAATATTTAATACCGCCCAACCGGTTTTATCCAGTTTTCTGATCATGGTTGCTTTCTCTAATCTGACCTTCTCTAAAGTTTTATAATTTTCAATATGAGCGTCGCCGATTGATGTAATTACTCCTACTTTGCAGCCTGCAATATCGGTCAAATAATCTAAATCGCCCGGTTTATCGGCCGCCATTTCTAAAATCAGCATCTTAGGATAATCCTGGTCATTTCTAAGCAATAATTTAATCGCTCTGATAAAAACTTTTAACCAGCCGAAAACCGATCTTAATGACGACTCGACGCCGATTATGGTTAAGGGCGCGCCGATTTCGTTATTATAATTCTTAACGCTTTTTCGTACCTTGAATTTACCGGCCAAAACCGCGTAAATTGCCTCTTTGGCGCCGGTTTTTCCCACACTGCCGGTAACACCGATAACTTCGGGTTTATATTTGGCCAGTATTGCTTTAGCCAATATTCTTAAAATTTTTTGTAAAATTGATTTCATAATTTTTTTATTGTCATTGCGAGGAGCTTCAGCGACGAAGCAATCTCACGAACGGCAATGTGTCTAATATAAATTGTGGCGAAATTTAATGAAAGATAGACATCCGTGAGATTGCCGCGTCGGCCGAGTACGACCTCCTCGCAATGACAATAAACACACTTATCTATCCTTAGGCACCTGCCAGTAATTTAACATATATTCGGCTAATTCGCCAAATAACGGCGCGGCCGAGCTCTCCGCCCATTCGACGTTGCGCGGGTGATCAATTCTAACGAGCATCACGAATTTCGGATCATCAACCGGGGCGAAACCGCCAAACGAACCAATATTAATATTATTTTCATAACCTCGTCCATCTTTCTTTGCAACCTGGGCCGTGCCGGTTTTTCCGCCTACATAGTAACCTTTAACTCCGGCTTTTTTACCATGACCGTTTTCAACCACATTAACCATCATTCCGCCAAGCATAGTAGCGGCCTTTTCCGATATAACTCTTCTGACTATAGTCGGTTGAGTTTCTATCTTAGAGCCATCCGGTTTAATAACTTCTTTAACTAAGTATGGTTTCATCAAAACGCCATTATTGGCGATAGCCGCAAAGGCCGAAACCATTTGCAAAGGCGTGACGCTCAAACCCTGGCCGAATGAAGCCGTGGCCGCGTAAATTTCGCCTACCGGCTTAACCAATAAATTTTTTATATCACCCTTGCTTTCGCCCGAAGATTCAAAGCCGATTTTTTCGCCAAAACCAAAATTTTTAACATAGTCAGCGAATAAATCCGGTCCAATTTTACGCATAACGAAAATAGCGCCGGTATTTAAAGATTTTTCAAGGACTTGATTCATGGTTTGCAGGCCGTTGGCTTTATGATCGGAATTTTCTATAGTGTATTTGGCAATTTTTTCCTGGCCGGTGTCATCATAAGTGGTTTGCGGCGTAAGCTTTCCCTGATCTAAGGCCATCGCCATAGTCAGAACTTTAAAAATCGAACCTGGCTCATATTGAGAAAAAATCGCCGGATTATTAAAAACTTTAAGATCTTTAACGTCTTGATATTCGTTGCCATCATAATCAGGATTAGAGCACATAGCTAAAATCTCGCCGGTTTTCGGCTCCATAACAATCACGCTGCCTCCATCGGCGCCGTACCTGGCCACCGCCTCGTTTAATTTTTTACAAGCCGTGAATTGAATGGAGCGGTTGATGGTTAAAATCAAATCGGCGCCGTTTTCCGGCTTAAGATATTCGCGATCATTTATAATAATTGCTTGACCCTTGGCATCGCGTTCAATTTTAATTGAACCTGGCCGGCCGATAAGCTCCTGATCAAAATATTCTTCCAGGCCGTATCTGCCTCTCTCTTTATCGCCGACAAAACCGACGAAGCCCAAGAGGTTTGAGCCGATGCTGCCCTCCGGATAATAACGATGGGATTTCTCGGAAAAACCCAGGCCGGATATGGCAAATTTTTTTCTAGAACCATTATTTATAATAAATAGCCCGTTATTTTCTATTTCCAAATCAGCCAATTTCAGATTTTCTTTTGGCGGTTCTATGGCCAAATAAAGTTTTTTTAATACTATTTCATCAACCTTTTGCTCTAACGGTTCATAGATATCGCCGGGTTTTTTTAATTTTTTCAGATAACCGTCAATTAACGCGGCTTTCCGCAAGTTTATTTCCGCCTCACGCCTGATCTTTTTCATTTCTAAAAATTTCGCGTCAACTAAGAGCCGCTGATGGTTGGCAATTATTTCCGCTTGCTTAATTTTATTGGTTTCATCATTTAAATTGCCCAAAGCATCAATCTGATTTTTTAAGCGATCGACTTCCTCCTTTTTTAATAATTCATCAACTTCTTTTTCCGTTTTTTCCCGCTTAAAGGTCAAATACAGCTGTTCGCTGATTAATTCGGCCTTTTCAATATCTTTAGGCACGGCGAAAAGAATATAAAAATTTTTATTGGTGGCGATTGGATAGAGCTGATTAGCAAAGCCGGTTTCACTCGCCACGCCGGAGGCTTGGCGAAGCGGGTCGTTTTGAATAAAAATTCTTCCCCGCTCCGGTTCCAATAGGTTATAGATCTGGTGCTGATCCGCGGCCAGGCTAGAGTATAAATCGTAATCCAGAACCTGCAGATCGAATAATTTAAAAATAATAAGCCCAAACAATAAAAAAACAATCGCGATTATCAAATTAATGCGACTATTGTTTATTTTATTGAAATTTTTCTGGCCTTTTTTCCAAAGCGACATAATAAATTTTGTATGCTATTTCTTCGCCACCACATCATAACTGCCGTTAATATAATCGATTTCTCCAACGGCCACCATTTTTAAATTTTCTATTTTTCCGCTAATTACGTTATAAGAACTTAAGGTCATGGCTTTAAGCTCCAGCTTTTTGTTTTCATCGGACAATTTATTTCTTTCTGCTTTTAAATCGCTGAGCGCGAAGCCCTGAATTGATAAATCGTTGGTTCCGGCAATATAAAATATGCCCAGAACGATCATCGAGGCGAACAAAACCTTATTTAAAGTTTTTAAATTCAAAACCTGTTTTTTAATAAAACCGACAAGGACGCTGACTTGAAAATTTTTTTTATCTTGGTCTTTCTCCATATTATTTTATATTTATTTTTATATTTTCTCCGCTACTCTTAGTTTGGCGCTTCTGGATCTCGGATTTTTTAAGACCTCCTCTGCGGTCGGGATTAAAACCTTGCGTGTCAATATTCTTATTTCCGCCGTATGGCCGCATCGGCAAGTCGGCATAATCGGCGGGCAAAGGCAATCTTTCGAAGCTTCTCTAAAATATTGCTTAACGATTCTATCTTCTAAACTATGGTAGGAAATTACCGCGATTTTTCCGCCCGGCGCTAATAAACTGACTGCCTGGGGTAGAACCTGGCGCAAATTATCCAGTTCTTGATTCACGGCCAGGCGCAAGGCCTGGAAAATTTTCGTGGCCGGATGCGTCTTTTTATCCTGAAACCGCTTCGGAATAACTTCGGTAATAATTTTAACTAATTGATTTGTAGTAACGATTCTCTCAATTTGGCGTTCTCGCACTATGGCTAAAGTGATCCTGTAAGCGAACTTCTCTTCGCCATATTCTCTAAATATCTTAGTTAAATCTTTTATTTCCCAATTATTAATTATATTTTCCGCCGTCTCTTCTATCTGCTCTCCGAAATTCATGCCTAACGGCGCGTCAGCCAGGTTAAAAGAAAATCCTCTGGACCGATCTTCGAGTTGAGCTGATGATAACCCCAGATCAAATACAATGCCGTCAAACTTGGTTTCCGGCGAAAAATATTTTTTAACAATGTTCGATAAGTTTTTAAAATTCTCCTGGGCTAAATATAATTGATGATTTTCGATTGGCGCCTTTAGTTTTATTCCGGCGTTGGCGATGGCCAGGCTATCGAGATCAATGGCCAAAATTTTTCCCGTCTCGCCAAGCCGATCCATAATCGCTTTAGTATAACCGCCGCCGCCTAACGTGCAATCTATAAAATTTTCTCCCGGCCTTGGCGCCAGATATTCTATAATCTCCTTTAACATTACCGGCGTATGTCTATATTCCATCTGATTTATGGGTTACAAGTTATGGATTGCGAGTTGTCTGGCTTTGCCAGATCTGGCGGAGCCAGACGAGATACTACAGCACCAAGGCTTTCTGCCTCTGGAATAAAACTTCTCTAAGAATGCAAGAATCGACCAGCGGCGCCTTTATCACTCTGACCCTTAAATTAAAAAAATACTTTTTTGACTCTTGCTTTGGTTTTAATTTTGTCATATTTTTATTTTAGGTTGTTATTTCATCATGGCTGAAACCAGCGTTACGAAGAGCACAGTAAAGTTCAACAAGCTCAGACATTTTTTTCTCCCTCACTTCATATCTGTCTATGTTACTAAAATCCCATCCTTTTTGCTCAAAATAACGATCAATAAATTCAATGATCTTTCTCCATCCCTTTAAAGAGTCTCTACCTCCATCTTCCTCGGCATCTTCTACCATATCACGATATGCGGCATCTTTTATAGGTAAAAACATAGTCAGATTATTAAGAAAAGAAAGCTCTGGATTGCCGGATCTACTATCGCCTAATAATTTATCATATTCAACTTTTGATTCTCTTACAAAATCTTCCGCGGTAAACATTTTTAATTTTTGATTTTCATAATTCATAATTCATAATTTCCTACACTCCCAATTCCCCTAAAGCTTCGGCGATATCGGCGCTCTTTTTCTCCGTGCCATGCTTATATTTATTCCAAGCCTTTTCATCCCAAATTTCCAATCTGTCATAAAGCCCGGCGAAAACCAGCTGTTTTTTTAAACCGGCGAATTTCCTTAAATATTCCGGCAGCATAATCCTTCCCTGATTATCAAAATCAACGTCCATGGCGCCGGCCAGCATAAATCGTCCGAAAGCTCGCGGATTGGCCTTGCTAATCGGCAGTTTGGAAAGTTTGACGGCCAGCTCCTGCCATTCTTTTTTAGCGTACAAAAAAAGGCAGTTATCCAATCCCTTGGTAACTACCGCTCCTTCTTTTAAAAGAGCGCGAAACTTAGCCGGTACCGCTACCCTGCCCTTATCATCCAGACTATGATTATATTCGCCGATGAACATCTTAAAATATTTAGAGACAACGCGAAAGCGTTGCTTGATTGTTTTGAGATTTTTGTTTTTGTTTTTGTTTTTCACCACTTTCTACCACCTATCACCAATATACTATAATTATATACCACTAAATGCCATTTGTCAATGATCATGAACCACTAAGATTATGTTTAATATTGGATTAAAAAATAAAAAAATACCCGCCTGTTAATAAGCGAGTACTTTTTATGAAATTATTTTAATTTTTAATTCTTAGTTCTTAACAGCTTTTCCACAATTATTCAATTTTTCTTCTTTTTAACGGTGATTATCGGTTCGCTGTCATACTCCGGCTTAACTATATTAAAACTTAATTTTCCGTTTTTAACCTTCTTCGTCTCGCCCTTCTCCCCGCTTACCGGAATGGCGAGCGCGTAGCCCAAGGCATTGGCCGTAATTACGCCGATGCGCAAAGAGGTGAAACTGCCGCCTTGATTAGCCACCTCTATGCCCTTAAGATCGCTTAACTTAAGCTTTGCGCTCTTAAGCATTTTGGCTATATTGGGCAACAGTTTTTCGGCCTGGGTTCGTTCAGAGCTGAATTTATTTTTACAGACAAACTTGTTCTTGTCTTTAATGCCAATTTCAACTGAATTATTTTTTGTGGTGTCGATATATAAAATCATAAACATATCTTATAACTTTTTTATTAAAATGGTCAATCTTTTAAATGAAAAGCCCGCCAAAATCTTCGCCAAGCGAAAATTCGGGCGGGCGGGCGGGCATGAGGAAGATCGTAGACATTTCCAGTTTCGTCCGCAAAATCTTGGCGCGACAATGAGAAGCTCGTATAAACAGCAGTTTCTTCGTCGCGCCATTTGCCTTAATCCGTTCGAGACGGACTTCGGCAAAATACTTTCCGCCTAATCGGCGGATTTTAAAGAACTGCTCGGGCAGCGCCGTTGTCGCTTATTTAAAGCATTTCGCTTTTCGCCCGAGCTCTCTCATTAAATCTCGCTTGCGCAAAATTTAGACAGAGAAATTAAAGGGTTGGGAAAGACAAAAGATTCTTCGTAATATATTGCAATTATCGTCTTAATCTCAACCCAAAGAACAAAATTTATCCCGCTAAAGTTCGCCTGATGGCAAACTTCGGCGGGAAGGGACACGCCCCATCTCGTTAACTATCACAGGCCGTGGTTCGTCCCTTTTACAGAATTTTAATCTTTAATTCAACTCCTGTAAAAAGGCCCGCCTAAATCTTCGCTTCGCGAAAAAATCGGCGGGTTGGGCTGGAAAAATCGTAATTCGTCCTCCGTAGAGGACAACTGTGTTTTCTTCCAGCCAAAACTCATTAAATTATTTTCCCAGCCCAGCTCGCTTTTTAAGCGAACCGGGCGGGGATGTTACTGGACAACGTCAGATTCGTCATAGACATCGCTTCACTCGTCCAGCCTGCGGACGTTTGCCGTCCGCAAATTACTCTGCCGGCGGCGTAGCGGGCGGGATAGCTTCGGTTTTCACCTCGGCCTTACCTTCCCGCTCCAACCGCCACCAAGCCGCGTGGAGCCACTCCACGAACCGGCTGATCGTTCGCCAGGAGCCCATCTTATGGATATGGGCGTCCGTGTATTTCCAGACTTTCTTGATTTTTCCATGATTGTCCGGATCAGGCACTTCAACCTGGATCTTCTCCGGATGTCTCAGGCGGTATTCCGCCTTCATCTTGCGGAGATAATCGCCCCACTCGGTTCCGGGACGGCGATTGAACTGATCGGCCAAAAGGTAGAGCGCTTGGCGCGCGTCCGGCTGCCAGTTGGCAATCTCGTTATTCCGCCGACGCGGAAATCGCCCGTCATCCATAACGTGCGCGCCCATGTACTTTTTGAGCTGGGAAGACTTCTGAAACCGGCGGATATCCTGAACCGCGGAGATGATGCGAGCGGCAATGGCCGGACCGAGGCCAGTTACCGTTGAAAGCAACTTCTGGTAAACCTCGGTTGCTTCCACCGCCTTGGTCATCTCCTTTAGCGCGCTTGCTTCCTCGGTCAGAAGAGCCGAGAGAATAGCGTCGCTGGCCTTAACGGCGTCAAACTCCTTTTCCAGCCCGCCTTGCGGATAGAGGCCGGCCTCGGAGCAGAAGATCTGTCCGATGAATCTCTGGCGGAGCCTCTGCTCGCAGCCGATTCGCGCTATCATCGCGTCGGTCCGCACCCGCAGGGTCTCGCGAACTTTGATGATGTCGCGATCTCGAACGATAACCGGGTAAAACTTGTCGGCATAGCTCTCGGCTGTCATAGTCAGGAGCTTATGGTCTTCGTCCTTCTTTGCTTCCGCGCCGCGAAGTTCTTTGAGAACGAACGGCGGAATCCGCCAAACTTGCGCGCCGATTTCTTCGGCACGGCAGGATAGAGCGAAAGAAAAATTATCTCCGCTTCCGCCCAGGCACATGGCGATCACATCACCGGCTTCCAGGCCGAGGAATTTTTCCGGCACCTTATCTGGTACGCCGATGACTTCGCCCTTGGCGGTTCGTTCTGTGAACTTTACCGGCCAAATGCTCGTGTCCTCGCTTTCGAAAGGCTTCCGATAGAGGATATGGTATGGCTTGAACGCCGCGAGATCTTCTCCTATGGCGGCTTTCCGCCACGCATTAGGAAAGATGCTATCGACGAAGTCCAATTCATCTTGCTCGGTTTCCAACTCGAATTCGCCGACTACCGCGCCGTCGCGCATAACGGCGACGAGTGTCGGTCTGGCTTCTCCTTTAGCCGTCTTCTTGACTCTCGGCACTATGCCGACATACCGCTTGATGTCTGTGGCTTTCATGTTCTGCTCTTTCTCTGTTTGGCTTTTCAGCCGGTTTCGTCCCTGAATAAATCAGGAACATGGTTTACCGCATCGTCCTCGCCATAGCTATGGTTTAGACAAATTATTCGCCCGCCAAGATTCCGCTTGCGCGAAATTCGGCGGGCCGGGACAAGACAGCTCCTTTTTCGTAAACAAGGCTAGTAACGTCTTATCCCGTCATCCCTCGCTCTGGCGAGCTCGGGACAAAATTTTCTGATTGAACACAAATCATCTATCGTAAACAAGTGTGATTATCGTATTCAATCAGTTCTCCGTCAAGCGGAGAAATTCTTGGTTGGGCACACGCAACTCATCGTAAACACACCGTGTATCGTACCCAACCATTCTCCGCCTTGTCAGCGGAGAAAATCATTAATTTTTAAAGAACTCGCGCGAGACACTGAGCAATTCGATACTGAATCAACCAGTGTTTCGTCTCGCGCGCGGGATTTCTCCCTCTTCGGAAAATACAACCTTTATATTCTCCGAAGAGGGCTGGTCATGGCTACTTTCGTTCTTGCGAACAAATGAAGTTTCGACCAGCTTCCTGCTCCGGCTTGGAGCAGAAAATTTTGTGGCAGGACATCCTGGCATTCGTTCGTTGCCTATGAACAGTCACACGATCGTCCTGCCACATTCATCCACCCTAGTGGTGAACAAATTTTTTAAAGAACAACTCGGACACTTTGCCATTCGCTTATCAAAGCAAGCACAACTTCGTCCGAGCGCTCCGCCAAAATCTCGCTTGCGCGAAACTTAAACAGAGAAATTAAAGGGTTGGGAAAGACACTCCCAGATTCGTGTGCTACACACATCGGCTTAATCGTCTTAATCCCAACCCAAAGAACAAAATTGTTGGCGCGACAGTTTCATTATCGTGACTAATTCACAAGGGAATAATCGTCGCGCCATTTGCCTTTACCCCGCAGAGCGGAACTAGGGCAAAATACCGTCCGCCTCGGCTATTTATTGCCTTCGTCAGGCTCTAGCTTAAGGCGTAAATTGAGGGCAAGACACCCTAAGGTTCGCATAAACAATTCTTTATTCGTCTTGCCCAGGCCAAACTTGGTTTTAGCCAATTCTGGCTAAAAATTTCAGCTAAAGAGCTGACATATCAGGTTAACATATTATTGACAAAAAGTCAATGATATGTTAGCCGCTCTAAATTAAAAAAGAGGAAAAATGGCTTATTTTTTTGTCTAACCCATGTTTTAGACATTTTAGACTATTTTTTGATTACAAAAAGCCGTCTGCCCGGCTTTGGACGACGACCTCTAGTTTTTATCACTATATTGGAGCCAGCGAAGGGATTCGAACCCCCGACCTTTGCTTTACAAAAGCATTGCTCTACCAACTGAGCTACGCTGGCCTTAAAAATGTAAAATGTAAAAATCAAAATGAAAAATTTACCCTGCAAGATGGTTATGAGGTAAACATTGTTTGGACGTTGATGATGTAAAATCTTAAATTATCAAAATATACCCCGTTTGACGGAATATAATCATTTTGCATTTTGATTTTTCAATTTTACACTTTCTATGTGCGCCGTGCTGGAATCGAACCAGCGACCATCAGCTTAAAAGGCTGTTGCTCTGCCAGCTGAGCTAACGGCGCGTAAATAAAAAACCCGCGGCAACGGATAGATGATTATTAATAAAATAACATAGATCTTTTTAAAATGCAACTAGCAGTGGAAAAATGGTGCATGAAAAGTTAAAAAATCAAGGAATTTTACTCTTGCTTAAACTTATTCCGCAAGGTATTATAAAAACATGTCAGACAATAAAAATTCCATTTTAAAACTTCCGCCGCAAAATATCGAAGCCGAAAGTTCAATCTTAGGCTGCTTAATGATTGATAAGGATGCAATTTTTAAAATTGCCGACACTCTTCAGCCGGACGATTTCTATAAAGACAGCCATGGGATTGTTTACACGGCCATGAGAGATCTATATGTTCATCATGAACCGATAGACATCTTGACTCTAACTTCAAAGCTTGAAGAAAAAAACCAGTTGGAGGCGGTGGGCGGCCGCGCTTACCTGGCCGAGCTGGGCAACACCGTCGCCACTTCAGCCCATGTAGTCTTCTACTCGAATATTATACAGCGTAAAGCTACGCTTAGGCGTCTCTTGTCCGCTTCCATAGAAATCACCGAGCTGGGCTACCGGGAAGACGAGGAAATTGAAAAAATTCTGGATGAAGCCGAGCAGAAACTCTTTGGAGTTTCGCGCAAATATTTAAAAAACGCTTTTTTGCCGATTGATAATTTACTGACCGAAGCTTTTAATAGAATTGATGAGTTACATAAACAAAGCGGAAAACTGCGCGGCCTGCCCACCGGCTTTCCCGACCTGGATAATATTTTAGCCGGACTGCAAAAATCCGACTTAATCATTCTCGCGGCCAGGCCGAGCGTGGGTAAAACTTCCCTGGCGTTAGATATAGCGCGCCTGTCAGCTATAAAGAGCAAGGTTCCGGTTGGTTTATTTTCTCTGGAAATGAGCAAAGAACAGCTGGTTGATCGCATGCTTTGCGCCCAAGCCAACGTCAGCTTATGGCGCATGCGCACCGGCAAGCTATCCGATAAAGAAGAAGATAATGATTTCTCCCGTATCGGCGAGGCTATGGGGCAATTATCCGAAGCGCCGATTTATATTGATGATTCAGCCAGTTCAAATATTATGGAAATCAGAGCCAAGGCTCGGCGCTTGCAGATGGAAAAAGGCCTGGGGCTCTTAATCATCGATTACCTCCAACTTATGGAAGGTCGGGGAAAATATGGAGATAATCGCGTGCAAGAAGTCGCGGAAATTACCCGAGGCTTGAAGGGCATCGCCCGCGAATTAAATATCCCAGTTTTGGCCTTATCGCAGTTATCGCGCGCCGTGGAAATGACCAAACCGGCCATCCCCCGCCTGGCTCATTTAAGAGAATCCGGCTCGATTGAACAAGACGCCGACGTGGTGATGTTTATTTACAGAAAAGCCGCCGATCGCGGTTATAATTATGAAGAGTTATCGGAGAACGAAAAACATCTGGCTGAAATTCATATCGCCAAGCATAGAAACGGCCCGACCGGAAAAATTGATTTATTCTTTGATGAAAATACAGTGAGCTTTAGAAGTATTGCCCAGTCCGGGCAAGGAGATCAGCCGGAATTTTAATAAATTTAATCTGTCATTGCGGCCTACGAGCCGCAATCCATTTTTTGTTCTAAAAACAAACTTCTGGATTGCGGGTCAAGCCCGCAATGACAATATAGAACATGTTCAACAAACTAAAACAATTTAAAGACCTAAGAAACAAAGCTAAAATTCTGCAAAGCGCTTTAGCGCAAGAATCGGTTGATTATGAAAAGCATGGCGTTAAAGCAGTGATGAACGGTAATATGGAAATCACCCAACTTACAATAAGTCCGAATATCGCCCACGATAAGCTGCCGAACGTTTTGACCGAGGTAATAAACGAAATCATCAAACGAGCGCAAAAAACCATGGCTAAAAAAGTACAAGAGATGGGCGGGTTGGAAGGATTCAATTAAACTTTGTTAATAATAAAAATATGACAGTAGAAGAACCTCATTTTTATGCGAGAAAAAAAATAGAGGGTAAAAATAACGAAGAGTTTCAAGCTCGACTATCGTCAATTCTTGAAGCTCATTTAACTGTGGAAAATATAAGCACATTTGCAGATGACGCCCTAAATAAATTAGTAGCTCTAACAAGCGATGTGGCGCAAAAATATAAAGAGGAAACAAAAAGCGAAAAAACCATCGGCGAACTTGAGGACGACTCCTACACTCGCTATGGCCTGCCGAACATAGGTGAGCTATTGGACAGAGTGCAGAAAAAGGTTGACCAAATTAAATCTATAGAGAAGTTTATTAATGAAAAATCAAAAATGGTGAACGAGGTTATTACGCCACCCGACACTTTTGAATCTATCCCCGCAAGTGGAGAGCGAACTTTTGAAGAAAAAAGATTAATACCAAGATTAACTACTCTTTTATACATCCTTGAAACCGACCTCAACATTTCTAAAGATCAAGTTAGCCTTACCCAAGGCCAAGTCAGAAAGGAAATGGTAAGGCAGGCGCCATACTTTAGAGTGGAAATAAAGCCGTTAGATAGAGTTGTGTATGTGTGCGAGGAAGAAAAAAATGCGAGCTATGTTTTTGACGCTCAAAAATTAGAAGAACGAAGTTTAGCTTTTGATAAATTAGACCTGATGACCAAGGAAGAGAGAAACGAACTAATAAGACAATTCCCGGATATCGGGCGAAGACTAATTCAGACAAAGCATTGGCGCGAGAATATGAGCGAACTTTTGTCCGGCAGTATAGAGAAAACTAAAACTGTTGAGGATAAAGAACAGAAACCGGTGATCCAAGATTCTAATTTGCCAAAAGCATCCTCATCAGAATTTGATCCTTGGAAAAATTTTTGGACTGATCCGGAAACCGGAAAACACTACGCTTCAATATTCCATTTGGCAGCAAGAGAGTGCTTCATGAGCAGGTATTCTATACGTGAATGTTTAAGCAAAATAAATAGCCAGACCAGGAAAATTATCATAAACAACAGAATGGTCGTCGAGGCATATTGTTTGGAAGATTTATTAGAAAGTCCAGATTACCAAAACTATGTTAATATACCGAAAATTTCAAGGGAATCTGATGAAGCAAGGGGGCTATGGAGAAATTTCTACACGGATGACGAAGGAAACCATTGGGGGTCAGCAGGAGCCATCGCGAGAAAAATCGGCATGACTCGTAAAGAAAATTTATACGAGGTAGTCAAAAATTTTCCAACCAAAGCCATTTCTTATGCGATGAATAAAAAATGCCAAACATATTGCTTTGAGGATGTTTTACGGACAGATTATGTAAAAAGTTTTATTGAAAAAATACCTGAACCGGAGACTTCTGGCGAATGGAAAGGATTTTGGACCGACCAAAATGGAAAGCACTGGGCTCCAATGGCGGTTATATCGGCCAGATTATCATTACATGACGAAGCTATAAAACGAGAAATAGCGAAAAATAACTTATTGGGAATCGAGATGAGAGATTTAGGAAATCGCCGAGCTAGAGCTTTCTGCTATGAAGAAATAATCTCTCAAGAAGGAATAAAACTATTTATAGAATTGCCTAAAGTCGCCTCCGATGGCGAATGGAAAGGATTTTGGACAGATGAGAATGGAAAACATTGGGCTAATGTGCATAATCTTGTTGCCAAATATAATTGTAGCGCGAATACATTAAATAAATTTATCGCGAAAAATAAAGTCGCATCCCGAAAGCTTATTGATTTAACGGGAAGAGTGGACGATTGTTATTGTTACGAGGGTTTAATAGATCTAAAAGAAATTAAAGAATATTTTTCTTTGCCCCAAGTTAATAAAAGCGGAGAGTGGGCCGGATATTATGTAGACGACAAAGGTAATCACTGGGCAACTGAAAAAGTTTTTTATTATAAGTTCAATTTACCTAAGAGCGCCATGAGTAAATATCTAGAAAATGTTACTGAGAAATTAACCGTTCGTAATCCTAATGGTGCCAAAGTCGAAGTTTTTTGTTTAGAAACCTTAGAGAAGGACATCCAATTTCGTGATTTAATTAAAGATTATATTGAAGGTAACTCCGTTTTAAAAACTGGCGAGTGGAAAGATTTTTATATTGATGGTTTAGGAAAACATTGGGGATCGGAACGCGCCTTAAGTGAAAAGACAGATTTAAGCAGTACGGTTATAAAACGGATTATTGATATATTAAAATTAACTTTAATAAAAATAAAAGCATCGAATGGGATAGAGCGGGACGGATATTGTTATGAAGATATTATAAATTATAGTAACCCCGATTCCTTGTTAAAGTATAAAAAGGCTATAAATAAAACCGATCAATAAGATATCATCTATGCGCTACCCCGCTTCAATACAAAACCTGATTGATCACTTTTCAAAACTCCCAACGGTCGGTCCGAAAACCGCCGAACGCTATGTTTTTTATTTATTAAAAGCGCATCCCGAATGGCTGCAGGGATTCGCGCAAGCCATCGCCGAACTCAAAGAAAAAACTACGGTCTGCCAAACCTGTTTAACGATTGCCGAAACCAATCCCTGCTCAATCTGCTCGGACCAAAAAAGAAACCACTCAATTATCTGCCTGGTGGCCGACACGCGCGATCTCTTAGCCATTGAATCCACTAAGCAATATAACGGCCTCTACCATGTCTTAGGCGGAGTAATTAATATGATTGAGGATATCAAGCCGGAAAACCTTAATTTCAAGCAACTGCTAAACCGTCTCAAACAAAATACAGTTAAAGAAATTATCTTGGCTTTTAATCCGGATCTTGAAGGCGAAACCACTTCGATGTATATCGTTAAATTATTAAAACCTTATAAAATAAAAGTCACCCGCTTGGCCAAGGGCCTGCCTATGGGAGCGGATCTTGAATACGCGGACGAAATAACTTTATCCAACGCGCTAAAGTATAGGAATGAAATGTAAAATTTTTTACCGCTAAAAATCAAAAACACCCTGCAAATGCGGGGTGTTTTTTAAAAATAACTTTATATCTTGGTAATTTTCACTTTCGTAAACGGCTGGCGATGTCCGACATTTCTCTTATATCTGGTTTTGTTCTTAAATTTTATGACGCTGATTTTATCCTTTCTCCCCTGCTCGACAACTTTACCTTCAACTAAATCGCCCAAGGACGGACGCCCGAGTTCAACTTTATCTCCATCGGCTACCATTAAAGTCTGAAACTTTAAAGCCGCGCCGTCAGCGGCGTCGATTTTTTCAATTTTTAAAACTTGATCCTGGCTAACTTTATATTGTTTGCCGCCGGTTTTTATAATCGCAATTTTTGCCATATTTATTTAAATAATTTTTAATTAAATAAAATTCGACCTCAAGTCGATTTTCTAAATTCATATTAAACGTTTTTTCTCTTTCTGTCAAGATAAGCGAAAAATATAACTACCAATAACATAAGACTGGCCAAGGCAACCAAAGCGAAAACCTTGCCGATGCTTTGTAAAAGCAAGGCGCTTAACCCGAAAATTATGGAAATCGCGTAGAATAATAAAACCGCTTTTCTAACGGATAAACCCGCTTCTAGCAGTCTAAAATGCAAATGCTGCCTGTCTGATGACTTAAAAGGATTCTTGCCCTGAGCCAAACGCCTCAAGATAGTCCAAAGCACGTCCAATATCGGAATGCCCATGACTAGAAGCGCGATAGCAATTTTTCCGCCGGAAATTATGGCTAAAACTCCCAGAGCATAACCCAAGAATAAAGATCCGCCCTCGCCCAAAAAAATCCTGGCCGGATGCCAATTAAAAAATAAAAACCCGAAGCAGGCCGCGGCTAAAACCAAGGCGGCCAGAGCTAAATCAGGCTGATAATATTTTTCGCTCATGGTAAATAAAAAAATCACTAGGGCGCCGATAGCCGTTATTCCGGATACCAAGCCATCGAGACCATCCAATAATTTTGTCGTGTACATCATGCCCAATAGCCAGAAAGCGATTAAAACGGCGGAGATCGCGCCTAGGTAGAAATAACCGCCGAAAGGATTGGTAATTTTTTCTATATGCACGCCCCCCAGGATGACGCTCGCTATGGCCAAGCAGGGAAAAATAAATTGCTGAATCGATTTTAAATTATACTTATCGTCCAAGAATCCGCCGATCATTAAAAAACATCCCCCAACAAAAAATCCGAGCCAATGTCGAATTAACAAATCACCGACCAGCAGTTGATCACGGAAAATAAATAAAACTATAAAAAAAGCCAAGAAAATCGCCAAACCGCCAAGCAGAGGAACATTACCCTGATGAAGTTTCCTGTCGCTATCCGGCCGATCGGTAATATTTAATTTTTTCGCCAGCTTCAAGACTAAAAAAGTCAGCCCGGCGGCCAACAACAAAGTTATGATGAAAATTTGCAGGTAAAAAAACATAAAACATCTATTGTCATTCCCGCGCAGGCGGGAATCCAGATTAAAATTGTAAGAATTTAAATTTGCGAAAAATATTATTAAATAGGATGTCCGTGCTTTTGAACTCTGGATTCCGGCTTCGCCTGCCAGCAGGCAGGCTCTCCGCCTACTGGCGGAGGCCGGAATGACAAGAGAAAGAGATTGCGAAGCTTGTCCCGATCCGCCGGTAGGCGGAGAGGGATCTGTGTTTGCTTCTCGCAATGACAGCCCCTATAATTCCCTTCTCCTTCTTACGCTGATCCCGGCTTCGCCGTCAATTATTACCGTGTCTCTTCTCTTAATTCCCTCTTTCAGAATAATATTGGCAATTTCATTTTCAATTTTTTCCTGAATTAGGCGTCTTAAAGGCCGAGCGCCAAACTTCGGGTCAAAACCAAGCTCGGCGATTTTTTTTATCCCCGCCTCTTCGTATTCCAGGCTTATACCCTTAGCCTCCAGTAGGCGCCTGACTTTATTTAACATTAATTTGGTAATACTTTCAACATCCTCTATGCTTAAAGGTTTAAAGACCATCACGCCGTCAAAACGATTAATTAATTCCGGTTTTAAATATTTATTTAACTGATCATTGACCAAGGATTCCTTAATCTGGTCAAGCGGCGTACCGGCCTTAATTTGATCCTGAATATAAACCGCGCCGATGTTTGAAGTGGCGATAATAATACAATTGGTAAAATCTATGGTTCGCCCCTGGCCGTCGGTTAATCGGCCGTCGTCCATAACCTGCAAGAACAAATTTAATATATCAGGATGAGCTTTTTCAAACTCATCAAGCAAAATTAAACAAAACGGCGCTTTGCGCGCGGCTTCGGTTAGGTAGCCTAAAACCCCATTCGGCGAGCCGATCATTTTTTCGACCGACTCGGGCCTCTGGTACTCGCTCATATCCAGGCGCACCATATAATCTTCATCGCCAAAATAAACCTCCGCGACTGTTTTAGCCAACTCAGTTTTACCCACGCCGGTCGGACCTAAGAATAAAAAGCTGGCAATCGGCCTCTTAGCTTCCCGAAGTTCGGTTCTGGCGCGCCTAAGGCTCGCCGAAACCATGGCCACGGCTTCGACTTGATCAATCATGCGGTTATGGATTTTTTCTTCGAGATTTAAAAGAACCTCACTCTCCTTTTCCGTAATTTTTGTCAAAGGAATCTTAGTCTTTAAACTTAAAACCTTAGCTACATCCTCAGCTTCCACTAAACTATTTATACCTTTGTTTTTAGACACCTCGGCCGCGATCGATTCTAAAATATCAACGGCTTTGGCCGGTAAAAATTCATCATGAAGATATTTTGCAGCCAATTCCACCGCCTTGGCGATACTGTCGTAAGTAAAATAGATTTTAAATTTTGCTTCATAATAACCAATTTTGCTTTCAATCATCTGAATGGCTAAGTTGTTATCCGGTTCATTAATTTCCACCTTTGCCATAACATTGCTTAACGGCTTATTCTCCAGATATTTTACATAATTACTCTCGCTTATGCTGGCCAAACAGATTAAATCGCGGCGGCTTATAGCGCTTGATAATACTTCCGATAGCTCCAAACTCTCTTCCGCTCCGGCCGTTATCCCCATTAAGTTTTCCAAATTATCAATAAACAAAATGATATTTCCGGCTCTGGCGACCTCATCAATAATTACCAAGAGCCGCTCCTCGGCCGCCGCCGGAGTAGCGCCGCTTACCAATCGAGAAACATCCAACTCGAGCAACCTTTTATCTCTTAAAATTTTCGGCACATCCTCCTCAACCATCTGCCGAGCAATCTGGCCGATAATCATCTTTTTACCCACCCCGTTCAGACCACGGAGCAAGACCCCGTTTTTTCCGCTTTCCAAACTTTGAAAAATTGACTTAACCTCGTCTTCACGGCCGACGCATAATTCCAGTCTTCCCCACTTGGCCGCCAAGGTCAAATCATAAGAAAAATGATTTAAAATCGGCGTAGCTACGGCCGTATAGGCTCGATCCATGTTGGTTGATGGTTTAAAACGAGCGGCTCGGCGATAAAGACGATAGTTTTCCATTAACCGCTGACTGATCGCGAACCAATGAATTACATTATTAATTTTATCCTGATTAATTTCCAGATCATAAAGTATCTCGTTCAAATTTTTATCATATTCGCAGCACGGTAAAATAAAATGGATCGGTTCTACCTTTTTCTGTTTTAAATTTAAAGCGCCGATATAGGCTTCGAGAAAAATCTTTTTTAGTTCCGGGGAGATTGTCACCGGCTTAACGCTGATCTTTAAAGCTAGCAATTGATTTTTTAAATTACTGATTAACTTGGCTGAATCAACATTCAACCGAGAAAATAAAGCGGCCGCCGGTCCGTTTTTTAATAGACAAAAAAATAAATGAATCGGCTTAATCTCCGCGTGCTTGGCTCGGCTAGCCAAAATAAAAGCCTGTTCAACAGTTTTTTGAGCCGCTAAACTAAAGCCCTTAGAGACTTCAATCTTGTTTTTGCCTCGGCTTTTTTTAAATTCAGCCCAATTGTCGGGCAATGACTCTCCTTCCCCTTCTCCGTACTTAGCTTTTTTAATTTTTTGCTTAGCCGCCTCTTCTTCGCTTAAACGATAAATAATAAACATGTCAGCGATCAAGCTGACCCAAAAAAGCAAAATAAATATGCTTTGCGAGCGCCAAAAAGCGAAAGCGCTTAAGCT
>JAUSEG010000033.1 GCA_030650415.1 bacterium | reverse complement strand
TGGCTCAGTTCAAGCGTCGGACCGACCACAATCACGGAACGACCGGAGTAGTCGATACGTTTACCAAGCAAGTTCTGACGGAAACGACCTTGTTTGCCCTTCAAGAAGTCGGCTAATGATTTGAGTTGGCGCTTTTTGCCGGTTGCGGCGATCACCGTTTTCGAATGACGAGCGCTGTTATCAATCAGCGAGTCAACCGCTTCCTGCAACATGCGCTTTTCGTTGCGCACGATGACTTCCGGCGCGTTCAGCTCAAGCAAGCGCTTTAAACGATTATTGCGGTTGATGACGCGGCGATACAAGTCGTTCAAATCAGACGTGGCAAAGCGACCTCCATCAAGAGCCACCATCGGACGCACGTCCGGCGGGATCACCGGAAGGGCTTTCAAGACCATCCAATGCGGTTGAATGCCGTTGTTTTTGAGCGATTTGAGCAATTTCAAGCGGCGAATAATACGGTCATGCTTGGCATCGGACGCACCCTCGAGCTGGCTATTCAGCAAATCAATAGTCGCGCCCAAATCAACGCGATTCAGGAGCTCATCGACAGCCTCGGCACCGATCTTGGCTTCAAACACGTGGCCGTATTTAAGCGAGAGATCGTGATACTCGGTTTCAGACAGGATACGCAAGGTTTCAAGATCCTTGAGCTCCTTCTCAACGATCGAGAAATCCTCCTCCAATTCTTCCAGCTTGCGCGTCTTGTTTCCCTGCACTTTGTCCAACTCTTTCGCGACGGCCTCGGCCTTCATGCTTTTTTCATCGGCCATCTTTTGCGTGCGTTGCACTTCGCGTTCGAATTCGGATTCGATGGATTTGCGCTTGCCTTTGTATTCTGCGCGCACTTGTTCCAAGGTCTGATTTTTCAAATCCTCATTCACCTCCGTGACGATAAACGCGGAGAAGTAAATAACCTTCTCCATGGACTGCAGAGACATGTCGAGCGCCGTACCGATTTTGGACGGAACCGAACGCAAGAACCAAATGTGAGCGACCGGCGCAGCCAATTCAATATGACCCATGCGTTCGCGTCGTACGAGCGAGTGCGTGACTTCCACGCCACACTTGTCACAAATGATTCCCTTGTAACGGATTTTTTTATACTTGCCGCAATAACATTCCCAGTCTTTTGACGGCCCGAAGATGCGCTCGCAAAATAATCCGTCTTTTTCCGGTTTTTGCGTTCGATAATTTATGGTTTCCGGCCTGGTGACTTCGCCGTGCGACCAATTTAAAATTACTTCAGGTGAAGCTAACTTTAACTTAATAGCATCAAAATCAGAGGTTTTAATTGGATTAAGCATAATATATCATTGTCATTGCGAGGAGCTTCGGCGACGAAGCAATCTCACGAATGTCTTTATTTCATTAAATCTCGCCATTATTTTATTATGGCTATTCTTTGCCGTCCGTGAGATTGCCACGCTCCCCTCGGTCGCTCGCAATGACAATACAAAATTTAAAAATTATTTTATTTTTGCTCTCTTTCCCCAAAATTCTCTCTTCTCTCTCCTTCTCCCAGGGGTTTACTTTCCGCCTGATGCTCAAAACTTACCACTTGGCCATCCTGCATGAGTTCTACATCCAAGCACAAACCCTTTAACTCTCTAACCAAGACGTTGAACGATTCAGGGACATTAATTTTCCTGATCGGCTCGCCCTTGATTATTGCTTCATAGGCCTTGCTTCTGCCCGGGACATCATCCGATTTTATGGTTAATATTTCTTGCAAGCAATGAGCCGCGCCATAAGCTTCTAAGGCCCAGACTTCCATTTCTCCAAAACGTTGGCCGCCGAATTGCGCCTTGCCGCCAAGCGGCTGCTGGGTAATTAGAGAATACGGGCCGATTGAACGCTGGTGCATCTTGTCCTCAACCATATGATTCAATTTCAACATATATTGAACGCCCATGACGATTCGATTGTCATATGATTCGCCGGATTTGCCGTCAAAAAGCGCGACTTTACCATCTGACGGCAAGCCGGCTTTCTTAAATTCCTCTTTAATTTGCTGTTCGCTGATGCCGTTTAAAGACGGCACCGCCACTTTATAATTTAATTTTCTGGCCGCGAAACCCAAGTGGGTTTCTAAGAGCTGTCCCAGGTTCATTCTGGAAATGACGCCTAAGGCTGACAAAATTATATCAACCGGCGTGCCATCGGCCTGATAAGGCATGTCTTCAACCGGCACAATTCTGGAAATGACGCCTTTGTTGCCAT
Source organism: bacterium (assembly GCA_030650415.1). Taxonomy (GTDB): domain Bacteria; phylum Patescibacteriota; class Patescibacteriia; order Patescibacteriales; family GWC2-42-12; genus GWC2-42-12. The sequence continues at coordinate 8,262 of JAUSEG010000033.1, read as the reverse complement.
GCCGGCCGGCCATTTTATCGCCAATCTGAATTTTTCTTAGGTTAGCTACCGTTACTTGAATCGACTGGATTACTCCGGCGGATAATTTATCGCCGTCTTCTCGCGAGAAAATTTTAATATCCACGACTTTGCCGTGCTCGCCATGCTCCAAATAAAGCGATGAATCTCTGACGTCTTTGGCTTTTTCTCCAAAAATCGCCCGTAAAAGTTTTTCTTCGGCCGATAATTCAGTCTCGCCCTTGGGCGTAATCTTACCGACTAAAATATCGCCGGAAGAGACTTCGGCGCCAACGCGAATGATGCCGGTATCATCCAAATCTTTTAATTTCTCTTCGCTGATATTCGGTATGTCGTTGGTAATTAACTCCGGACCAAGCTTGGTATCGCGAACGTCAATCGTATAGTGCTCGATATGAATGGAAGAATAAACATCCTCTTTTATCAACCGTTCGGAAATAATTATCGCGTCTTCATAGTTATAGCCTTCCCAGCTCATAAACGCCACTAAGACATTTCTGCCGAGCGATAATTCTCCATGGTCAACCGCCGAACTGTTGGTTAAAACATCTCCGGATTTTACTTTATCGCCGCGATTGACAATCGGCCGCTGATTAATGCAAGTTGAAGCGTTAGAGCGTAAAAATTTATTTAAAACGTATTTATTTATTTTACCGCTTTTATCTTTAACTTCTATGGAACCACCATCCATCTTAACAATTTCACCGTCTGCTTCTGCCAAAATAATATGCCCTGAATCGGTCGCGGCTCGTCTTTCCACACCGGTACCGACGAGCGGCGCTTCAGCGGTAATTAAAGGCACGGCCTGCCGTTGCATGTTTGTTCCCATAAGCGCCCGAATACCGTCATTATGCTCTAAAAATGGAATCAAAGAAGTCGCTACGGAAACAATTTGATTCGGCGCTACGCCGATTAAATCGATTTTTTCCACCGGTTCCATAGCCGGCTGTCCATATTTTCTAACCTCGGCTTTTAAAACTGTAAAGCGGCCATCCAAGTCAACCGGCGTGGTAGCGGCGGTAGTAATATATCTTTCCTCTTCAAAAGCGTCCAAATAAATAATTTTATCCGAGAGAACGGGTACAACCGGTATGGTAACATGCCCCATTTTTTCCTTAAGCTCGCGAGCGGTTTTTTTATCAATAACTTCTCCGGCCTTAATAATCAGTTTGCCTTTTTTCCCGTCCTTATTGCTGGTTTCATAAATATCCTCGCGAGCGGTCTTGCCTTCGGTTATTTCCGGTTGATTTTCTACATCATGAAAAATCACGCGATATGGCGCTTCAATAAAACCATAGCTATTTAATCTGGCATAACTCGATAGATGACCGACCAATCCAATATTCGGGCCTTCAGGAGTGGCAATCGGACAAATGCGGCTATAATGAGTAGCATGTACGTCGCGAACTTCAAAACCGGCTCTTTCGCGAGTTAATCCGCCCGGACCCATGGCCGAAAGGCGTCTCTTATGTTCGAGCTCGGCGAGAGGATTGGTTTGATCCATAAATTGCGAGAGCTGCGAAGACATAAAAAACTCTTTGACTACGCTGATTACCGGCCGCGCGTTGATTAATTTATTCGGCGTTAGAGAGTCGATATCCATAATGCTCATCCGATCTCTGATAATTCTTTCCATGCGCGCCAAACCGACTCGGAATTTATTTTGAATTAATTCGCCAACCGCTCTAACTCGGCGATTGCTTAAATGATCAATATCATCTTCTTTCTCCTGAGTAATATTTAATCTAATGACTTCTTTAACAATTAACACCAGATCCTCTCTTCTTAAAACTCGGTTGGCTTTATTATTCGGAACGTCCAAACCGAATTTTTTATTCATCTTATATCTTCCGACGCGGTCAAAATCATAACGGTCAAACCTGAAAAACATTGAATGAATCAATTGCCTGGCATTATCGGTAGTAGCTAAATCGCCAGGCCTGATTCTCTTATAGACTTCCTTTAAGCCCTCGGCTTCATTTTTAGCCGCGTCTTTAGCTAAAGTAGCTTCAATAAAACCGGCTTCGGTCTTCTTATCATCAGCCAAAGCGGCCTGCAAATCTCCGGCTTGGCCGGAAAACAACTGTTTTATTTCCTCATCAGTGGAATAGCCAAAGGCTCTAAATAAGGAAGTTATGGCGACTTTTCTCTTTCTGTCTATTCTAACCCAGACCACGTCGTTCATGTCGGTTTCAATTTCCAGCCAAGCGCCGCGGTTAGGTATAACTTTAGCGCCGTAATATTTTTTGCCTTTGATGAATTCCGAAGTAAAAATAACGCCGGCGCTTCTGATCAGCTGCGAAACCACAACTCTTTCGATGCCGTTAACGATAAAAGTTCCATTCTTGGTCATTAAAGGAAAATCGCCTAAGAAAACTTCTTGCGCGACCGCCTGTCCGGTTTTTTTATTAGTCAGCCGGGCTTTTACCCGAAGCGACGCTTCGTAAGTAATGTTTTTAGCTTTGCTTTCGCTCTCGTCAAACTTCGGCTCGTCCAAATAATAGTCCTCGAGAGACAATTCGAGATTGCGGCCGATAAAATCAGTCACCGGAGAAATTTCCTGGAATAAATCGCCCAAGCCTTCTTTTAAAAACCAATTGTAAGAATCTTTTTGAATTTCAATTAAATCTGGCAGATCAGCCGACTCTTTTGTTTCGTTAAAAAATTTTCTTGTACTGAGCTTGTCGAAGTTGCGCGCAGTTGATTTTAATTTCGTGGTCATAATATTAAATTTATTCTATCAAGTTAAAATTTAATGGCCGTAGAGCTTTGCTCGCTATTAAATTTTAACTTGATACCTTATATTTTTTGAAAATATTAAAAACTTTTTCTGAAAAAGTTTTTAAAGGTTTATAAAACAAAAAAATCTCAAACCGCGGTTTGACTTTACGCTAAAAAAATATTTAATTGATGAGATAAGTTCGCACTTATTTTAAAATTACCTTCGTCCCGAGCTCAGGTCGAGGGAAAATATTGTGACTTACTATAGGGTTTTTAAAATGGGTAACAAAAAAACGGCCAGACTAATTCCTTTACCGCTCTAAACTCTTTCATGGCGGAGCCGTTTCTTATTTTTATCCTGTCATCCCCGCAACCTGTCCCGAGCTTGTCGAGGGAAGGCGGGGATCCAGAAATAACTTTAATACCAAATTTTTTACTTGTTAAAAACTTATTAAATACTAACAACAATTACTAGGCTTGTCAAGCTTTTTTAAAGTAATTTTATAAAATATTTCAATACCAATTTATTTCGTTTAATTTTAGCAATAATATATAAATTTCTCAAAACCACTGCATGCCGATATTAACAATTATCCACAGGCGCAACATAAGAGAAATAATTTTTCAAATATTATTATTTACGGCTTCTAATATCGCCGGAATTTTGCGCCAGCCGCTTCATTTCTTCTCTAACCGCTTTTCTATCATCCCAAGAAATTTTTTCGCCCAAGGCAACGCAGATCGCCTGCTCGCTTCCCTTGCCGGTAATTAAAACCAGATCATTTTCCCCGGCCGACGACAAAGCCTTGCTTATAGCTTCCCGCCGATCTTCTATTTTAAATAAATTTTTATTTAAAACCTTGCCGGCATTCTCCGCGCCGGCGGCCACCTGGTCAATAATTAGCTTAGGGTCGTCGTCATAAGGATCTTCGTTTGTAACGATTACCAAATCAACGTTCTTCCCGGCCAGCTCGCCGAGCTTCGGCCGCCTCGCCGCGTCTCGGCCGCCGCCGGCCGAACCTAAAACCTGGATTATTTTATTGTGATCCAATTTTAAAATCGTTTCATAAATTTTTTTTAAAGCTTCGGGCTCAAACGCGTAATCTATTACCACGGTGAAGGCCGGCTGTTCGTTTTTTATTAATTCCATGCGCCCGGGGATGGATTTTATTTTTTCCAGTCCGGTCTTAATCATTGCCAATTCTATGCCCTGGCTTAAGCCCAAGCAAACCGCCGTCATGGCGTTAGCCGCGTTATATTCACCCAGCTGTTTTAAATTTATTTCGGTCTTATCAGCCTTAAAACTTACGCCATCTTTATCCGACTTAATCTCGCCATATTCCACAATATTTACCTGAGATTTTGAGTTGTGAGTTATGGGCTGTGAGTTATGAGCTGTGAGTTTATACCCCCATTTCTCTTCAGCCCAAAAATTCAAAAAATAATCAGCCTGCTTATCGTCCGCGTTAGCGATAATCACCTTCTTAACTCGATTAGCGTCAATCTTCTTAAAACCGTTTTCCGCCCTGACTACCCGCTTTTTATCGTCGGCGTACTTGGTTTTGCATTTTTTAAGATGGGCAAAGAGCCTGCCCTTGGCTTGCTTATAATTCTCGAAACCGCCATGCGCTTCAATATGCTCCGGGTAAAGGCCGGTAAAAATTAAAATATCATAATTGATAAAACGGTGGCGAAATTGCTCTATTCCTTGCGAAGTAGTTTCCACTATAGCATAATGGCAATTATTTTTTACCATGTTTTTCAGCATTTTTTGGGTAAAAAACCTGCCGGGCATGGTCATTTTTTTATCATTTAACCATTCTCTCTTGCCATCGTTAAATATGGCGGTTGAAGTAAGGCCGACTTTAAATTCGGAGGCAATTAACATTCGAGAAATTAAATAAGCGCTGGTGGTTTTACCGGTAGTCCCGGTAACGCCGATAACGATTAACTTACGGCTCGGCCAACCGTAAAAAGCGGCGGCTAGAGCGCTAAACAGCCAATGATAGGCCGGCTGGAGAACGGCGAAGAGTTTTTTTGGAAGATACTTTTTAATTTTATGTAAAATTTTATCCATTATTTTTTATGTCTGTGATAAGTTAATCACCTTTTGTCATTCCCGAAGCCAAAGGCTGTCGGGAATCCAGGGGTTAAATACACAACCGATATTTATAGTATATATTGGTCAAACAAATATTTTTTGAACTCATTTCTTTATTTCTTGATATTTCTACCGCTCACTTCTGGATCCCCGCCTGCGCGGGGATGACAGCTATGGGTATTTGCGTTGTGCGATTAAAACGATCTTCTGACCTTCCTCACCATCTTATAAATACTATACCAGCTCTGGTCATAAACCAAGTCAAACGTACCCTGGTAATCTACCTGTTTCGGTCCGAAACCAAGTTTAAAACGGGTAACTCCCGGCCACTTGGCCTCGTCAACGCCGTGAAAATCATAATAATTATAATTCATTTTCTTGGCGAATTTAATGGTTTGCCACTGCAGGGCGTACGGCGCCATAACCTCGCGATTTTCATTCGACGAGCCGCCGTGGACGTAAGTAACGGTATCGCCAAAAAATACCACTAAATTCGCAACCAGCGGCTTGCCTCTATATTCCGCAAAAAATAATTTTAAAAAACTGCCTTCAAGCTTAAGCATCTCCTTATAATAGCTCCGGCCATGCAAATTAAATTCATCGCGATCGCTGGTGGAGGCCATGAGCTCCCAGAATTCTTCAAATCTTTCTGCGCCCGATTCTACAATTTTTACGCCTTTTTTCTCCGCCAATTTAATATTATAGCGGGTTTTTTGATGCATATTTTTTAGAATGTCGTCTTCGCTCAAAGACAAATCTAAAACAGCGGTTTTAGACGGCTGGACATCAATCGTTTTAACTAACGGATATTTAAATTTTGCAACGGAAAACAACGGATCAAAACGCAAAAACATAATGCTCTCCTCGAGCGCCAATCTCTCAATCTCTTTAAAAAGCCTAGATCCGGCCTCATCGTTCCAAGCGCCACCCTTAAAAATCGGCCCCCGGCCACAATAAAAATAACTCCTGCCCATGGGCAGTTGCTTTTTTACCAGTTTAGCCGAAGCTAAGAGCTCCTTGCCTTCCACTACGCCGATCCTCCAAATTACGCCGCTCACCTGCTTTTGAAACTCTCCCCATTGCCAAGACTGCAGAAATTGGCTCATGGACTCCGCGCCAACGAAATCATCCAGTTGTTTTTTGTCCGTAATATTTATTATTTGCATAATTTTTCCCTCCCTGACAAGGGAGGGCTAAGGAGGGTTTTAGTTAAATATTAATTTAACCCCCTCTATCTCCCCCTTGTCAGGGGGAGGATATTATTTTCCCATCTTCTTAAGCGCCTGCCTGATTCTCTCCCCGCTGTCTTTTATTTTTCCGTCCACTCCGTTAAGCGCTTCGCGAGCCTGCGATAAAGAATAGCCGAGCGCCATTAGAGCGTCTATTTCATCGCTTGAACCTAGACCGCTCTGGCTTAATTTATTATCCTTAAAGCTTAGCTTGCTGATTTTTTCTCTTAATTCCAAAACTACTCTATCGGCGGTTTTTCTGCCGATGCCGGAAACTTTAGTTAAGAGCGCCGGATCGCCCCTAACGATCGATTCTTTTATATCACTCGCCGTAGCAATCGACATAATGCCTAAAGCCGATTTCGGCCCGATGCCCGAGATACCTATAAGCAATTCGAATAACTCCAGTTCTTCTATCTGCTTAAAGCCGTATAAATTAAGCGCGTCTTCCCGAACATGCTGATGAATATAAAATTCAAAGTCTTGGCCAACGGTTAAATCGGCGTAGAGCAAGGAGGCGACAAAAACTTTATAACCGATGTTATTTATTTCCAAAATCACGAACCCATTGCCCTTGTTTTTAATTTTACCTTTTAAATATGAAATCATGTCAATCTTATTCAAATATGATTGTATCAATCGATCCCCAAGAACCTCCGCAACCCCAAATATTTGCAATATTGCCTCTCAAGCTGACCGTGTGATTACCGGCCGCTAACGTCCCGGCCCAATGAACATTATTATCAAGCCACTGTAACGAAGGAGTATAACCTAGCGTTTGATCTTTTTGTGCACCCACCCCACCACCGTCTACATATAAGTACAAATCCGCCCGGCCGCTATGATTCCTAATCAGACTGGCGTTAATATAAACCGAAGCGGTTCGAGTCAGCGTGAATGTTTGCGCAAAGAGATCAGTATCAGCCGGTCTGGCCGGCGGACATCCGGCGACCGGATCTTCGGTATGAATAACTCTCGGCGCCTTAGAAATAACGCTGGCGTCCGCGCCGAATTTAATCGCCCCGTTTACTTCCAGTTTTTCTCCGGGGTTCGCCGTCCCGATGCCGACGTTGCCGGTAACCATATACATATTGTTCGTGTCAGTTCCCGCGTTGGTGACTGTGTTAAAAGCTATCGCAGTGTCTAATAATCTGATATATGAACCTCCACGGGTAAGGTTTTCACGGACAAACGCTGTTGAACCGTTGTAGTTGCGTATGTTGTTTGATATGCCGACACCTGTGTATGTTGCGTTGGGTTCGCTTGCCCACAAGTTCAAGACTGCGTCATTAGCTCCGCCGTCACCGATAGAATAGAGCATAATCTCACTGCCAACGTGTCCTCCTGAAATGGTCAGCTTCTTTGGCGGATTCGCCGTCCCGATGCCGACTTTGCCGCCTGAAACAGCCAGATAAGAGCTTTGCGTAACTTTTAATACCCCGGCAGGTTGATTCTCCCAAGCCCCCACGGTCAAACCGCCGGTGCCAAGCGCTAATGATTGATACATGGCGTTGCCGTTAGCAGCGCCTTGACCCTGGTTCCAACGAGTCCAGTCGGTAGCATTGGTTTGAACAAGCTCATGACCAGCTGAATTTAAAATGCCCGCGCCGGTAATTTTTACGGCGCCGGCAACTTCCAGTTTTGCTCCGGGATTCACCGTCCCTATCCCGACATTACCGGAAGAATTCCAAATACCACCCGCGAAATTAACTGTGCCGGGAAAAGTATTAGAATACGCGACCGTAACCTGGTTAGTAGCTCCCGCCGCTTCATCAGCTACTGTCCAACCGTTAAACCAAGAGGCTTGTTCTGACATGCCCTGGGCATAAGCCCTAACGCCAAATCTGCCATAATAAGGCGTCCAGGCTAAATGAATAGTCACCAGGCCTCCCTCATTAGCCAGCTTAATTACCGGAGCGGTATTTCCCCAAGAAGAAGCGCCATAATTAGTAAAATTTCCATTATAAATATACCAAACGATTGATATGCCCATGGTTGAACCGGAGCCATAATTATAGCCTTCAATAATAATCGTCGGCATTTGGGTACTGCTGGTATAAGGAATATTAGTTTTTATTTTTATTCCATTCGCGGGAGTGCCGTTTAAATTATGCGAAAAAACATTATAATAATTACCGCCGGCTTTCATTACGCCGTTTAGCTCTAATCTAGTACCTGGATTCGCTGTTCCGA
>JAUSEG010000023.1 GCA_030650415.1 bacterium | reverse complement strand
TATATTTTGCCTAAAATAAAACAATTTTTTGATAAAATATTTTAAAGTGTTGTTAGTATTGCAAAATTGATTTTTTTTAACATTTTTTGTTTAATCTTAGATTAAAAAATTTTAATTTTTATTCATAGGTACAAGTCGGGATAGGTATAATACATATTTTTATGATGAAAATTTAAAATTTATTTCACGGGGTAAATCAACATAACAATAAAGTTTTTGTCCCCTTTCGCTAAGGCTGCGGGGGATAAATATTTTTTTATTTTCCATATTCTTTATTCTCTATTTTCTAATCTCCATGCTCTACCTGCCCAAATTATACAACTGCCTTATTACCCCCTTGATAAAGGGGGTTAGGGGGATTTCTTGCTGCATAATATTAATTACCTCGTAGCAATCGGTACTCCGACCTGCCTGCCGGCAGGCAGGTTTGGCACGGGACGGACGTCGTCGAAAATATGACTCATTTTTTAGCATTTCTTATTTCTTTCTTAATATCCAATAGATATTTATCCGTTAATTTCTTCAATTTATCGAAATCTATTTTTATATAAATATCATTATTGAAACGGCCTAAAAAATTATATTTCCTTCCTGCCCCAACCTCTTTAGCCCATTCGGCATATGCCTGACGAATAAATCCTTCCGCGTTATCTTTGTCGCCCAATGCCGAATACCATCCGGCGTAAGCCGCTTTTCTCATGGAACTTGAAGTAAAAAGAAAGACTGGATCTTTATATGATTTTTTAGACATAAGTCTGTTTTTTCTATTAGATAATTTCTTTCGCCGTTTCTAAAAACTCTTCCGCCGTTTTAATAAGCTTGCGGCAATTAAGTTCGCTGAAATCGCCGTAATAATCCGCAGCTTCTCTCAAATTCTTGAGACATAATCGTATAAAGTTATTCCGTTCTTAATTTCCCGGTAAAACTCCGGTTCGGTTATTTCCAGCTCCGACCATTCGCCCGGAGCCTTAATGATCGGCTTTAGGCGCAAGCCGGCGCTTATTTTCTTTAAAACCTCTATGATTTCCTTCTTGTCGCGGCTTAAAATAAACAAATCAAGATCGCTTCCGGAAGTCTGCTCCCCCCGGCTGGCCGAGCCGAATAAGATAATTTTTTGAGATAATTTTTCCAGCTTGGGTAAAAATAAGTTGATTTTTTCCATAGCCGAATCTATTCTTAATCTTTTAAGCTCCGGGCTTTTTAAATTAATTTGATAGAATTTCATGCGGCCTTTAACTTTTTTAAAAACCACCCCTTGGCGGGATAAAGCCTTAAGCAGGCCGCTGGCCGAGGCCTTGCTGCCTCTTACTTTATCGGCGATTTCCTGGCTATAAAATTCCCGCTCCGGATAATCGGCCAAAAACATAATTATTTTTTTCTCTAATTTAGTCATAAGCTTATTTAAACAATAATTAATGTTCAATATTTTTGAACTTATGTTCAATTTAACATTAACCGTACCTGATGTCAAATCAATTTATTCCTGTCATCGCGAGGAGGAGCGCAGCAATCTCACGTATGGTTATATTTCACTAAATCTCACTACAATTAATTATGACTATTCTTCACCGTTCCTGAGATTGCCGCGCCCCGAGTACGGGGCTCGCAATGACAGTTAACATTCTCTATTCTCTGCTCTATGCTCTGTTATAAACGCGAACGTCGTCGATAATACCATTTCCAAAGTTATTATCACATAAAACATTGCTGCTCAGGCTGCCGATACATACCGGGTGCCCTGCTACATGTATAGTACTAAAAAACTTGACAAAAATTTACGGCTTGCTACAATATAATCGTTAGGTCTACGGATCTAATGCACCAAACGTCTCGGTTCCCGCAAGGGAATGCGGGACTTTTTTATTGCTGAATTTGCTCTTTTAATTTTTTCAAATCAATATATTTAGCGCACTTAATCAACTCTAAAGAAATACTATGCTTAGTTGCCATAACCAAGCACCTCTTGCGATATTTCATCTTCATTAATTGCAACAAAGGTTCAAAATCACTGTCGCCGCTTAACAAAACTAAACTGTCATACTCATCTTTAGTTTCTAAAATATCCATGGTCAATTCAACATCTAAATTACCTTTATGAAAGCCGTCTCTTTCTTTCGCTTTATATTTATCTTTAATAAACTTAACTTTTTTGCTTCTAATTTTGTAGCCGATCATCTCTAAAAAATTAATAAATTTTGTCTGTTTGACATAATTTAAATCGCGCGCAGTATAATAATAAACCTCCCGCAAATCGGCTTCTTTTCTAAAATAATTCAGAAACTTTCTAAAATCTATCCGCCAGTTTAACCTTTTCTGCGAATGATATATATTGGAAGCGTCTATAAAAACGCTCACTCTGCCTTGGATATATTGTTTAATCATATTTTTATTTTCTCCATGCTCCATGCTCTATTCTCCATGCTCTATTTTCTATGCTCTATGCTCTGTTTTCTACTTCCTCCCTGTCATTGCGAGCCGCCTTTGTACTCAAAGTGGCGAAGCAATCTCACGTATGGTTATATTTCACTAAATCTCACTACAATTAATTATGACTATTCTTCACCGTTCCTGAGATTGCCGCGCCCCGAGTACGGGGCTCGCAATGACAATGCAAAATTATCATTTCCCCAAATTATACAACTGCTTTACCCCGTTAAATCCCTTCGGGAGGCGAAGCCTATTTAACAGGGTGAATTTCGGTAGCCGACAAAGCGCGGTTACTTGCCCTGAGCTTGTCGAAGGGTAGATGCTTGCCCCGTAGCAATCGGTACTTCGACCTGCCTGCCGGCAGGCAGGTTTGGTACGGAGCGGACTTCAGCAAATAAAAGTTTACCTGATACTGCCGCCCCAGATATACGCGTCAAATTTAGGTGAATTATTCCTGCCAATAAGCGAATACTTCGCAATTGACAAATTTTCAGCCAATTTTTTAAGATTATTTAAATCTGAATCGGTTGGAGTTTCTTTGGCCTCCAAAGCGATTTTCTCATCCAAAATAAAATCAATTTCCCGGCCGTCTTTCATGGAATAATATTTAATATCGCCCAGGGGCCTTAATTGATTGAAAACGGCATTTTCAAATTTACTGCCGCTGGAAATGTCGGACAAAATGTTGACGAGGCCGTTATCTATGAAATAAAGTTTTTTGGCTTTAACGATTTCAATATCGGCATTTTTTGTAAAGACGGGCACCCGGCTGATTAAATATGTATCTTCAAAAAAACTCAGGTAATTACGCAGGGTCACGGCGGAAATGCCTGCCACTTTTGAGAGCTTGGCGTAATCGATTCTTGTCCCCGTTCTGCCGGCCAGCATCTTTATAATGGAATAGAAATCTTCTTTTTTCTTAAAATCAGATAGAGACTTAACATCAAGGCTGATATATGAGCTTATAATATCGTTAAGCAAGTCTTTCTTTTGGTTTATATCCGGGGATAAAACGACTTCCGGAAATCCGCCGAATTCAATATATTCATCGTAGAATTTTTTAAAATTTTCGTATTCAAACTTGCCGAATTTAACCTCCCCCAAACTTCCGTCTTTATGATAGATTTTATTGAAATCCAAAAATTCTCCAAAATCAAGCGGATATAATTCAAAAATCTTTTTTCTTCCCGCCAGAGATTCGGTAAAAAGATTCTTCATGTAATATGAGCTTGAACCGGTAACAATAAATTTTATATTTTTATGATCATAGAGATATTTAACGACGCTTGGCAATTCCGGCGCATGCTGTATTTCATCTATCGCGATATACATTTTTTCTTTTAGGTTCAAGCTGAATTTTTGCGTAAGATCAATGAGAATATTGTCGTAATTTTTTTCCTTAAATATTTCTCTAAGATCGGCTTTTTCCAGATCTAAATACGCCTTGTTCGGCGATTCAATCTCTGAAAGAAGCTGCCTGACTATAGTGGTTTTACCGGAACGTCTCATACCGGTAATAACCGTTACTTGCTTTTTATGCAAGTGGCTTTTAACTTCTTGGTAGATTTTTCTTGGTAAAAACATACTTTTTATATTAATTTATCTTTTTAGTTCTCTAATTTTGCATTATT
>JAUSEG010000021.1 GCA_030650415.1 bacterium | reverse complement strand
AGTTTTTAGGAAATTTTTGTTTAACATTAGCAACTGAAATTCTAAATCTCAATTGAAATCGTAAACAAATTATTTTTCATAAAAGTGCTAATTTTATTGGTTAAAATTAATGTCAAATTAATTCTAACGCAACACTAGTGGGCTTGACCTCGTCATCGCTACGCGAGATCTGGCGAAGCCACGACAATCCAAAAATTTATTCAAAGTGCCAAAATCTGGATTCCGGCTCGCCTTCGGCTTAAAGGCCGGAATGACAATGTTATTAAATTCCTCTAATTCTTAACGAACCGATTAGCCTCTCTACGGCTACAATATACGCCGCGTCTCTCATCTGATTATTGCCTCTCGCTTCCATAGTTTGCCAAACTTTTTTAAAAGCCGAAGTAACTTTATCTTTAAGCCGATCATCCATTCTGGCTTGCTCCCAATAATACTGCCTGGAGTTCTGCACCCATTCAAAGTAAGAAGCGATTACGCCGCCGGAATTAGCTAAAACGTCCGGCACGATTAAAACGGCTTTTTTAGAAAGCTTAACCTCGGCTTCTTCCGTGGTCGGACCGTTAGCCAGTTCTAAAATCATCTTGGCTTTAATCCGTCCGGCATTTTTTTCATTAATCACATTTTCTAAAGCGGACGGAACTAAAACTTCAACCGGCAATTCAAGCAGTTTTTCATTGGTAATATTTTTAGAATTCTTAAAGTCTACAACGCTGCCGGTAGATTTTTTATGCGCTAAAATTTCTTCCATGCTCAGGCCTTTTTCATTATATATGCCGCCTCGAGAATCGGAAACCGCCGCGACTTTATAGCCGGCGCGATAAGCAATCATGGCAAAATTCATGCCCACGTTGCCAAAGCCTTGAACCGCGATACCGGCCTTGCTCTTAGCCATTTTCAATTTATTTAAAACCTCTTCAAAAACATAAAATCCGCCCAAACCGGTCGCGGTGTCTCGCCCTAATGAGCCGCCGACTTCTATCGGTTTGCCGGTCACAACGGCCGGGGTGTTTTCACCCTTGATGTGGCTATATTCATCCATCAACCAAGCCATAATTTGCGGCGTGGTGCCGACATCCGGCGCCGGAATATCAATCTTTGGACCGATAAAATTAGCGAAACCGCGAGCATAGGCGCGAGTCAAGCGCTCCAATTCTCCTTGGCTTAAAGTTTTCGCATCAACCGCGATCCCGCCCTTGCCTCCGCCATAAGGAATATCTGCTACCGCGCATTTTATGGTCATCCAAAAAGCTAAAGTCGTGACTTCGTCCAAATTAACTTTGGGATGAAAACGGATTCCGCCCTTATACGGACCGCGGGTATTATTGTATTGAACTCTGAATCCGGTAAAAACTTTCATGCGGCCATTATCCATTAAAACCGGCAAAGAAACTTCAATTATCCGATCTGGTTTTCTTAAAATTTCCAACTCGTCGCATTCAAGGCCCATTATTTGCGAAACTTTATTTAATTGGTTAATTGCTGCCTTAAATTGTCCGGCCATATAATATCAATGTCATTGCGAGGAGCTTCATTCTATTTTGTCATTCCCGCGCAGGCGGGAATCCAGAAATTCAGATGGAAATGGATTCCCGCCTGCGCGGGAATGACAATAGGAGTGACCGCTCGCGATAACAAACAAATAATTATATTAATTAATACCTAATTTTTCCTTTACTCTTCTTAAAGTTTCATTGGCTACCGGCCTGATTTTATCCGCGCCGTCTTTTAATATTCGTTTAACTTCTTCGTCGGTGAAACTGTTATATTTAATTTGGAATTCGCGCAAAAATTTACTTACTTCTTCGGCTAAATCATTCTTTAAATCGCCATAGCCCTTATTTTTATAATTGGTTTCCAGCTCGCTAATATTAATACCGCTTAGCAGGGAAAATATTACCAGCAAATTAGAAATGGCGGGCTTCTTTTTTAAGTCAAACTTTATTTCCGATCCCGAATCGGTAACCGCGCGCTTAATTTTTTTCGCCGCCATCTCGGGCGAGTCGGTTAAGGCAATATAATTCGCCGGTGAGCTGGCGCTCTTGCTCATTTTCTTGCTCGGGTCGTCTAAACCCATAATGCGCGCGCCCTGTTTTCTGACTGAAGCTTCGGGAATTTTAAAAACCTGTCCGTAATCGCGGTTAAACCTTTCGGCTAAAGTCCGAGTTAGCTCGACATGCTGAACCTGATCATCCCCCACCGGTACGATGTCGGTATTATATAATAAAATATCCGCGGCCATTAAGACCGGATAATCGTATAAGCCCACGCTAACCGATTCTTTCTTCGCGCCCTTTTCTTTAAATTGTGTCATTTTATTTAAATCAGCCAGGCGCGCCGAAGCGCAATTTAAAATCCAAGACAATTCGGTATGCGCCGTAATATCCGACTGCTGAAAAATCACGGCCTGCTCCGGATTGATGCCCGAGGCTAAATAAATTTTTACCACATCTAAAATACGCCGGGATAATTCTTTCGGCTCCTGCTTAACCGTAATGGCATGATAATCTACTACGCAAAAAATGCAATTATACTGGTTTTGCATTTCCACCCATTGGGAGAGGGCTCCCAGATAGTTGCCAAGATGCAAAACCCCCGAAGGTTGAACCCCGGAAAAAACGGTTTTTTTGATGTCTTGTTTATCTAATTCCATGTTTTTATTCTATATTTATTTGTTCTCCTTGTAAAGAGTCAGTCTTCTCTAACGCAAAATGATACCCAAATGGCTTTCCGACTCCAATACGGGAGGATACCGTTCTAACGCAAGATGAGCCCGTCAGGGCTCATGCTTGTGGATAAAGCGGACAAAGTGTTTCATAATGAGTTTGTATG
>JAUSEG010000032.1 GCA_030650415.1 bacterium | reverse complement strand
TCATACAAACTCATTATGAAACACTTTGTCCGCTTTATCCACAAGCATGAGCCCTGACGGGCTCATCTTGCGTTAGAACGGTATCCTCCCGTATTGGAGTCGGAAAGCCATTTGGGTATCATTTTGCGTTAGAGAAGACTCATAGTTGCTTTTCTCCTCTGAAACGGCTATAATAAAAACAGTCGTTTGCATTAACCTTACGGCTTGTGAATATTAGCTTTCGACCTCCTAGGTTGTGCTAATCATCACAGATATTAGTATTCAAAAGGTCAGGTGTACAGCCTGGCTTTTTGTTTTTTATTTTTTACGAACTTCTTTTCTTTTATTTAAATCTATTAAGAATACCTCGCCCCGCACTGCATCTTTAAATATCACTGGCTCAAATTTACCCTTAGTTTCTAATGGTTTCAACTCCTGATTTAATTTAAAAAAGTTTTGACCAGAAATCCAGGCCGTTTTATTTTTCATATTGTGATTTAACGGAAACGCGCCATGGCCGAGTTCATCCCCACCAAACTTAAAAGCCACTAGCCTTAATGCCTTGTCATATAAAATAACGCATTTTTTATAACTGGCAATGTTATTGGATTTATAAAACCCTGAATAAAACGAAATTGCTCCTCCGCCGGTTATGCCGATATAATTAGCTCCAACTCTTGAACCAAAACTCTTAAATTCAATAAAATTTGGTTTAATGTCTTCCATATTTTTTTGTTAATTATTAGTCCATAAATAAGTATAGCACAAAATACGTAAATTGCAATAGGTTAAATTAAGCTAAAATTAGCAAAGTCCAAAAATCTTAACCATTCAATCATCAATTATTAAGCCCGAGAGTTGTTCTCGTTTTTTATAAATATATTTTCCAGATAGTCAATTGGAACATCTCTTCTATAATATTTTAGCAAATTCATAAACATCTTGTCAACAATTAAATTATATTTTAATTTTTAAATATATGTGGTATAATGTGGATAACTATATTTTATGCATATAATACAAGAGAAATTACTAAAATTAACCTCTGAACAAAATATTGGCAATTTAAAACTGCGGGAAATAGGTGATTTAATCGGAACTCCCCACCCTCAACTAATTAAGCATCATTTAAACCAACTTGAACAAAAAGGTTTTATTGTTATTAACCGACTAAAAAAAACAATAGAAAGAGTTGGTGAAAAATCTACCGGCTTATTAAAAGTGATCCCCATTTTAGGTACTGCTGACTGCGGCCCGGCAAATTTCTATGCAGATCAAAATATTGAAGGATATTTAAAAATATCAAGCAACTTATTAAAGTCTGATAAAAAACTTTTTGCCTTAAGAGCCTCGGGCGATTCAATGAACCAGGCGAACATTGAAAATAAATCAATTGAAAATGGCGATTACGTTATTGTCGAACCAGGCAATAATGTTTCTAATAACGATTATGTTGTTTCAATTATAGATGGAGTCTGCAATATTAAAAAATTATATGTCGATGAAAAAAACGAACAAATTATTTTATTATCCGAATCTTCAAAAAATCTTCCCCCGATAATTTTAAACCCGAACGAAATAAATTATTATATAAATGGAAAAGTTATAAAAGTAGTCAATGTGCCTAATTAAAATTTATTACGAGAGTTTGCTATATCTTACTTTAAAAACAGTCCTTCCCAGCTATTTTTTATGATGTTATAATATAGATAATTATGATAAGTAGCCCAAAATTAAATTATATAAGTTTATTTAGTAGCGCCGGAGTCGGTTGCTATGGTTTTAAGTTGGAAAACTTTAATTGTATTGCTACAAATGAAATTATTGAGCGGAGACTTCAGGTACAACGATATAATAATAAATGCAAATATGAATCCGGATACATATCTGGCGACATTAAAGACCAAAAAACAGTTCAAAAAATATTTGAGGAAATTGAGAGATGGAAAAAAAACGAGGGTATGGCGGAGGTAGATGTTCTGATTGCCACTCCGCCTTGCCAGGGTATTTCAGTCGCAAATCATAAAAAGAAAAATGAAAAAAATAGAAATTCTTTAATCGTGGAATCGATTAAATTGGTAAGTCAAATCCGGCCTAAATTTTTTATCTTTGAAAATGTTAGATCATTTTTAAATACCATTTGCACTGACGTTGATGGCGTAGATAAAAAAATTAATGAAGCCATCGAAATGAACCTTGGAGGCGAATATAATATTTTATCCAAAATAATGAATTTTAAATCTTTCGGCAGTAATTCAAGTCGAACTAGAACAGTTGTTATCGGCTCGAGAAAAAATTTAAACGATATTACGCCTTATGATTTATTTCCAGATGAAAAATCTGAAAAAACTCTGAAAGAAGTTATTGGACACTTACCGAGTCTAAAAAATATGGGCGACGCGGCCGTTAGCGATATATATCATAATTTCAAGCCTTACGCGCCACACATGTTTGAATGGATTAAAAATTTAAAGGAAGGTGAATCTGCCTTTGATAATGAGAATCCCGATTTGAGGCCGCACAGAATCGTCGATGGTAAAAAAATATGTAATGAAAATAAGAACGGAGACAAGTATAAAAAATGTAGCTGGAATAAAGTTGCTCCTTGCGTCCACACAAGAAATGATATTTTATCAAGTCAATCTACAATTCACCCAGTAGACAACCGAGTATTTAGCATTAGGGAGTTGATGTTAATGATGAGTATTCCTAATAGCTTCAGATGGACCAGCGTAAACGAAGATGAATTAAATTTATTATCCAAAACTGAAAAACGAAAATTTTTAACTAAACAAGAAATAAATATCAGACAATCAATCGGCGAAGCAGTGCCGACAGAAATATTCAGACAGATCGCTGAAAAAATAAAAAAAAAATTGTTGAAAGAACATTCAACTATTGCACAAATTAATTATATTATAAAAAAAGAAGATTTAAGCGTATCTAAAAATTTCGTAGACTTTATTAAAAAGAATAAGGCTGTATACGATTTGCCAGAAGTTTTGAAAATATCCGAACTGGCTAATACAAAAAGACAAGATCACGCCGCATACTATACCAGGCAGGATATTTGTTTTTCTCTCATAAATGAACTGCCTAACCTTTTGAACAAAGATGAAATCAATATTTTAGAACCCTCTGTTGGTGCCGGTAATTTTCTACCTCTTTTATTTAAAAAATACAAACATGCAAAAAAAATTAATATTGACGTTATTGATATTGATAAAAATTCAATTACTATATTGAAAGAAATTTTAGGCATTACCAAAATACCGAAAAATTTTCATTTGAATTTTCTCAATGACGATTTTTTATTAAAAAAATTCAGTAAAAAATATGATATAGTGATAGGAAATCCGCCATTTGGAAAAATTGTCCAGTCAAAGGAACTATTAAATAAATACAAAGAAGATAAATTTAATCAGAGAACAAATAATATCTTTTCATTTTTTATTGAGAAAGCTTCACGGCTAGGAGATGCGGTCGCCTTGATTTCTCCTAAAAGCTTGCTGTCGGCGCCAGAATTTAACTTAACACGAGAATTATTAACAGAATACAACTTTAAAGCAATTATTGATTATGGCGAAAAGGCATTCAATGGCGTAAAAATAGAGACAATAGGGCTAATATTTGACAATAACAAAAAGAAAGACCAAAATGTCAAGATAATCTCATACATCAATAATTCGGTAAATATTCTTGATCAAAATTATATTTTTGATAAAAAATTACCGGTATGGGTTATTTATAGGGATAATTTTTTTGACAGCATATTCCAAAAATTAAAATTTAATGTTTTTAATGTTTTTAGAGATAGAAACATAACCAAAAAGCATACTAACAGCCAAGGTGAAATAAGAGTTTTAAAATCGAGAAATATTAACAACAATAAAATAGTAAACATACCGCAATATGATTCTTATATTAAAGCAAAAGACTTAAATAATTTTTCTGTTAGTAAATTTTTGAATAATAACAATTGTATTCTTGTGCCTAATTTAACTTACAACCCGAGGGCCTGTTTTCTTCCAGAAAATTCAATCACGGACGGGTCGGTCGCCATCCTGACGCCTAAGAACGGAGACAAGATAAATAAAAAACATTTAGAGTACTTTTCATCCGACGAATTCAAAAGATTTTATATGACAGCAAAAAATTTAGGAACTAGATCATTAAATATTGATAGCAATTTTGTATATTTTTTTGGAATTAAACAATAATAGTATGGATAACAAAATCTTGGTATATCTAAAAAAATTTGATTTAGATATTAGAAAATCAAAAAATGCTCGCTTTATTGATCAAAAAGTAACGCCTGATGTTTTGTCGTTTATTGCTGATTGTATATTAAATTATACCTCGGGAAACCCTAAAAAAGAATTTTGTGTAAAAAATATTTGGGACGATAAATACTTTAACAAGAATGTCGAGATTGTTTTCGGAAAACCATCGCCAGAAAATGAGACGGCAACTCATGAATATGATAAATTTATTGCTCAACCGATAAAAACATTGGAATATGCGAATATTTTGGAAGTTACAAAAAAAGAGCGAGCGAATTACTTTAAAATCAAAAATTTAGAATTACTAGAATATATTTCTATTAAAGATAAAAATGCCTATATATTTTTATCAGTATATTTAAGAAAAGTTTTAACCGATAGCGGCTTTATAAAATTTATAGATGAATTTATTAAGAAAGCCAAAAATAGTAAAGCTACGGCAGAAGATTTTAAATTTTTAAAAGAGAGATATGAAAAATTTATTATAGGCAATACTCCGATTAACGGCAAAACCGAAGTGAGAAGAATTTTTACAAAAGTTTTAAACATCTTCTCGGCTGAAAACTGCACACTCGGAACTATCGGAGGACATTTATCAAGCCGAAATATATATTATCAAGATTTGATGTACAATCGTATTAATTTTAGAGATTTGGACAAAGAAAAAGGTTTATCAAGGCAAGAAGCTGCACTCACCAACGAAGAGAAAAAATCATACGAAGACTATAATGAATATCTAATAACTAAGGCAATAGAATTTATTAAGAAAAAATATTCTGAAAGTGAAGTTAGAGACGCTTATGCCAACGGGCCGGCGCCTTATGTGCATCATATTTTCCCCAGAAGCAAGTTTCCTAAAATTGCCCATTATCTTGAGAATTTGATAAAACTTTCTTCGGAACAGCATTATACCCATGCACATATAAATGGCAATACTCATTCAATAAATATTAACTACCAGCTGATCTGTTTGTTGTCAAAATCCGAAAGTATTGAAAAATCTTTAATTAAAGGCGAATTTTATTATTCAATAAATAGTTTTATTTTTGTAATTAACACGGGACTCAAGCTAGATATAAAAAATAAATTTGACGAAAAATTTACTTTTACAGAAATTAGAGAAAAGTTAAAGACTACCTACAAAACACTCTGATAAAATATTACTTTATGGAGGGGCGTGCTCAAAATAATAACATTCATAATTGGATTGAAGAATTGGCGAATGAAAAACCAAATATTTTTGGTGAATTTTTTTATGATGATATTCGCAACTATTTAAATTCTTCTAATTATTTAGATAATGATCTGATGGCATGCAAAAGTAAAGGGGACGTTAAAAAATGGCTTGATAAAGTTAGCGGATACATAATTATGAACCTTGATACAGAAAATATTATAAATGAATACTTTAGTAAATTATCAAATAATAAAATAAAAATATGAAAGCCATAATTTTAGCCAGAGTTTCAACCGAAGAACAAATGACCGAGGGGCAATCAATCCCGGCCCAGCTAGCGCGCGCCCAGGAATACGCCAGGCGAAAAAGCCTGGATGTAATCAGCGAATATCAATTTAACGAATCTTCCGTAAAGGACAGGCGGACAAAGTTTGAAAAGGTCATTGATCAAATTAAAAAATCAAAAGACAAAATTATTTTAATCGTTGAAACCGTTGACCGATTGCAGAGAAGCTTTAAAGAATCAGTCATGCTGGACGAATTAAGAAAACAAGATAAATTGGAGCTTCATTTCATCAGAGAAAATTTAATCATCCATAAAGACTCCAACAGCTCGGAAATCCAAAGATGGGATTTAGGGGTTTTCGTGGCCAAAAGTTTTGTCTTGCAGATCAGCGACAATGTCAAAAGAACCTTTGACCAAAAATTAAAAAAAGGCGAGGTCACCGGCAAGGCGACTTTGGGCTATTTAAATACGGCCGACGAAAAAGGCAACAGAGAAATCGTCCCGGACCCGGACCGGGCGCCATTTATCGTCAGGATCTTTGAGCTATACTCAACCGGCAATTATTCAATGGAAAGAATCGTTAAAATAATGAAAGAGGAAGGGCTTAAAAGCAAGATGCAAAATATTTTAAAAATCAGGCAGATAGAATTCATCTTAAAAAATCCTTTCTATTATGGCCAGAGAGAGCATAAAGGGCAGTTATATCCCCATAAATACAGCCCCTTAATCACCTATGATCTATTTCGGCAATGCCAGAAAGTAAGGGAAAATTATCCTAAAAAGCCCCATAAATACTCAACTAAGCCCTATATTTTCCGCGGTTTAATGACTTGCTCAAGGTGCGGTTGCACCATTACCCCAGAAATCCATAAGAAAAAATATATCTATTACCATTGCACGAATTATAAAAAGAACTGCGAGAAAATTTGGGTGAACGAAACCGAATTGCTAAAACCGATTGTAAAGCTCCTGAAAGGCCTTAAAATGCCCCAGGCGAGGATTGACGAGATGGTTCAGTCTCTTAAGACCACCGAGCAGGCAAAAAACGAATTTCAAGAGATTCAAATAAAAATTTTAAGGCAAGAGCACGACACCATAGAAAAAAGAATTTCCGTGATGTACAACGACCGGCTGGACGGGCGCATCAGCGCGGACATGTATGATCAGAAGCTTAGAGAGTTTAAAGAGGCACTGTATGATATTGCATTTAAAACTAAGCAGTTTGATAACGCCAACAGCACCTATTATGTTACGGCCAGCATCGTGCTTTCTTTAGCGCAAAGAGCCGAAGAAATTTTTGAAAGTTCTGAACCCGAAGAAAAACGGCAACTCTTGAATTTCCTATTTCAGAACTTGCAATTAGACGGAAAAGAACTCTTATATAAGCTAAAAACACCCTTTGCGGGGGTGCTTTATGCTAATACTCATCACAGTCTGGGTGAGATATGGGAATTGAACCCATGACGCGAGTACCACAAACTCGAGTGATAACCACTTCACCAATCTCACCATAATATTTAAAAATCTTCGTTATGATTGTGCGCTAAGTGGTGGCAATTTCTACACAACCAAACCAGATTGCTTAAATTCGTGTTTTTTCTATTTTTATCAATGTGATGCGCTATAATTACTCTTTTATCTGTCAGCCCGCATTTTTTACAAACTATTTTTCGGCCGGACTTAATTAACTTCTCTCTATAAACGCATTCGCCGCCTTGCCAAAGATAATGATTTTCTCCCGAGTATACACCATTCCGCCATTTTGTTTGACAGGATTTACCGCAAAAAAATTTACCGCTTTTAGATCCCCTTATATCTTTCGGCATCTTCCAAATTTTTTTGCCACAAATATCACAAATTACATATTGACCTTTTCTCCTTGATAAACTCGCACATTTACGGGAACAGTATTTACCCCATCCCAACTTTAAATGATTGGGCTTAACATAAAATTCTTTATTACAAATTTTACATTTAACTTGTGGCATTCCTTAATTATACCACCCAAATCCCTAAATGTAAAACAACCGATTTGTGGTTATCCTCTATAAACCACCCTATATACCCTAATTTCCCCGTAAACAAAAGTTGCCTTGCGGCAACTTTTATAATATAACAGAATTCGCTAAAAAGTCAATTTCTATTGTACCGTAGCCACCGCCTTCTTCTCTCTATATAATAACGCCAAACTTAACTCATAAACGCCGACCAATGCGCCGGTATAAAACAAATCCCCGAGCAAACTGTTCCTGAAGAAGGGTATGGCCATTATATACGACTGCAGAAGACCGGCTAAATTATGAGCATAAAGCGAGCCGAATGCCCAGACCGCGCCGTTGGTTACTAAATAAAAAATCACACTGCCCAAAATCGTGCCGCCCAAAATTGTACTTAGCTTTTTATTCTTTCTAACCGCCAAACCAATTAAGGCCATAATAATTAAACTGCCGTAAACCGAAAGCATAATCGGCCAAGCGTAAAAACCGATGAAGATATCGCTAAAAAACATGGCGGCTAAGGGCAAAACTATCGCCCATTTTTTAGGCAGATACAAACCGGAAAAAATGGCGATCGCTCCGATGGGCGCGAAGTTAGCCGGATGGGGCAGAAATCTGGCCGCGATGCCCAGGGTAATTAAAATGAGAGCTGGTAGATACTTTTTCATAAAATTAGTTATTAGTTGTCATTGCGAGGAGCCTCGGCGACGAAGCAATCTCACGAACAATGATTTGCGGCAATAATTTCCATTGTAGTACAAACTCCACATGCCTGAGATTGCTTCGCTCCCTGCGGTCGCTCGCAATGACAAATATAAATTTATTGTTAAAAAATTTATTCGCTCACCTGCGTAGACAGACTCTCATTCGTATTCCTATTATAGCAAAGTAGCCAATAATTTCAATGCTATCTGTCAATCCCGCTATAAGCGATCGCTCGAATAATGTCCCAATCCAGAGCCGAGGTTGGTAAATATTTATAAACCTTTACAAAAACGCCAATACCGGCACGCTCTGAATCTAAATCGCGTTTATCCGGGCGCAAGCCGTAAGTCATCAGGTTAATTGCCGCCTGATCATTAAGATTACCCATATCCGCTTCTCTGCCATAGACTTTTTTAAATTCGGTTTTGGCTTTTCTTTCCGCCGCCGGATTAGCTGTTAACGGAATTTGATTATTGCTAATTCTAATAACCTCTTCCCATTCAGTTTGAGTCTTTGGCAATTTACCAAAAGTTGATTTATAAGAATTGAGCACGCCGGCGCGCTCGCCCGCGCCTAAGGTAATTGTGCTGTCGGTTCCAACGGTTACAAAATCCGATACTTGACCGCTAATAATCTCGTTGGCTTCCGCGGCAACTCCAACTAACTGTTCGGACGAAGAACTGGCAATTTTAATGCCTAAAACCTCTGGTTCTAATTCTATGTTTTCATCCGCTTCTGGTTCCGGCGCAACGCAGGCTCTCTTTCGCTGATTTTCTTGTTCAACCGTTAAAGTGCAATTAACCGGCGTAATGGTTAAAACGTTTCTGTATTGCCAACCATCGGCGCAAGTATTTTGCCAAATATTATATTCTACATTCTGGCAATAAGTCGGAATAAAAATCCCGCTGCCGCCAGAAGCGGGAGCCGGAGTTGGCTCCGGAGTCGGAGTCGGTTGAGGAATATCAAAATAGCCAACCGGAAAACTTTTGCCGGCCAAAGCAATCGCCACGAAAGCGGTCATGGCTTTAGTATTATATTCTGATTCGCCAGTTATCCACCAAAAACCGCCATCCGAATTATCTTGCAAAGACTGCATGTGAGCCAGCGGATTGTTGCCGTTTTTTATCCAACTGGTTGGATCTTGGCCAACCTTGTAAATCGAGGAAATTACCCAAGCGTCAGAACCGGAATCACTATCTGTGCCAAAAATACTATTAGGGTCATAAGTAAAACCGCCATCATCATTTTGAGCCGACTGCAAATAATCTAAAGCGCTGATAATTACTGTGTCAGAAGGTTCAAGACCCATTTCTATTAAAGCCATTATGGCCGCGGCCGTATCGTTAGTGTCGCTTGCGCCGCCAACAGCGTATCCCCAGCCGCCATT
This sequence comes from bacterium, assembly GCA_030650415.1. Classification (GTDB taxonomy): domain Bacteria; phylum Patescibacteriota; class Patescibacteriia; order Patescibacteriales; family GWC2-42-12; genus GWC2-42-12. The sequence goes on along the minus strand of JAUSEG010000032.1, from coordinate 6,540 downwards.
CTCATTTTGGTGAGATAGTAAAAAATTTTTAGCCGCCGTCGCTTCAACCGAGCCGATTTTTTTTATGGAGGCGAGAGCTAAAATTGACCAAATATCGTCGTTCAGCAGATTGGCATCTCCCATCTGGCCATTTTCAAAATACTTTTCTAATTTGGCGACATAATCAATATCGCCGAAGGTCGTAGGATTTTTTCCGGCCGCGGCTAAAGCCAAAATGACTTTGGCATAGTCGGTTGTTGGACTTGAACTTTCGACCACGCTGGTTAGATGGTCGGTTGGCGCGTCCGTTTCACCGGCCGCGATTAGCGCCTGAGTAATCCAAGCGTCAGGGGCCTGGCTTTTTAGATAAACCACGGCTTCGGGCAGGCCCGCAGACGCGTAATTAGGCAAACTGATTGCCGCTAAAGCAAAAAATACGGCTAAAAAAATTTTTGTTTTCATAAAATTATCGTTAAGTAATTAAAAAGATTTTTTTTCATACTTCCATTCTATTATGTCATTATTTTTTAATTTATAATTTGAGATACCGACTGGCGCCGGTTTGCCATTGATATAATAAAGCCAATTCATACCGCCTGGATTGTTTTTTACGCCATTAATTTCTTCAATAAAAAAACCCAGCCCCGAATAATCCTTACTTTTAAAATCAATTTGGTTCTGCTCTTTTAACGTGCTCATTAAATCATAAACCGAGCTGCCCGGCTTCATGGCAATTCGGTATTCAACGCCGTTAATCAGCATCACCGCTTGAATTTTCTCGACCTGGCCATCATCAGCTTCCGCCGGCACGATTTTTTTCGGTTGGACAATTGGCTTGGCCTGATCAGGCTTTTTCGAAGTTGGCTGATCTTTAATTGCCTCATCCACTTTTTCCTCTAACGTAAACTGATTATCTAAATTTGTTGTTCCGTCAGCCCTATTAAAAACCGGCTGGTTTTTCTCTTTGATAAAAAAAATTACCAAGCCGCTACCCAGCGTTATCAGTAAAAATAAAATAAAAATTATTGCCAAGTTTTTTGTTTTCATAGTACTTATAACTGTCATTCCTCCCTCCCTTTGTCATTCCCGTGTAGGCGGGAATCCAGGGGTAGACAGTAAAAATTCGCCTTCTTACTAAACTCCACTTAAAATTAAGGATTGAAATCAGCGGGCGGACAGTAAAAATATTTTTACTACTCCCTCCTGGATTCTCATGGCTTCGCCAGATCTCGCGTAGCGATGACCGATAGCCTTCGGCTTCGGGAATGACAAAAAATTGGGACAACAAAAAAATCAAAAACCCGCTTCTTCGAGCGGGTCTAAATAAATTCAATAAATAAATTGAACCTATTTTTCTCATGCTCGAAGAAAAATTAATCTAAACAGTAAGCAGTTTTCTGGCTCATCCCCGAAGGGCATTACAGTTGCGGCACAGCGCCTCGAATCGCACGAGGACTTTCCTGAAACTTATATTATTTTAATTATACAGCTTTCCCTAAAACGGTCAATAGTATTATAATTTTAAAATAAAAAACCGAAACAATCTTCGGAATCAAAAATAAAAAAATATTCTAAAAAATCTGGTGCGCCCAGTTGGAATCGGACCAACATATCCAGCTTAGAAGGCTGGTGTTCTATCCATTGAACTATGGGCGCTCATCTTAATCTATTTATCTTAATATAAATATCGCAATAAGCAAACCTTGAAATATAGGTTACTTGCCCCCGGAGCATAGGCGGAGGAGGGAACTATGGGCGCGTATAAAATAAAATTGCCAAACTTAGGCAATAACCCAATCTTAACGATTAAATGGTAATTTGTCAAAAAACTATTTCCTCTGTCTCCCGTGAAACGCTTTGTGTACGTCCCTTAATTGCTGATCAGTAATATGAGTATAGACTTGCGTGGTGGTGATTGAAGAATGCCCGAGCATAGCTTGCACGCTTCTGATGTCCGCGCCATTCATCAATAAATCGGTGGCATAGCTGTGGCGTAAAGTATGTGGCGTGACTTCCTTGGTTATGCCGGCCACTTTGGCATATTTTTGAACCAAGCGCTGAACGCTTCTCGGCGTTAAGCCAACCTGCTCCTCGCGCCCGCCAGAGGCTTTGTCATGGCTCGTGAATAAATATGGGTTGGTATCATGTCTGGATTTTAAATATTCCTCGGCCGATCTTTTTGCTTCATCGGACAAAAAAACCACGCGCAGCTTCGAACCCTTGCCCCGCACCGTAAACTCATCTTTTTTTAAATTTATGTTTTCAATTTTTAATTTACATAGCTCGGACACGCGCAGGCCGGTAGAAAAAAATAATTCTAAAATCGCTTTATCCCGTTTCCTGATAATTTCCGGCAACTCAATTTTAAATGGCGCTTCTAAAATTCGCGCCAGGTCCGACCCCTCCAGAAAATCCACTTGCCTCTGTTCCTGCTTGGCCAACTCCACTTTCTCCGGTTCTAAAGATTTTATATCATTTTTTACCAGATATTTTAAAAAACCCCGCAAAGCAATTAAATGATAATTTTGTGTATTTTTTTTTAAACCCTCGTCTTTAGAATTATTTAGCCGATTAAGCCACATCCTATATCTATGCACCAGCTCTTTAGTGATTTTCCCCGGATTAACCGCGCCCGACTCTTTAGCAAACCCGGCGAAACGGCGCAAATAAAAACCATAATTTTTCACCGTAATTAGCGACAAACCCTTCTCCACCTCTAAATATTCAAGAAAGTTATTTATATATTTTTCCATAGTTATATCTTCCATTTTACGACACCTTGCGTTATTTTACAATTAATGTTAGTCTTAACGCATTCACCCGGTTAAATTTGGCCTTCACGGCCGACATGAAGTGATTTAACAGGGTAAATTTATTAATAATAAACGTACCCATTCTTGGTCAGGGATTTGTCTCCCTGTCTCGGTCCGGGACAAAAACAACATGTTAGACAAAAAAGCCAAACAGAAGATCATTGGTAAATTTAAGGTTCATGCCACCGATACCGGATCTTCACAGGTGCAAATCGCCATTTTAACCGAAGAAATCAGGCAATTAAGCAACCATTTAAAAAATCATAAAAATGACCATTCGTCCAGGCGCGGCCTTCTAAAAAAAGTCAGTGAAAGACGGCGTTTATTAAAATATTTACAGAAAGAAGACGCTAAAGCTTTCGACGAACTGGCTAAAACTCTAAAATTAAGAATCGCCAAGAAAATGACTGACGACGAGACCGCCAGACAGAAAATTGAAGATGAAATCATCGCTAAGCAAGAATTAAAAGCTGAAGCGGCCGAAGCGGCCGAGGAAAAATTGGCTGAAGATGACCACAAAAACAAAGAAGACGAAGAGTAAATAGTGATATGTCGTTGCGAGCGACCACAGGGAGCGTGGCAATCTCACGAACGGCAAAAATAGCTATAATTAGTAGTGGCGAAATTTAATAAAATATAGACATGCGTGAGATTGCGAAGCCTGTCCCGAGCGATAGCGAGGGATCTGTGTTTGCTTCTCGCAATGACAATTATATTCCTAATATGATAAAACACAAAGAGCAAAGAGTCGGCGTCTTAGTGGATGTTTCCAACATGTACCACAGCGCCAAAAATCTCTATAAACGGAGAGTAAATTTTAAAGAAGTTTTAAAAACTGCCGTGGCCGGAAGAAAACTTATTCGAGCCACCGCTTACGTCATTAAAACCGAGAATGAAGAAGGCAACGCTTTTTTTGAAGCTCTAAGCCAGCAGGGCTTTGAAGTTAAAATGAAAGACCTGCAGATCTTCGCCGGTGGCGCTAAAAAAGCTGACTGGGACGTAGGCATCGCGGTTGACGCCGTAAAACTGTCAGACAAATTGGATGTGGTAATTTTAGTTACCGGCGACGGCGACTATATCCCACTCGTAAATTATTTACAAAGTACCAAGGGCTGTTTAGTGGAAGTAATGGCTTTCCGCCAGACGACTTCGACTAAGCTCATAGAAGAAGCGGACGACTTTACAAATTTAAGCGAAGACAAAAAATATTTATTAAAATAATTAATTCACCCCTGTTAAATAAATTTGCGTAGCAAATTTACGCTCGCCCAGTGGAATAGGCTTCGCCTCCCGAAGGGATTCCACGGGGTGAAGCGTATTTAACGGGGTTAAGCCTGGCCTACAGATATTTAGTACTGTGAGGTTTAACTCATAGTCTACAATTTGCAGGCCAAGCATGAACATTGTCATTGCGAGAAGCGACAGCGACGAAGCAATCTTCCCCCTTCTGTCATTCCCGAAGCCGCAGGCTGTCGGGAATCCAGGAGATAGCAGTACAAACATATTTTCTGGATTCCCGCTTTCGCGGGAATGACAAATAAGAAAATTGCTTCGCTCTTTTCAGTCGCTCGCAATGACAAAAAAAATGTATGAACAATGAACAAGTATTTTCTACCGAGTGGCTTGGCCGCACTCTCACTATTAAAACCGGCAAACTGGCTAAACAGGCCGACGCCGCCGTAACCGTACAATACGGCGATACGACGGTTTTAGCTACCGTTGTTGAGGCCAAAGAAGAACGAGCCGGCATTGATTTTTTCCCTTTGATGGTTGAATTTGAAGAAAAACTCTACGCTGCCGGCATGATTAAAGGCTCGCGTTGGATTAAGCGTGAAGGCCGGCCGTCGGACGAAGCGATTTTAACCGGACGGATGATTGACCGTTCCATCAGGCCTTTATTTAATGCTGATTCAAAAAAAGATGTACAGGTTATAATCTCCGTGCTTTCGGCTGATATGCAAAATGACTATGACATAGTTTCTTTAGTCGCGGCCTCTTGCGTTTTATCTATCTCCGGTTTAAATTGGCGCGGACCAATCGCCGGCCTAAGAGTCGGACGAGTTGAAGGCAAATTCATTTTTAATCCGACCTATGCCGAGAGAGAATTAAGCGACCTGGATTTAATCGTGGCCGGCACAGAAAAAAAAGTTATCATGATTGAAGCCGACGCCAGTGAAGCCAAGGAAAATGAAATGTTTGAAGCCATTGTTGCCGGACAAAAAGAATTGGAACCGGCCATAAAATTAATTAAGGAAGTCCAAAAAAATGTCACGGTAACAAAAAAACAACCGGCTAAAAAATTAGAGAGTCCGGAAGAAATTAAAGCTAAAGCCGAAACCGAAAAAGTCTTTGACTTAACTAAGGCCTGGCTGGATAAAAACCTTAATAAAATCTTATTTGATAAAATCTATTATACTAAAGGCGAAAGAAAAGGCGCGGTCAGCGCTATTAAGGAAGGCTTAAACCAATATTTGTTTGATCAGGGCGTGGCTAAAGATAAACGCGCGTCCGCCATCAGCAACTTAGTTGAAGAAGCGGTGGAAAATGAAGTTACTCGCGCCATCCTAAAAGACAAAAAACGAGTTGACGGTAGAAAATTAAATGAAATTAGACCTCTCGAAGCCGAAACCAGCATCTTACCGCGTATTCACGGCTCCGGACTATTTAGTCGCGGTGAAACCCAGGTTTTATCCATCGTAACGCTAGGCGCGCCCGGCATGGAGCAATCTTTAGAAGGAATTGAAGGCATAGGCACAAAACGCTACATGCATCACTATAACTTCGCGCCTTTCTCGGTTGGCGAAGCCAAACCCATAAGATCAACCGGTCGACGCGAAATCGGCCATGGCGCTTTAGCGGAAAAAGCCTTGGCTCCGGTTCTGCCGACTAAAGAAGAATTCCCCTATACGATTCGCGTGGTCTCGGAAACCCTTGGCTCTAACGGCTCCTCTTCCATGGCCGCGACCTGCGGTTCGTCTCTGTCATTAATGGACGCGGGCGTACCGATTAAAAAAGCTATTGCCGGTATTGCCATGGGTTTAGCTTCTAACGCTGATCTGAGCGAATGGGAAGTTTTAACCGATATTCAGGACCTAGAAGACGGCCAGGGCGGCATGGATTTTAAAATCACCGGCTCTAAAGACGGTATTACCGCTATTCAATTAGATACTAAGACCGAAGGATTAACCGAAGAGATAATTAAGAAAACCTTAGACGGAGCGAAAGTCGCCAGACTGCAAATTCTTGAAGTTATGGATAAAGCGCTTAGCGCGCCTAGAGCCGACCTATCACCTTACGCGCCGAGAATTACCAGCTTCCATATTGATCCGGAAAGAATTAGAGAAGTTATTGGCACCGGTGGCAAAGTTATTAACGAAATTATCGCCGCGACCGGCGTTTCAATCGATATCGACGATGACGGCTTAGTGATGATCTGCGGTATTGACGCGGCCAAGTGCGAAGAGGCCGTTAATTGGGTAAAAAATATCGTGCGCGATTTCCAAGTCGGAGAAATTTTTAAAGGCAAGGTGGTAAAACTCATGGACTTCGGCGCCTTTATCCAATTGACTCCCAATAAAGACGGCATGGCGCACGTTTCCGAGTTAGCGCCTTATCGCGTTGGCCGGCCCGAGGACTTTATTAACGTCGGCGACGAAGTCACGGCCAAGGTTATTGAAATTGACGACATGGGTCGAGTCAACCTAACTCTAAAAGACTTGCCGGAAAATGAGCATCTCTGGAAAGACGG
>JAUSEG010000019.1 GCA_030650415.1 bacterium | reverse complement strand
CATACAAACTCATTATGAAACACTTTGTCCGCTTTATCCACAAGCATGAGCCCTGACGGGCTCATCTTGCGTTAGAACGGTATCCTCCCGTATTGGAGTCGGAAAGCCATTTGGGTATCATTTTGCGTTAGAGAAGACTGAGACTTGATTTTTTTAGAGTTTATTGTATAATGATAAAACAATTAACCCCGTTAAATAATTTTGTCCGCCAGTTGGCGGACAAAATTCGCGCGGAGCGCGATTTAACGGGGTAAAATAATCACCTGTAATTCAGCCTTTGGTAGAGGTGGCCAAAGGACTTTCCCGATTCGCCTGACGGCGAGGGAAGGTTAGAATAATTTTTTTTATTTATGACAGACGAAACAAAAAATGATGAGCTCCGCCATTCGCCAATCGGCGAAGGCGATGACGAGGCCAGCCGAGAAAATTTTCAGAATCTATTGGATAAAGAAAACTTAAAGATTCCCCAAGCCGGCGATATCGTTAAGGGCACCGTTTTAGCCGCGTCTAAGGCCGAAGTTAAACTAGACATTGACGGCATAACGACCGGCGTAGTTCGCGGCCGCGAGCTTTATTTTGAGGCCGACGAATATGCCAATTTAAAACCCGGCGACGAGGTTGAGGCCACGATCGTCGAGGAAGAAAACGAGAATGGCGAGTTGGAATTATCGTTCCGAAGCGCCGGCCAGCAGAAAGCTTGGACCACTTTAGTAGATGCTTATGAAAACCGAAAAATTTTGAAGGTTAGAGTTAATGATGTTAATAAAGGCGGCTTAATCGTGAGCTTTGCCCAGATTCAGGGATTTTTACCGGTTTCGCAATTGGCGCCGGAAAACTATCCTCGCGTCAACGGCGGCGATAAAAGCAAAATTTTAGATAAGCTAAAATCTTTTATTGGCACCGATTTTGAAGTAAAGGTTATGACGCTTGATGAAAAGGATGATAAATTGGTGGTCAGCGAAAAAGAAGCCTGGCAAGAAAAACAGAAAGATATTATTTCAAAGTATAAAGTTGGCAGCGTGGTCGACGGTTCGATTACCGCTCTAACCGATTTCGGCGTCTTTTTGAGCTTTGGCGAAAACCTGGAAGGCTTAATCCATATCAGCGAATTGGCCTGGCAGAGAATTGAAGATCCGTCTGATTTATTTAAAGTCGGGGACAAAGTTAAAGCGGAAATTATTTCCATTGAAGGCTCGAAAATATTTTTATCAGCCAAGAAGCTCTTAACCGATCCTTGGCATGATGTGGAAAGTAAATATAAAGTCGGGCAAGCGGTCTTAGGCGCGATTCTTAAGGTTAATCCTTTTGGCTTGTTCGTTGAATTAGATAAAGATATCCATGGCTTATCGCATATTAGCCAGCTCGGTTTGATCCCCGGCCAGAAGATTAATGAGCTTTATAAAGTCGGCGAGAAAAAAGAGTTTACCGTGGTATCGATCGAACCCAGAGATCATCGCTTAGGCCTGGCGATTTCAACTCCTTCGACTAGCTCGGAAAAAGCCGTTGCTGATAATAAGCCTGAAGCCAAGGCGGAGTCGGAAGAAAAAGAGGAGAAAACCAAAAAGCCCGCGGCGGATAAAATTGACGGCCAAGGCAAAGCCAAAGCCCCCACCTCCGTTAGAGCTACGGTGGACAAGAAAAAAGCTAAGAAAGAAAAAACGGTTGAGTCAGCCGAGAAATCGATTGAGAAAAAAGAAAAAACCGAAAAGAAGAAAAAAGAAGCCGGCAAATAATGGCATATCGTGAAAAATATATACCAGGACGCCCGAATTTATTTCGGGCGTCCTTAGTAAACGGAAAGACAAATCTTGACAGGGGCGGTAAAAAGAGTATAATGAAAAATCAACTACTTTTGAGATTAGAAGATAATAAGCCATAAAACTTTTTATCTTCTGCTCTCAATTCCGAGGGCGGAGACTTTGATGAGTAGTCAAGGTTTACATCAACAAGAAAAGAAACAACAGGAGAAAAGCTATGAGTAGTAGCACATTTAATTACACGTTGGAAGAGCAGGCGTCTTTGTTAAGCCAATTCGGCCATGCGATGGAACTCGTGAATGAAAGGCAACGGCCAGCCAGCCGGGTATCGCTTGCCCTACAGGCAGTGATCCGCGACGATGACATTGTCGTCGTTCCCAAAGTCACCGCGACGCCCGCAGGGAAAGTTTACCATGTGACCGGTAATGCTCGGTCAGCACAAGAGGCCATCAATTTGTTGAGTGGTTTGTTAAAGTTAAATTTAGCCAGTAACCCGGCTAAGATTCCACTAATCATTCAGCCGGTGGACTGCTATGTGCGAGCCGTGCCGTTGGGCAAGATCGTCAAAACCAGGGAGCTGTTTGGATTATTCCCTCGAATTGTGAGCCCGATGACGCTATTTGCCTTTGGCGCAAAGTTCCCCGAAGAGCAGCGCCTCGCCCGCCACTTTACTCTGTGGGCGAATGTTGATAATCAGTTTTGGTATGCACTTCTCGGAGTTAACGGCGATCAGTTTACCGTGGATGTCAGCCAGCGTCACCTTGACGGCCAGTGGTACGATAGTGATCACATTCTTGTCTATGAATATCTACCTACTGCCGTAGTTTAGGCGAAGCGGGTCGGCCTCGAGCCTTGGATTCTTGAATCATCACAGATTTTTGATCCTTGGCTCTTTTTTTATGTTAGAATTTTTAATATCTTGGCCGTTGGCAGTGAGATTAAAATACCCCTTAGTCCCCCTTTATTAAGGGGGAGACCGACTGCTATGGTTGCAAAATAAAGCATAATATTATATAATTTCAACATAATTAACCCATAATTTTTATCTTCCAATGAAAAATTTAATCAAGAATTTTTTAATATTTTTTACGACTTTTTTGTTAATCGCCGCGGTTTTTAGCATTCTAAGTTCGAGCGGCGAAAAAAGCGAAATTGTGGGTATTGATACTTTGGTGGCGCAAATTAATAATGGCGAGGTGGAAAAAATCGCTATTATGGGCAGTGAGATGAAAGTAACTTTAAAACAAGGCCTGCCTACCGGACAGGCAGGCAAGGTGGAAACGGTTAAAAAAGAGGCTGGCGAGACTTTCTCGCAAATCGTTAAAAATTTTAACCTTGATCAGTCTAAAGTCGCCGGCATTAAAGTGGAAGTCAAAGAAAATGAAGGAATGAATTATTGGCTGGGCGCGATTTTACCGTTTTTAATTCCCTTTTTACTAATTAGCGTTTTTATTTACTTTATGCTCAGGTCGGTTCAGGGAGCGAATTCCAAGGCGATGATGTTCGGCCAATCGCAGGCTAAAGAAGTCGGCCGAGAATATAAAGATAAGATTACTTTTAAAGAAGTGGCCGGCGTTAAGGAGGCTAAGGAAGAATTAAAAGAAGTGGTGGAGTTTTTAAGAAATCCGCAGAAATTTTCCGAAATTGGCGCACGCACGCCGCGCGGAGTTTTACTTTTAGGCAGTCCCGGCACTGGTAAAACAATGCTCGCTCGGGCCGTCGCCGGCGAGGCCAATGTGCCGTTTTTTTCCATCTCCGGCTCGGAATTCGTCGAGATGTTCGTGGGCGTGGGCGCTTCCCGCGTCAGAGATTTATTCCGTAAAGCCAAAAAAAGCGCGCCGTGCATAATTTTTATTGATGAAATTGACGCGGTCGGCCGGAAGCGCGGTTCAGGCATGGGTGGCTCGCATGATGAACGGGAGCAAACTTTAAATCAGATCTTAGTGGAAATGGACGGTTTTGAACCCAGCGCCAACGTCATCGTTATCGCGGCCACTAATCGGCCGGACGTTTTGGATTTAGCGCTCTTGCGCCCCGGCCGATTTGACCGCCGGGTAATTTTAGATGAACCGGATTTAGCCGATCGCGAAGCGATTTTAAAAGTTCATGTTAAAAAGAAACCGCTGGGCAAAGACGTCAGCTTAAAGCGAGTGGCGGAAAGGACGCCGGGCTTTACCGGCGCGGATTTAGCCAATCTTCTAAATGAAGCGGCGATTTTCGCGGCCATGAAGGATAAAAAGATTATTGAGATGAACGATATTTTTCAGTCGATTGAAAAAGTTATGATGGGCCCGGAAAGAAAATCAAGAATTTTATCCAATAAAGAAAAAAAGATTACGGCCTATCATGAAGCCGGCCACGCTTTAGCGGCGCATTTTTTGCCTTCAATCGATCCGGTGCAAAAAGTTTCTATTATCGCCCGCGGACAGGCCGGCGGCTATACCCTTAAGCTTCCTTTAGAAGATAAGCATATGTATTCAAAGTCGGAGTATGTTGAAGAAATCGCCGTTCTTCTAGCCGGTTATGTCGCGGAGCAGGAAATTTTCGGCGAAGTTACCACCGGCGCGACTTCCGATTTAAGGCGCGCCACCGGTTTAGCCAGAAAATTAATTACTGATTATGGCATGAGCGATACGCTGGGTCCGAGGACTTACGGCGATAAAGAAGAAATGATTTTCTTAGGCCGAGAAATCCATGAGCAGAGAGATTATAGCGAAAAAGTCGCCGAGCAGATTGATAAAGAAATTTCCGGTTTTATTGATATGGCGGTTCTTCAGGCTAAGGGCATCGTTAAAACCAAGCATGAATTTTTAGAAAAGATTGTGGTCGAACTTATGGCTAAGGAGACTTTAGAGAAAGAAGAATTTGAAAAGATCATGGGGCCGAAACTGAAAAAAGAGTAGGAGGGTTTTTTGTTATTGACAAAAATGAGACTTATTTACCGCAAAATAAATTTTTGTGGTATAATATAGACATTATTTAATATTAATTTTCGCTAAAAGCGATAAAGGAGGAACTTATGCCATTTTATAGAAATATTTTAAAACAAAGTTGGAAATTAACCTGGAAAAATAAATATCTCTGGGTTTTTGGTATTTTTGCCGCGCTCTTGGGCAATGGCTACGGATTGGAAATTTTGTTTAATAATGCTTACGGCGATTCCGGCCAGTCGCTATTTCCGGCTTGGCAAAGAATCGTCTCAACCGGCGTTTTTAGCGCCAAAACTTATTCCAATATTGGAAATTTATTCAAAAATGATACTCTGAACATAATGATATATTTAGTGATTTTGCTGATTGTTTTGGCAATTTTAATCTTCTTAGTTTGGCTGGTGGTCGTTTCTCAGGCGGCCGTAGTCGCGAGTTCAGCCGCGATTATAAAACAGAAAAAAAGCTCTTTAAGAGAGGGCATGGATTCAGGAAGGTTAAATTTTTGGCCGGTCTTAGCTTTAAATATTTTAACTAAAACCGTGATTTATATGATGTTCGCGGTGATAAGTTTGCCGATAATCTTTTCTCAAGAAAGTTTTAACGCTAATCTTTTTTATGTTTTAGCTCTGATAATCGCCGCGCCTCTGGCGATAATTTTATCTTTTATCATGAAATATGCTATCGCTTATGTAATTATTTATGGCAGTAAAGCCGGTCAAGCCTTAAAGCAAAGCTGGCAGTTATTTAAAGATAATTGGTTAATCAGTCTTGAAATGGCGGTCATTCTGTTTTTCATTAATTTTTTGGTTGGCCTGGGGACGATTTTAGCGATTTTAGCTTTGGCCGTGCCGTTTTTATTTTTAGGTTTGCTTTTCTATTACTCTCTAGCCCTGGTCGGTTCTTGGCTTATCGTTATTTTAGCCCTGACCGGTTTTTTATCAATCATTATGATTGTTGGCGCTTCTCTTTCGGTTTTTCAAATTGCTTCTTGGACTTCGCTGTTTCTTGAGCTGGATAAAAAGCGCGGAACCAGCAAACTGGTGAGAATAGTTAATAGCCTAGCTAAGGTTGGCCAATAAAATATTTTAAGAGTATGACTCCTAAAAAAGCTATTGTAATTCTACTAATTTTGTCATTAGTTATAGCGTTTGTTTTTGTCTTTTTATATATAAGCAAGCAGTCAGCCGTTCCAGCTAACCAATTAATTAACTCTGGGGCAGGGATAGAGCAAACCGGCCAGGAAGCTGGCGTTAATAAAAATTTAACTCCCGCTGAAATAGATAAACAAAAAGATGAAGAAGTCAAAAAAACAGTTGAAAAGATAATAGAACAGGGGAAAAATGAATTTGGCGGCACCACTATTGATGCAATAAAAGCGGCTGAGGCTGTGGCTAATCAAAGAGTTCAAGAGAAATTAAATAGCCGAACTCCGGAGCAGATTGAAGCTGATAATAAGCGAGAAGCAGAAATACAAAGAATGCTGGAAGAAGCTAACAGTAAAGTTAAATGAAAATTTTAAAATATTGATTTTTTTAATAAACAGTTAGTATGGACTTAAAACATTTTAAAATTTTTTTCTTATTTGTTTTAGCGATTTTTTTAACTATTGGTTTAACTATTTCTTTTCAATCGCTTTTAGCCGCTTGGACAGCGCCTTCAGCGAATCCGCCAAATAATAATACGGATGCGCCGTTAAACGCTGGCAACACTGTTCAGAGTAAACAAGGTTCATTGTGGATTAATACTGCCGGCGCCTTTGATCCGGGTTTATGGGTTACCGGCAACGTCGGCATCGGCGTATCAAATCCCAGCGCAAAATTAGAAGTAGTCGGCACAACTAAAATTACCGGCACATTCGGTAATGAAATGCTGGAGCCTAATTTATTCGCTCCGACTTTTCAACAAAATTTAAATGGTCAGTCAGTAACGGCCTTGAAAATTGCGCCCGTTTACAATCAGGGTTCGAGTTCAGGCATTAATAATACAGACCTGCTTATTAATCGTACGGAAATTGGTTTTCAGACTCCGGGAAAGCAATTTTTAATTGACGCGCAAGTCGGCGGAGTGAGTAAATTTGTAGTAGACAATAAAGGCAAGATTGGTATCGGAACCGATGCGCCGGTGGCTCGATTGGCAGTTTCGGATAGTGTGGCTCCGTTTTCTCCACCAAACCCTAATACCGAAAGCGAACTTGATGTAGGGGGTTTTCATTTCGGCGACACAGTGCAATATCGTTATTATTCATATAAAGATATTGGGGGAGCAAGAATTTATTCATCAACCGTTACCGGAGGAATTTTAACGATTGAAGAATTAGGCGGAGGACCTGGATCCCATGTTTTCTTAAATTGGGAAAATTCACCTGATCTGGTTGATGGCTATAGAATTTTGAGAGACTTTACGCTCGCCGGAGAGAATGACGATGGATTGTTTGACGAATATGCGGATACAACAGGTAATTCTTTCACAGATTCAAATCAAGGGCAGTTTCAATCCGGCAGTAATGTCGCCTCAAGCCTAGTAACATTGGCAAACTATAATACAGGCACAGATTTTTTCGGACTCTATACAAACAGCAAAGCGTTTTTTGATAATAACGTCGGCATCGGGAC
>JAUSEG010000018.1 GCA_030650415.1 bacterium | reverse complement strand
ACGTTTTAGTTATCATAAATACCGGAGAAGCCACGACTACCAGCAGGACTGTCACTTTGACATTATCCGCTACCGATGCCTCAAGCATCTATATGATGATCAGCAACGAACCGGCCTTTAGCGGGGCGAGCTGGGAAAATTCCAGTACTACTAAATCATGGCTGTTAGCCGGTGAAAATGGAATTAAAACAGTTTATGCGAAATTCAAAGACGCGTCTAACAATACCTCCGGTGTAGTTTCCGACTCAATTAGTTTAGACTTTGCCGCAGTCGCCTTAGAACCAAAACTTGAGCCGGAAGTTTTGGGCGTAAAAATTGTCTTAACTCAATTAGAGCAAATTCAGCTTGAAGCCACGACAGTTTATAATTATAATAAATTTGTCGCTTTAAATGACATAACCAGAGAGCTTTATATTTCTACCAGGAAGAATGGCCAGCAAGATTTAGTCGATCAGGATAAATACGCGCTGGCTTACTATATTCATAATGGCGCGCCGACAACCGAAAAATTAGGCGCGGGCGAAAGAGCCGGTGTTCTAAGCTCCTATCTGTCCGCTTTCGGCAAATTGCCCAAGACCGAAATAGAGTGGCAGGATGTCATAAAGATCGGCAATGGCCGATGGCCGAGCGAAAAGAATAGCGCGGCTGAAACTAAAGCTAAACTGTCTTTCAAGAAAATTTACGGGCGCGAAGCCAAGATGGCTAACGTTAATAATAACGCGGCGGTTACGGTCATGGCTTACGGTTTAAGACCGAGCCAACGCAATCTAAATTCGGAAAAAGCCGCAATTTTATCATTCAAATATTTCATGAAGCGCGCGCCGACTACTGCCCCGGACTGGGACATAGTCAGAGCCATCGCTTATTCGGGCGCGAAAAGATAAATAAAAAAAATTAAGATAAAATAAAACCACTTCTCTTTAAGAGGTGGTTTTATTTTGCGCTAAAGTTTATTTTTTCATGACTTCCATGGTGATTTTATTTTTGAAGCTTAAATTAATTTCCACTTTATCGCCGGCCTTGATTTTACCCTCGATAATTTCCATGGCCAGTTCATCTAAGATCATGTTCTGAATAATTCTTTTTAACGGCCGCGCGCCGTAGGTTATATCATAGCCTTTCTCTAAGAGCATGGCTTTAACTTTAGAGGCGATTTTTAAATTGATAACTTTATTTTTTAATCTTTTTTCCACCTTAGCCAATTCAAGATCGACGATTTTCGTTAAGACCTCTTTGCCTAAATTCTTAAAGATTACTATTTCATCCAGGCGGTTTAAGAATTCCAGCTTAAAGTGATCCTTAAGTATGCTATCAATTTTTTCTTTCATTTCGTCATGGCGGAAAGCAGCGGCTTCTTTCGCGTTCGTCGTATCCTTAAAACCGATGGAATATTCTTTAATTACCTCGTTGCCTAAGTTTGAGGTCATGATGATTATGGTGTTTTTAAAATTAATTATTCGGCCTTTGGAGTCGGTTAATCGGCCGTCGTCCAGGATCTGCAATAGGATATTAAAGAATTCCGGATGAGCTTTTTCGATTTCATCAAATAAAACCACGCTATAGGGACGGCGCCTGATTTTATCCGTTAATTGCCCGCCTTCGTCATGCCCGACATAGCCGGGAGGGGAGCCGATGATTTTTGCCACCGAATGTTTTTCCATAAATTCGCTCATGTCCAATCTAATAAGCGCTGACTCATCGTTAAACATAAACTCGGCCAAGGCTTTAGCTAATTCGGTTTTTCCCACGCCGGTTGGACCGACGAACATAAACGAGCCGATCGGTTTTTTTTCTTCGTTGATGCCGGCTCGGGAGCGTCGTATCGCGTTAGCGACCGATTTAATGGCCGCGTCCTGGCCGACTACCCGTTTCGCCAGGACGTCTTCGGCCTGAGCTAATTTTTTTATTTCCGATTCAAGCATTTTTGAAACCGCGATACCGGTCCAGCGGGAAACCACTTTGGCGATATCTTCTTCATCGACTTCTTCCTTAAGAATTCTTTGCCCGGCGCTTTGGATTTTAACTAATTCGGCTTCCTGGCTGATTATTTCTTTTTTTAAGGCCGGAATTTTCGAATAGAGAATTTCCGCCACTTGGGTTAAATCGGCGCCGCGCCGCTCGATAATTTCGGCCTGGACTTTAAGCTCGTCGATTTGCTTTTTCGAGCTTCTGATTTTGGCGATGGCATTTTTTTCATTATGCCAATGCAGTTCCAATTGGCTGGATTTTTCTTTTAGCTGGGCCAGTTTTTTACTGATATCTTTAAGCCGTGAATTTGCTTGGTTTTCCTTTAAAAGTCCGGCCTTTTCAATTTCCAAGGTTTTAATTTCTCGTTTCAGGCAATCCAATTCTTCGGGCGAGGAATCAATTTCCATGCGCAGAGCCGAAGAAGCCTCATCGATTAAATCCACGGCTTTATCCGGCAAAAAGCGGTCGGTAATATAGCGGGAAGATAATTTGGCCGCCGCGCAAAGCGCGTCATCGGTGATGCGCACGCCATGATGAACTTCATATTTTTCTTTTATTCCCCGAAGCATGGTAATCGTATCTTCGATCGACGGCTCAGCCACGTAAATCGGCTGAAAGCGCCTTTCTAAAGCCGCGTCTTTTTCAATGTATTTTTGGTATTCCTTAGTCGTAGTGGCGCCGATCGCTCTTAATTCGCCGCGCGCCAGAGCCGGTTTTAGCATATTGGAAGCATCCATCGAGCCTTCAGAAGCGCCGGCGCCGACCAAGGTATGCAGCTCGTCAACAAATAAAATAATTTTTCCGTCTTGAGCTTTAATTTCTTTTAAAACCGCTTTTAGCCTGTCCTCAAACTCGCCCCTAAATTTAGAACCGGCCACCATAGCGCCTAAGTCCAGACTGATTAATTCTTTGCCCTTTAAAGTTTCCGGCACGTCGCCCGAAACGATTCTTTGCGCCAGGCCTTCGACGATGGCGGTTTTGCCGGTGCCGGCTTCGCCAATTAGAACCGGGTTATTCTTCGTGCGGCGGGAAATCACCTGCATAATGCGCCTGATTTCTTCGTCGCGTCCGATAACCGGATCTAACTTTTCGCTACGCGCCAACTCGGTTAAGTTTATGGCGTACTTTTCCAGAACGCGGAATTTCGATTCCGGTTCCGGATCGGTGATGGTTTGCGAACCGCGGAGTTTAACTAAGATTTTTGAAACTTCTTCATAAAAAACGCCCGCGCCCATTAAAATTTCCTGGGCTTTGGATTTTATGCCTATAAGAGCTAAAAATAAATGCTCGGTGGAAATATATTCGTCGCCGATTTTATCCGCTTCTTTTTTGGCCCGTTCAAGAATCATAGCCGCTTCGGCCGTGCCCTGCACCGTGCCGACGTTAGAAGCGATTGAAGTTTTCGGCAGACGGTCCATGATGTCAAAGATGCGTTTTTCGATTAATTTAAAATTAATGCCCAAATTTTCTAAAATTGGTTTAACCAAGCCTTCGTTTTGCGAGAGCAGGGCGGCCAGGATATGCAGGCTTTCTATTTGCTGTTGGCCATGGTCCTGGGCGACAATTTGCGCGCTAATTATGGCTTCTTGGGACTTATGAGTGAATTTATCAAACATATAATTATAGTTTAATTTGTTATTGTCATTGCGAGCGATTGCTACCCCTCTGTCATTCCCGCGAAGGCGGGAATCCATTTTTGCCGAAATATCTGGATTCCCGCCTTCGCGGGAATGACAAAATAAAATGAAGCTCCTCGCAATGAGACATGGAATTATTTTTAGCACTCTTACGTCTTGAGTGCTAATTTTAATATAATTCACCCGTGTTTATTTGTCAAGTATTTGCATGTCATTGCGGCCTCCGAGCCGCAATCCAGGAGGGAGCGGCACGAACAATTTGTCTTAGAAGTCGAATTTTAGCGTCTTCCTCCTGGATTGCGGGTCAAGCCCGCAATGACAGAGGTAGATGGTTGTTTATTTATCAAACAATTACACATAAATCATAGCCGCATTTTGGGCAATGGCCGTTGTCGTCGTGTCTGGTTATGTGATAACCGACTCTTTTTATGGCTAATTGACCGCAATTCGGGCAATAAGTGTTTTCTTTGTCGATGCTATGGACGTTGCCAACATAAACATATTTTAAGCCGGCCTTTTTACCTAACTCGTAGGCTTCTAAAATTGTTTTTTCGGGCGTGGCCGGAGTATTTTTTAATTTCCATGAGACATCAGGCGAAAACCTTGATAAGTGCCAGGGGACTTCGGCGCCCAACTCATGAACAATAAATTTAGCGATTTTTTTTAGCCTGGCCGGATCATCGGATAACTTTGGAATTATTAGAGTGGTAATTTCGAGATGAACGCCGGATTTTTTTATGGCCATTAAATTTTTTAAAATCGGTTTTAATTTGGCGCCGCAATTTTTTCTGTAGAAATTTTCGTCCATTGATTTCAGGTCAACATTAATGGCATCGAGATAGGGGATAATAGCTTCTAAGCATGACTTGCTCATATAACCGTTAGACACCCAGATATTTTTTAAATTATTTTTCTTAGCCAATTTCATGATGTCCAAAGCGTATTCGGCGAAGACCGTGGGTTCGTTATAGGTGTAGGCGATTGATCGGCAGCCGGATTTAAGAGCCCGTTCTACAATATATGAAGGTTGTATTATTTCTTTTGTTTGACTTTGAATCTTTTTGTTTGTCATCCCCGCGTAGGCGGGGATCCAGAATTTATTATTTTTTTCACGTTCGTCCTGTCTGGATTGCTCCTCGGTGCTGACCTCGGCGCAGAAAAAGAAAACAGGTTGCCTACGCGGGAATGACAAGCTATCTATCGCTTTGGCTTGGCTAATTCCCCAGTTCTGGCAATTAGCGCATTTAAAATTACAGCCTAAAGTGCCTAAGGAAAAAGTTTTACTGCCAGGCAGAAAATGAAACAAAGGTTTTTTCTCAATCGGATCAATATTAATAGCCGCCGGATAACCATACACCAAGGAAATTAATTTACCGTCCAAATTTTTTCTAACTCCGCAGATACCGACCGCGTTATTTTTGATATGGCAAAAATGGTTGCATAGTTCGCAAGCTACGGTCTGATTGGCTGATTTTTTATAGAATTGGGCTTCATGCATATAGTAATTATAGCATAATCAGATGATTAATTAAGATGATTAATCATATTTTGCTAATTTTAGCATATTTATCCTATTTTTGTTTGACATTTTTTTATATCTATGCTATTATAAGAAGTCGGTTTGTTCTTTAAATGTTTAACTACGAAGTAGCAGCAAGACGATTAAAATTAGTCGTTTTACTGCTGCTTCGTAAAAACTTTAACCGAAAGGAATAATGTGAAAGAATACTGCTCAATCATAGCAGGCGCATTATACCTTTTAGGTTATGCGCCGTATCTCTGGTATGTTACCAGAGATAAACGAGCCAAGCCGCTTTGGGCGCCTTGGTTAATTTTCTCCACAGTGGAGAGCATCGCCCTTTGGGAGATGAGGGTCGCCGGTACGGACACTACCCAGCTGTGGTGTTCAACCGTCGGATCGTGGCTGACTTTCGCCGCCACACTGGTCTATGGCAAGTCGGGCTTTAAACGTCTTGATATTGCCTGCTTGGCATGCGCTTTAATAAGCGTGGCCGTCTGGAAAATTTGCGGGCAATTGATGCTCGGGCTGATGATGAGCCTAACGGCTATCACTATTGGGATGATCCCGATCTTCATTTCCGCCTGGGTAAATCCACAAGCGGAAGATAAACGCGGTTGGACGCTATTCTGGGCGTCGTGCGTCTTCGCGACCATCGCCATTCCAAAATGGGATTTCGCGAACGCCGCTCAGCCAATTTCTTTTTTAATCACGGAAACCATTGTGACTATCTTGTTATGGTATCCGCGCAAGCTAACTGCGAAATGTTAGCTCAAAGCCGTTGGCACTCGCTTACGGCTCTTTTTTTTGGGAAATAATTTATGACCGATTCGTCGGTCGGTGAATTGTCATTGCGAGATGCCCCTGTAATCAGGGCGGCGAAGTAATCTCACGAACAAGGAGTTTAAACTAAAATGGAAAATTTTATCACAATTTATTATTTGTGAGATTGCTTCGTCATTACTACTCCTCGCAATGACAAACAGTAGGTTGCTAAAGTTAGTTTTTTTAAGAATAAAAAAGAGCCGCTAACATTGTGGGGTTAGCGGCTTGGTTGTTTTGTCTTTACGACGGTTAAAGCCGGTTCCTAATGGCGTCGCTCACGAAGTTGTCGTGAGCATAGTTGACAGTTGCCTGCGCTTGCGCCCAATCGGCGCATTGCGCTATTAGCGCATTGTCCGATGCGACGACCACCCATTCTTTACCTTGAAGATTAGCTCTCCAGGGTAACGGATGATGGGTAACCGTTTTATCAAGATAATTTTGGAAGGCTGTTTCACAACGGCCAATTTTTGGGTTTAGAAGGAGCGTTTTCATAGTTTCTA
The DNA here is from genome assembly GCA_030650415.1 of bacterium. Classification (GTDB taxonomy): domain Bacteria; phylum Patescibacteriota; class Patescibacteriia; order Patescibacteriales; family GWC2-42-12; genus GWC2-42-12. The sequence goes on along the minus strand of JAUSEG010000018.1, from coordinate 26,113 downwards.
TAGTTTTTTCTTGTAATTTATATTAACACAATATGAAATAAATTGCAAGGGTAGTAAAATATAAATTGCTAAAGTTAAATTTTTTAGGTATAATTACAGTATGGAAAAAATCAATATTTTGGGAGTAAATGTTACTAATATTGCTCCTGATGAAGCTTTATATAAAATTAAACAGTATTTGTATGACTGGAAGCAGCATACTGTCGTTACACCCAATCCGGAAATAATTTTAGAAGCCACGGAAAAAGACGAAGAATTGCATTACATATTGAACCATGCCGATCTGGCCCTGGCCGACGGCGTGGCGCTAAAATTCGCTTCCTGGCTTTATGGAAAAAATATTGAACGAACAGCGGGCGCGGATCTGGTGATTAATATTTTAGAATTGGCTCGGGCCGAAAAGAAAAAAGTCGCGATATTTAACTGGCAGGACGGTTTATCCTCTGGAGCGGAAATAAAGCAGGCTCTAGCCGATAAATTTCCCGGGTTGGAAATTTTTGTTCAGGACATAGAGCGTTCCGGCGTTTATGATTTTACGGAAGCAAATCATTTCGCTCCGGAGATTATCTTTTGCGCTTTAGGTTTCCCTTATCAGGAAAAATTTATTTATTATAATTTGGCTAAAATACCCACGGCCAGAATCGGCATGTCGGTCGGCGGCAGTTTTGATTTTTTAACTGGCCAGGCTAAGCGCGCGCCCAGGCTATTAAGGAAGATCGGCCTGGAGTGGCTCTGGCGATTAGCCATGCAACCTAAAAGAACTAAGCGAATTTATCGAGCCACGGTAGTTTTTACCTGGCGTTTTTTAGTTTTTTATTTTATTTTACGCTGGCGCTATCGGCCGAATGTTGCCTGTCTGCTTTTTAGGCGGGAAAATGGCAGGCATAAAATATTGATAGTTAAAAGAGTTGGAGAAAGAGAGCATTGGCAATTGCCGCAGGGCGGAACCGATGGAGAGAGCTTGCTAATCGCCGGCGCCAGAGAATTAAAAGAAGAGCTGAATACGGATAATATAAAATCGGTGGCGGTTTTTAAAAATTTACATAAATATGAATTCAATAAACGCTTTGATGAAAATGGTTTGGCAGCTGAGTATGTGCCAATTCAGCGCGGCTATAAGGGGCAGAAACAAAGCCTATTGATTGCCGAATTTACAGGCGAGGACAGCGAGATAAAAGTAAATGATTGGGAGCACCGAGCTTTTGCTTGGGTGGACGCGGAAAAATTAGTTGAAGCCGTGCATCCGGTTCGCCGCCAATCGGCCAAGATATTTATGGAAAAGTTTTATGAAACGATAAAAAGTAATTAAAAACCTATGCTATATCTTAAAAATCCTCGCAGATTGCTTAATCATTCGTTAGCCGTACCGCTAGTTTTAACCTTGATTATACCTCTACTGATTTTTGATTTATGGGCGGAGATATATCATCGTATCTGCTTTCCTCTATATGGATTTCCTTGCTTAAAAAGAGGTAATTATATTAAAATAGACAGATATAAATTGAAATATTTAAATTTTTGGCAAAAAGGTTTTTGCGTTTATTGCGGTTATGCTAACGGTTTAGCAAACTATTGGGTTAAAATGGCGGCGGAAACCGAACGCTACTGGTGCGGCATAAAGCACGAGGAAAACGGCATATTTATTCCACCGGCGCATCATAAAAATTTCGCTGAATATAATAATGAAGCGGATTTTATAAAAAAATATAAACAGTAATCATCCCTCATATGCAAAAATACACGCCGTCAAAAAATTCTTTACTAATCGCCAAGCAATACCTGAAAAATGAATTCAGAAAGATTTTTTCTGATGTTAAGGATGAAAAATTTTATAAAAAAATTGATAAGTCGATCGATAAGTTTGATCTAAGAGAAGGGGAGATTTCATTTTGGAATTTTTTAGCCGCGATTGCCGAGGGCTGGAAATTAAAGCAGGTTTTCGCGGTTTTGTCAGACGATAAATATCAATGGAAGTTAAAAAATATTCCTTTGGAGAAAATTTATTTGACCGGCATGTCGCCGGTAATTGATAAATATGTTATAAAAAAATTTAATCGCAATTCCTTGGCCTTTGCTAGGCAATGGAAAGTTAATAAGACCATGAGAGAGGAAATTATTAAAACCGGCTTTAGAGCGTATAAGGACAGAGACGATTTTCCGATTTTAACCTATAAAATTGGCGAAAATTACCGGGTTTTTGATGGTATGAGACGAGTCTTATTGGCTTTAACAAAAAATCAGTCAACTATTAAGTCCTGGGTCGGCTATAAAGTAAGCGGGAAGGGTCGGCCTTTAATCAGCGCCAATCGTTGCTATTTCCTGTCAAACTTATATAATCAAGCTAAGAACAAAGACAAAACTTTGGAGAAAGCGATTACCAGAATCGGCAAAGAAATTAATAAAGACTATCGCAACGGACGGGAAGTGCTTTTAAAGAGAATCATCGGCTGGTCGCATGATCAGAAAATAAAAAGTATTTTCGCCGAGATGATAAAATAGTTAGTTGTCATTCCCGCGCAGGCGGGAATCCAGGAGGGAAAAGTAAAAATGTTTTTACTGCTCGCTCGCTGGTTTAAAATTTTTATATTGTAAAAGGGTTAGAGGAAGGAACGTATATTTACTGCTCACCCCTGGATTCCCGATAGCCTTCGGCTTCGGGAATGACAAACAGAAGGGAAATATAAATAATAATCAAAGCTAGAAATTATATGCCAACAAATATCCGAGTTCGTTTCGCGCCATCGCCAACCGGCTGGCTTCATGTCGGCAGTTTAAGGGCGGTTCTGTTTGATTATTTAATCGCTAAAACCCTGGGCGGAAAATTGATTTTAAGAATTGAAGATACGGACCGAAAAAGAGAAGTCGACGGCGCGGTTGAGGGTCTAATTAATATTTTGAATTGGGCAGGCATACATTTTGATGAAGGGCCGCATGTAGGCGGCGATTTTGGGCCGTATGTCCAAACGCAAAGATTGGATATCTATAAAGAATACGCGCAAGCGCTTTTAAAGAAAGGCGGGGCTTATCCTTGTTTTTGCACTGAAGAAAGGCTTAAGTCTATGAGAGAAATACAGCAGGCGAAAAAAATGCCGCCTCGCTATGATCGCGCTTGCCGAGATTTAAGCGAGAGCCAAGTGGCCAAGAAAATAGCCAATGGCGAGCCATTCGTTATCAGGCAAAAAATGCCCTTGGACGATGAAATTATCGTTCATGATGAACTGCGCGGCGATATAAAATTTGAAATTAAAAATTTGGAAGACCAAGTTTTAATAAAAACCGATGGCATGCCGACTTATCATTTTGCCAGCGTGGTTGACGATCACTTAATGAAAATCAGCCACGTTTTAAGGGGCGACGAATGGCTACCGTCATTTCCCAAAAATATTTTGCTCTATCAGGCCTTTGACTGGGAAGCGCCGAAATTTATTCATTTAACGCTGACTTTAAATAAGGAGGGCGGAAAGTTATCCAAGCGCCAGGGCGACGTGGCGGTAGAGGACTTTAGATCCAAGGGTTATTTGCCCGAGGCAATGCTAAATTTTTGCGTTTTGCAGGGTTGGCATCCTTCGGCCTCGGATAAAGCTCCGGCCGATAAGCAGGACGAAATTTTAAGTTTGGATCAAATGATAGAATATTTTGATTATAAAGATATGGGTACGAGTCCGGCGATTTTTGATGTTGAAAAACTGGATTATTTTAACGGCTATTATATCAGGCAGATGTCTTTGGAGAAATTAACTAAACTATGTCTGCCGTTTTTAGGCGAGAATTTAAAATTAACTAAAAACCCCGGAAAGCAATCCGTAGATTATATACAAAAAGTTATCGGACTTGAGCAGGAAAGATTAAAAAAACTTTCCGAGGTAGGGGAGTTGACGGCGTTTATGTTCGCGGAGGATTTGCAATATGAGTCGAAATTGCTAATTTGGAAAAAATTAACCGCCGAACAGATAAAAATAAACTTGCAAGCCGTTTTTGAACTATTGGAAAAAATTTCCGAAGAAAAATGGACAGCCGATAGCCTGGAAGAGGCGATTATCGGCTTTATAAAGAGCCGGGAGTTAAAAGTCGGGGACTATTTATGGCCGATGCGGGCAGCTTTAACTGGACGTCAGTTCAGCCCTGGGCCGTTTGAAGTAGCGGAAGTATTAGGCAGCGCCGAATGCTTAAAAAGAATTAATCAAGCGATAAAAAAACTATAGATTATGAATAAAATTTTTAAAAAATTTATCCCGGTTTTAGTTATAAGTTTGTTTTTATTTAACCCCTTAGCGAGCCAAGGGCAAAATTATGAAGAGGAGAATCAAGAGGTAAAGGAAATAAACGCGGAAATCCAAAGCAAGCGCGATCGGCTTAAAAAAATGCAGGAACAGCAGGAAATATACTCTCGCGCCATCGCGCAAAAGCAGAGAGAAAAGGCCAGCCTGAATAATCAGTTGGCAATTCTAGAAAATCGTTTGGCTAAAGCCGCTCTGGATATAGATAGCGCGCAGACTGAAATTGATCGGACAAACCTAGAAATCGATAAGATAAATTTGGAAATTAGAGATAAAGATGAGCAAATTTTAAAGCAAAAAGAGAATATCGGCTCGGTAGTCAGGCTGATGCAAAAGCAGGATGATCAATCAACTTTGGAAATATTACTTCTTAACAACACCTTGAATGAGTTCGTCAGCCAAGCCAGGTACTTAGAGGATATAAATAAAAAAATTAACGAAGGGCTGGCCGCCATAAAGCAATATAAAAAAGATTTGGAAGAAAAGAAAAAGAGCTTAAATGAAACCCAGAAGCAGTTGGTGGAATTAAAGTCGAATTTAGAAAGCAAAAAATTAAATTTAGCTTCAGAACAGCAGACTAAAATTAATGTTTTGGATCAGACAAAATCTTCGGAAAAAGAGTATCAAAGATTATTGAAATTGGCCAAACAAGAGCAGGCGCAAGCCGAGTCGGATATCGTAAATTTGGAAAAAGTGGTAAGAGCCAGAATCTCAAAACTTTCCGGTAAAACTTTGGAATTTAACGACGCGGGCTTTATTTGGCCGGTGGCGAAAAATACAATTACGGCATATTTTCATGACCCTGATTATCCTTTTCGCTATGTTTTCGAGCATCCGGCGGTTGATATAAGAGCCGGTCAGGGTTCTTCTATCCGGGCGGCGGCTTCGGGTTATGTGGCGATTGCTAAAAATGCGGGAAAAGGCTATAGCTATATTATGATAATTCATGGCGACGGCTTGGCAACCGTTTACGGCCATGTTTCAAAAATTTATGTTCAGTCCGATGAGTATGTAGTCCAGGGGCAAACTATCGGGCTGTCCGGCGGCACGCCGGGCACTAACGGCGCCGGCAGAACCACTACCGGGCCGCATCTTCATTTTGAGGTGCGTTTAGGCGGCGTGCCGGTTGATCCCATGGAATATCTGCCGTAGATTCACTATTTCATTACTAGCACAAAAAATCGGAAATTTATGATTTCCGATAAGCTGAAAGCTTTTTTTGTTTGGCCGTAGCAGGAAGTAGGGAGGTCAGAAATTTTCACAATATCGAGCAAATTTACAAACTGTGAATGTAAAAAGATATTTAAAGTTAATCGCGATTTGTTTTGTATGAAAATGATTTATTAGACATAGCCGCGGGAAGGTTTATATAAGCGATATTAAGAGAGGACTATGGCAAAATTGGTATTTTCCTAATATCATAGCGTCGCACAATATAACTTATACGACGCTTGATTAGTCTCTTTTAGTTTGGCTTATTGGGCTTAGTTATCAAGCTATGTGATCAACATGCCAAAAAGATGAATTTCCGGCGTGAATAGCAGGATCAGTTTTAATAAAAATAAAAATCCTACTATCAGCAAGACGCACGATATTAATATTGCCAAAACAAATAAAGTTTTAAAAACTTTTTCCATAAGTGTATTTAGTTATTAAAATCTAGGCTGCCCTATGGTATATCTATACCATAATTGTCTTAAATTTTAAAGTGGCTTATTAATTAAATATAATTATTTAGGTTTTTAATTTGGCCTGTATTATTTGGATTAGTTAGCTAATATTAGCCTGATTTTGTCGATTTCACTAACGTCTCTAGCTAATCTAAGGCATAAATATCAGGATGATTATTCTAGTGTCGCAAAATGATAATTATTTTATATAGATATTATTACCATACCTCAAATCAATGTACTCTTTAGTTTTAAGGTTATCCGGCAATTTCTCTTTAATTATCAAATCAAGACGTTCTACTTGCTTAGTGACTGTTTCCTCTAAATTAAAATATATCCTTGGTCCATCAAGAACCGCCATTTTAACCGTGTTTAAATCTCGATCAACAATGAATCTTTCAATTTCGAAGCTGTGTTTTTTATCCTTAAATTCATTAAATAACGCCAGAATATAGTCTAGCGCCGACTCATTAATATTTGCTTTACGCCCTGCTATTTTAATGTTCGTCTGATTTTCTATTAGAGGCATCAGTTTGCCGTTAATGTTTAATGGTTCAACTTGGTTTATAGCATTGCCCTCGCTGTCAAGATAAAAATATTTATCGCCTTCGCGCCAAACCGCAATTTGGCTTTTTTCTTTTAAAGTTATTTTTAAGGTGTGAAGGGGTTTTCTTTTAATATTTAAAGTTTGCAAATAATATTTATTATTTAAAATTTGACTTAGCTTGTCTTCGTTATACAACAATAAATTATTTTTTCCGAGCGGTCGATCTTCGGCTACTTGGCGGGCAAGGGATTCGACCTCGCTGGCCAGATTCTCCCCTACTCCGCTTATTTCAATTTTATTAATTTTAAAAAGCGTGGAAAAAAACAACAGCCAAATAAAAATTAATATTGTAACAAACGAGGCAATAATAGTGAGTTTAATTTTATTCGATAAGAAACCGCTTTGCCTAAGAGAAGAAACTTTTTTACGTTGAAAAAAGGGATTGGCGTAAGTTTTTTTTGAATAAATAAATCTTCTTTTACCGGCGCCGAACCGCTTAGTTTTATTAAAGTTATTTTTTGCAAACAGCATATCATTAATAATTATTCCCTACAATTTTTTCTAAAAATTCAACCGGATAAAGCGGCGTTTTTTCAGCCAATGCCTGATGATAAATTACAGTAGCCGGCGTTAAACCCGGCAAGGTGTTAGCTTCAATGATAATCAGTTCGCCGTTTTTTATATTCATAAAAGCATCAACTCGCGCGTAACCTCTTAGCCCTAAAGTCTTAGCGACTTTTTCTATCCTGATTTTGGCTTTTTCAATGGCTAAGAGGCTAACATAGGGCGCCGGCGGCGGAGTAATATTAATACCCGTGCCGCCTTGAAATTTTTCTTCTAAAGTGAGAACGTTGCCTAAGGCCACGGTTAGACTCGGATTTAAAGCGCGCATTTTGCCTTTATTTTCGAGCAAACCCATGGTAATTTCTATCCAATCGGTGTTTTTTAGCCAGGTTAATTTATTGCCGATGATTTGAATTTTATCCGTTGTAATGTATTCTTCGAACATTATCTTATTCATCGGGCAAGCCGGCATCTCGATCATATTATATTGATTGGTTAATTGGTCCTGCGGAATGGCCGTGGTTTTTTTAAAGGCATAATCCAGATATGTTTTTAAATCGTTTGATTTAAATAGTCTGGCGATGCCGGCGCTGCAGCCATCATCAAGCGGTTTAACAATCGCCGTATTAGAACCCAATTTTTTTAATAAATTTTTCCAGTATTCTATAAAATCCTGATTTTTAAATTTTTTGAACAAATTAAGTTCGGCCACTACCTTTCTTGCCGTATGCATCCCCTCTTTCTTAAGGCTGGCTAAGGCCTGGCCGGTTATAAATTTATTCATGCAGAGAGCGGAAGCGGCGGAACCGGAGCCGTTAAAAGGAACTTTATTTAATTCCAGCATTTTTTGCAAAGAGCCGTCTTCGCCCAGACCGCCATGCAAACCGATAAAAACATAAGGAGATTTTTTAATAAAGTTTTTAAGCGTCATTTTTTCCGGCAAAAACCAGGCTTCAGTCAGATCATTTTTTTCCGGCATAAGCGATTTTATTATTCCGGCAGTTAGTTCTTTCAGTCGCTTTTCGTCCTGCTTGGCGCTCCGGCAAGTTTCGGCGATTTCCTCTACGGTATGATTTAGCGTCAAAGTATAAGGCAATCGCCAAATTTGATTATTCGTATCCATAAGATACGGTTGCGGATCATATTTGACCGAGCGTTTAAGCTTTAACCAAACGTTAGTTCCGCTCATGACCGAAACTTGCCTTTCGGCCGTATTGCCGCCGAAAATTACGTTGAGGCTTTTTTTCGGTTTTAATCCGGCCTTAGTTTTTTTAACCTCGGGAAAACTTAGGCCATAGCGGCGGCAAGCGTTTTTAACTATAAAGCGCAATAGACCGCCATGGCTAAAGCCAAGCCGCGATGATTGCATAAATAGAAAGCTGTTTTGCTCCATGCCGGAAATCGGATTAAAGTCCGAAAACCAAATTTTGCCGTTGGGTTCGAGCCAGCCGTCAAAACGGGCGAAATCTCTTAATTTAAATAAACGAAAAAGCTCTTGAGCCTCATTTTGAATTTTAAAAATAACTTCATCTTTAAATCTCGGCGGGCAATGATAAAAAACTTGTCGGGTGGCCAGATATTTTTTGCGGTAATCAAAAATCTGGTGGTCTTTATAGGAAAGTTCGATTTCGGTGGGTAGAATTGCGACCGGCTGGTTGATTTTGTTTTCTAAAATTATAACGGTGAATTCCTTGCCTTGGCAAAAAGGCTCGAGCACGGCGCGGTCGTAGACTCCTTTAGAAAAAATTTCTTTGGCTCGCGCCAAAGCTTCATCGGCGTTAGAAACCGAATAAACCGCGATGCTTGATCCGCCGGTCGCCGGCTTTATAACGGCGCGAGTTACTTTATGCCGTTTAAAAAAGCCAGTGATGTCGCGCTTATGCTCTCGGTAGTCGTTTTTTAAAAGCGCGAGCGATGGTAAAGTATAAAACCCCCGTTGTTTTATAAACTCATTAGCGAGATGCTTATCGAAAGCCAGAGCGCAGGCCTTTGAGGGCGAGCCGACGAAAGGCAAGTTGTTTTTTTCAAGAAGTTTTTGAATTTCACCGTCTTCGCCCAATTTTCCATGGATAACCGGAAAAGTCAGATCGGCTTTTTTTAAAAAAATAATTAATTCTTTTTGACTTAAGGCTGTAGCCGTTTGGCTAAGTTTAAAATCAAAATCCGTCGGTGTGTTTGAATATAATTGAGCTTGGGAAATTAAAAAAGCCTGGTTTTTATGATCAAAATAAACCGGCAAAATTTCTATTTCCCGGGATTGCAAATGGTCTAAGACGGTGCGCGCCGAATTTAAAGAAATGGCGCGTTCAAGAGACGGCCCGCCGCACAAAAGAGCGATTTTAAATTTAGGCATAGTTTTGTATTGTCATTGTGAGCGACTACTAAGAGAGAAGCAATCTCACGTATAGTTTGGACAAACATAGTTGGCTATAATCTTATTATAATTAACCTTTGACATTCGTGAGATTGCTTCGTCATTACGCTTCGCTCCATTCCTCGCAATGACAGCAATATTTATTTTCTTTTTATAACTTTAATTTTTCCCGGCAAATATTTTTGTAATACTTTAGGAATGGTTATTGAACCGTCGGCTTGTTGATAATTTTCTAAAATAGCTATAAGCGCTCGGCTTACCGCGATCGCCGTGCCGTTCAGCATATAAACAAAGTGTTTTTCACCGGCTTTATCTTTATATTTTATGTTTAAGCCTCTGGCCTGATAATCGGTGCAATTTGAGGCGGAAGTAATTTCCGCCCAATCGCCGGCTCCGTTCTTTTTATCGGGTTTTCCCGGCATCCAAGCCTCTAAATCGTAGGTTCTATAAGACGGGCCGCCAAGATCGGCGGTATTATGGTCAACTACCCTAAAGGGGATTTTAAGCCCTTTAAAGATTTTCTTTTCTATTTCTAAAAGTTCCTGATGCGCGGCCTCGCCGTTTTCCGGTAAAACATATTGGAACATTTCCACTTTGGTAAATTGATGGACGCGGAAGATGCCTTTGGAAAATTTTGAATAACTGCCGGCTTCGGTGCGGAAGCAATGCGAGACGGCCACGTATTTTTTCGGCAAATCTTCTTCATTTAATACTTCGTTCATATGATATCCGCCCATGGTAATTTCGGCCGTGCCGATTAAACTTAAATTTGATTCCGGTTTTTGAGACGGATCGGTATTTTCAAGATTGTAAATTTGCGTTGATTCCCCTCTTGGGTTATACCCTAGGCCCTGTAAAATCTCTTGCTTAGCCAGATCGGGTGTTGTAAGAGGCGTAAAGCCATGTTTAACGGCGATTTCCAAAGCATATTGAATTAAAGCAAATTCCAAAAGCGCGGCTTCATTTTTTAAATAATAAAATTTTGCGCCGCTGACCTTTGCGGCTCTGTCGAAATCTATTAAATCCAAATTTTGCGCTAACTGAACATGATCAAGGGGTGTAAATTTAAATTTAGTCGGCAAACCGAAAGTTTCTAAGGTTGGATTATCGTTCTCGTCTCGGCTGACTATAACTTTCGGGTGCGTTAAATTCGGAACCTGCAAAAGCAGGCTTTTATATTGGGAATAAATCAATTCATGTTTTTCTTCAAGAGTTTTTATTTCTTGGCCCAGCCCTTTCATTTTAGAAATTTCTTCGGCCGAAGGCTTGGTTTTAGAAGTTGTATTCCTTTGGCCGCGCAGTTCGTCAATTTTAGTTTCCAGTTCGCGGCGCTCCGCGTCCAGCTCTATCAGCCTGTCAACATCAACTTTAGCCAGCCGATTCTGACAATTTTGTTTTATTAACTCAACATTTTCCCTGATGAATTTTATGTCCAGCATATTAAGTAATTTTCAATTTACAATTTTCAATTTTCAATGAAAAATGCAAAAGAATTATTAAATAATTTTAGTTAAATCACCGTCTAATACCACATCAACCATGGCCTTAATTTCATCAACATAGGAGACCTCTTCCGGTATGGGATTGAGTAAAAATATTTTTTTATTGTTGACATGAGCAAAGCCCATTTCCATTAGCGTGTTGCCGCCGATATAATTTTTAATATCATTTTTATCAAAGTTGCAGACTAAAATCGCGTCGCCGTTAATTATTAAATCATACCAGGCTCGGATAAAATTATATTTAATTTTTATTTGGTAGTGTTCGCCGTTATTTTTCGCGTCAATCAGCTCTCTGGCCGTGCCGTCGGCAATGCCAAACATGTCCGGATGAATTTGCGGTTCATGGCCCAACTCCGCCAGCCGTTTATGCATCTCAACAATTTTATCAGCGAATTTTACACTGCCGCAAAGTGTGATTTTCATATGATTAGACTCGCTAACTACAAATGGCGATCAGGCGAATTAAAAAATGATTTTCAGTTTTTTAAAAAAATATTCCCAAACTTCTTCAAGTTGCAATTTATTTATTTCGGCAACGGTTTTCCAGCCAATCGCCTTATGCTCGGAACTTAGTTTAACCTCGCCTTCATAATTAAGAACTTCATAAATGTACCAATCATGGCCGGTAAAACCCCGCCCGCAGGTGCCGAAGGGTACAAATTCATGTATTAATAATTTAAACTTTTTAACGTTTAAATCAGCTTCTTCTTTAACCTCTTTAATTAAAGTTTGTTCAGGAGTCTCCCCTGTTTCAATATGGCCGGCGACACAAGCCCAGCCCAAGGGAATATTTTTTCGGTCAACCATTAAAATTTTATCGCCCTGCTTTATAATCGCGCCGATAGTTGAATGTTTAGTTATTTTTTCCATGTTTATAATTGAAGTTTTATAAAGCTCGGGCTTAAATGGCTTTAAACGGATAATTTCGGTATTAAGTTTTATTTTTTTGAATAATTCATTTAAACCATCAACAAAATACTTCTGATCATAACCCAGACAGATAATCTCCGGCCGATATTTTTTTATGATTCCATATTTTTCAGCCTCCCGATCGCCCAATATAACCTTATCGGCTAAATTTAAGCTCATTACAGCCCCCTGGCGCTGTTTTTCATTGTGTTCCGGCAGTTTACCCTTAACTTTTTTAACTGTCTTGTTGCGGGCGATAACGACGATTAAATAATCACCCAGTTTTTTCGCTTGGCTTAAAAAATATTTATGTCCCGGGTGCAAAAGATCAAAGGTGCCGAAGGCCATGACGGTTTTTAAAGGTTTTTTCATAAACCAATTTTATCTGATATTTCTTGCAGCGCCTTTAGCCCGATAGCTAGAAATTCATCAAGTTTTAAACCAATTTTTTCGCACTCTAAAATAATTTTCCGACTGCAGTTAGCGGCAAAATTTTTATTTTTAAATTTTTTTAATAGAGATGACGATTTAACGCAGGCCAACTTTTTATCTGGTTGTACCATAGCCGAAGCCACAATTACGCCGGTTAAGGTTTCGGCCGCGGCCAGAGCGTACTGAATTTTCGTGGTGCGGATTTTATCCTGATTGACGCCGCAGAGTGCGCTGCCATAACCATGAGAAACTACGACTTCAATTAAAAAGTCGCTCGCTCCGGCCGATTTTAGAATTTCCACGGCTTTAACCGTATGTTCGCGCGTATTATTCTTAGTTAAATCCCAGTCAATGTCGTGCAATAATCCGACAATCCCCCACTCTTCTTCGTTCTCGCCAAAATGTTTGGCTAAAGCGCGCATAATGGCTTCGGATTCTAGTAAATGGTATTTGGTAATAGGATTGGTTATGTATTTATTAACCAGTTCATCGGCTTGTTGTTTGTTTAAGCCTAAAGTCATATAATTTATTTTAAAAATAATTCAACGTCTTCAGGCCGCAAAATTAAATAATCGCGTGTAATTTTTGATAAACCGAACGATTGGCTGTCGGTAGCGCCGATATATTTAACTTTTTTACCAAGCAATAAAATTTCTTCAACGGCCGGCACCAAATCAGTGTCAGAACTGATTAGAAAAGCCGTGTCATATTTATCTTCTCTGGCTAATTTTATCATTTCTACGGCCAAGCGTACATCAACGCCTTTTTCGTGATAGGTTTTATCAGGGTGCTGTATTAACATGCCAAGCACAATTTTTACATTATGCTTTTGCAACTTTCTAAATAATCTTTGTTGATCATTGTATAATTTTTCACTTTTTTGATCATTATTTTTTCTTCTGACAACGCCGATGTAATATCTCATTTCAACGACTTCAAAATCCTTGCAAAGCCAAAAGCAAAATTTCTGATAATTAAAGTCAAGTAAAGATGCATTGTTTAAGCCTCTCTTTATAATGTGTTTTAAGCGGTAATAAAAATTACTGCCATCAATAAAAACGATGGCTCTTTTCATAAATCAAAAAGCCACGGTCGCCTGCCTTGCGGCAGAGGAACGTGGCGAGATTAACAATTTAATCATAGCAAATTTAAACGCTTTGTCAAGCGCCTTATAAATCGCCGGCATAACAACATTCAAACCGTGATAATTTATCATAAAAATATTACTTATTTCTCGGTTTCATTAATGGGAAAATTTGGCATTCGCGAGCCGGTTTATTCATAAGAAATGAAAATAGCCGCTCGCTCACCCCAAAACCGCAAGTTGGCGGCATGCCGTATTCCAAGGCCTCGACAAAATCTTGATCATACATTTGCGCCTCTTCATCCCCTGCCTCCCGTAATTCTTGCTGTTTAACAAAACGTTCTGCCTGATCCTCTGGATCATTTAATTCGCTATAGCCCTTGCCGACTTCTGAGCCGGCAATTATAACTTGAAATCTTTCAACCACTTCTGGATTGTTTGCGCTTCTCTTGGCCAAGGGCTCCATAATTACCGGCACATTGATTAAAAATCCCGGTCCGCCGATTGATTTGCGGCAATATTTCCAGAGATTATCAATGCCTCTAGCAAGATTAAACCCTTTTTTGTCATATTTAATTTTCAATTCATTTAATTTTTTTTCAATTTCTGCTGCCGTGGTTTTCAGAGGATCAACGCCGGTCATTTTTTTGACTAATTTTTGAAAATCATAGACTTCCCAATCTTTAGCCAAATCAACTTCAAAATTACGGATTTTAAATTTTAAAGTGTTAAAAGTTTCTTGAGCGACATAACGGTACATTTCCTTGGCTAATTTCATGCCCATTTCATAATCGGCGTAGGCCCAATAAAATTCCATTTGCGTATAGTCCTGCGAATGCTCGGGACTTATGCCCTCATTTCTGAATTGCCGCCCGATTTCAAAAGTTTTTTCAAATCCCGCGACCATCAAGCGTTTCTGCCAAAGTTCGCCCATGGAAATTCTTAAATAAACATCCATATCCAAGGCGTTGTGATGCGTTATAAAAGGCCGGGCATCGGCGCCACCTGCCGTATTTTCCAAAACCGGAGTTTCTACTTCTAAAAAACCGCGGTTAATCATAAAATCGCGCATGGCTTGCCAAAATTTAGCGCGTTTAATAAAAATCTCTTTAACTTCCGGGTTAAACAGAATATCCAAATATCTTTTTCTTAACTTATCCTCTTCGTCCTCAATGCCATGCCATTTATCAGGCAAGGGCCGAAGCGCTTTAGTTAAGAGTTTCCAGTTTTTTACCATCAGGCTTTTTTCGCCGTTATGCGTTAAAAAAGCCGTACCGCTGACTTGGGCGAAATCGCCGATATCAATGTATTTCGAAAAAGTTTTATAGCTCTCGGCGCCGATGGCTTTTTTAGAAAAAGCCAATTGGATTTTGCCGCTCCCGTCTTCCAAATGGGCGAAAGTTAGATTGCCGTGAGCGCGCAGGCTTCTTAAACGGCCGGCCAGCTTTAATTCTTTGCCGTCTTTTTGCAGGCTTTCAAAATCGGCTAAAACCTTATCCACAGAATCGGTTTTTTCCGCCTTGGCCGGATAAGGATTTATTCCCAGCTCTTTTAAAGCCGCTAATTTTTTAAGTCGATCTTCGCGTTCGTTTATTTTTATCATAAATTTAAATCTCCTGCCAATCCGCCGGCTGGCGGAGGCGGAGCAAGATAGTCGTTATTATTGTTAATATTTTAACTTGTTTTGGCTTAAAAGTCAAAAAAGACCGCCTGTTTGTTAGACAAGCGGTTTGCTGTTCGGATTAGTAAATACTCGGCCATACTACGCAAAAGTGACCGAGGCTATTTTATGTCAATAATTTCATAGACTATTTTACCGCGCGGCGTGGTGACCGTAATTTTATCGTCTTTTTTTCTATCTAAAAAAGCCACGCCCAGAGGAGACTCGTTGGAAATTTTACCTTCGTTAGGATTCGCTTCATTAAAACTTACAACGGTAAATTCTTTAGTTTTACCTTCGGCTCTGGCCGTAACGCGCGAACCCATGCTGACCTTATGTTTATCGCCGCTATTTTGTACTACAGTTACATTTTTTAATAAAGCTAATAATTCGCAAACCCGCCCATCGTTAAAAGCCTGTTCATCTTTAGCCTCCGCGTACTCGGCATTTTCACTTAAATCGCCCAGTTCTTTAGCTGATTCGATGCGACCGGCAATTTCCAATCGTTTAACCGTTGTTCTGTCATCCAACTCTTTTTTTAATTTGTCATAACCTTCCTGCGAAATGATTTGGTCAGGCATAATTTTTTATTTTTATTAAAATTATATAATTAATAATATACAGGATATCTGGAATTAGCGCAAGGGGGATAGAAATGTAAAATTACGGCACATTTTTCATATTTTCCATCATGGCCATGACCATAATAATATAGCCGATCCCCAGTGGATGATTTAGATAGGGGCTAAAAATATTGACCGTTATCAGAACGATCAAGCCGGTAGTCAAGGATAAAGAAAAATATGAATTTATTTTTAAGCCATCTTTAATAATTTTAATAAATAGAATTAAATAAGCTAATAAGCCAAACAGACCTAATTTTAGCCAAATATCAAGCCAGCCCCATTCAAAAGTATAAGTAGTGTAAAGGCCGCCTGGATTAGAAGCTAAAATTCGCGGATCATTAGTTTTATAGGTAACGGTCGCGCCAAAACCACGCCCCAGAACCGGAGCGGTTTTAATTTTTTGCCATAACGGCGGCAAGAGCTGCCATCTTGAAGAGGCGCCGGCTTCATTGGTTATCTGAGTTACTCTTTGGCTTAATAAGTCTGCCGGATTAAAGCCGCCATAAGCCGAGGGGTAAGGGAATCTTATCGCCACCAGGATTAAAATCAAACTAAAAATTAGGCTAAATAAAATTATTAAATTATAAACGATAAACCGTTTAAATTTAATTTTTAATTTAAATAGGGCTGTTAGCCAGACAAAAATTCCGCCGATTGCCAGGCCAAGCCAGAAACTTCTGGAGAAGCTGGCAATAATTACTGACAAAAATAAAGTCAGCAGTAAGCAGTAAGCCGTAAGCAGATTCTTGCGGTTAGACTTAACGGGCTTAATCGCGGCTTTAACTCTCTTATTTTTTTTAGTAATAATTATCTTTAATAAATAAAATAATAAAATGAAAAAGCCGATTAAGACGAAAATATGCGATTGCATGAAGATACGGCTAAAGCCTTCCCGCACCTGGGTAATCTCCCCGACACCGCTTTGCCTGACCCAGCGATAAAGATCTAAAGTAAAATAAGGGAAGTTATGGGAAAAAAAATAAGCTAACAGCATGGTTTTAAGACTGAGCCAGACGATGGCAGCGAAAAAAGTTTGTTTGATTATTTTTAGATGGTGTTTATCTCTAAAAACATAAAATACGGGAAAAATTAATAAGAAAAACAGCCAATTATTAAAGTCAAAAAAGACATTATTAATTGCCTGGCCTTTTAAAAAGCCGTTTAGCAGGCCCCAAATAATAAAAATTGATAAAACCGCGAAATAAATGAAATAATTGGATTTATAAAAATGGATAAATAATTTTTTGGTTTTAATTCGCTCCATAATGACTTTGGCCAGCCAAACGGACATAATAACTAACCAGAGCGCGATACGAATAGAGATATTTAAATCGCCGGCTGCAAAATAAAACAGATAACCGAAAGAACCAATAAATAATTCTGTCAGCAAGATGCCAAAGCCGTATTCCAGCCGGTATAAGGAAATAACCATGGTTAGAATCACTATGATAAGAAAGCTTAAAAAGTTTATTATTGGATAATAATATCCTAAAAATGATAATAATTCAGCCAAGATTATTAAAAAAAATGTATTTCTAAAAATTTTATCATTAAACAAATCAGCCATATTTATAGATTATGTTTTTTAAAAATTATTTCTTTAGCTTGATTATATTTTTTTACTAAGGGCAGAAACGGCAATAATCTATAGGCCAAGCCTGGCAGCCAAGAACTCATGGTTTGCGCGCCGTTCGTGTTAACTTTATATAATATTTTATTTAACCAGACGCCGGTATGGCCGGCTTCGGATATGGTTAGCCATAAATCCCAATCCTGAAATCGCTTTAGAGTTTCATCAAACCCGGGAAAATGCTCTTTTTTTATGAGCGAGGTGGTATTTATATAGGGCATCTGTTTTAATTTTAAAGCGTCATACGGCCAGAGAATGAATTTTTTATTGCCCCAGATAAAGGACGAATAGCAGAAGCTGGCGCTAGGATTATTCCTAAGGGTTTCAAGCATCAGCTCAAGCATCTCCGGCTCCATAATAATATCCGCGTCGCAAAAAATTAGATATTCTCCGATAGCAATTTTAGCTCCCCGGTTTCTAGCAGCGCTCGCGCCTTTATTCTCTTGCTCATAATAAGCTATTTTTGAACCAAAGATTTTTTTATATTTGTTAATTACATTTATTATATCGTCCTTTGAGCCATCATCAATAACGATAATTTCATATTTATCGTAGGTTTGTTTTTCTATGCCGGCCAAACAATTATCTAAGTGCTCAGCCTGGTTATAAACCGGGATTATTATGCTGATCATAAATTTGGTTTTACCCCCTTTAACAAAGGGGGCTAGGGGGATTTAATTTTATTACACGGCCTTAAATCCCCCGCCCTTTCGAGCGGCCCCTTTGTTAAAGGGGCTTTATAATTTTATATATTTTTTCGGCCTGTTTCTGCCAGTTAAAATTTTTGATCGCGCGTTCCCTCCCCTGCTCGCCAAGTTTTTTTCGCAGTTCGGGGTTATTAGCTAATTTAATAACAGCCGAGGCGATTTGTTCAAGATTCTCCGGATCAACCAGCAGGCCATTCAATCCGTCTATTACCGCGTCTTCCACTCCCCCGCTCCGGCCGGCGATTACCGGTTTGCCGGCCAGATTAGCTTCTAAATAAACGATGCCAAACCCTTCAAAGTCGCCATTTATGTTTCTGGCCGGCATTATAAAGATGTCGCTTGCCCCATACCAGCTATCGCGCTCTTCGTCCGTGGCTTGATTTATTATTTTGACGTTTTTTTCTAAACCGAAATTTTTAATTTTCATTTTCCATTTTTCAATTTCCGGTCCATCGCCAATTATAAAATAAACTAAATTTGGCGCGCTTTTAAAAATTTTCGGCATGGCTTTAATGACTTTACCGAAGCCTTTGCGCCTGATTAAGCGCCCGACGGACAGAAGAACAATTTTGTTGTTTAAATTATATTTGGCTTTTAATTGAGTTATGAGCTGCGGGTTATGGCCTACGAGGTTTTCCACACCCGGATTAACCACAATGATTTTATGCTCAATTTTAGGAAATTTTTGACTGGCTATTTTCGCCACATAATTATTGGCGCAAATTATTTTTTCCGCGCCGGTCAAAATTAGGCTGCTTATAAATTTTTTTTTGCTTAATTTGGCCGCGTAAGTAAAATCCAGGCCATGTAAAAATACCGAGTATTTAATTTTGCAAAATTTAGAGCAAATTAAAGTTGCAGTTCCAAGCGGTAAAATTTGACCGACTAAAACATGGTTGATTTTTTCTGTTTTTATAACTTGCCGCAATTTAACTATGGCCTTAAGCCAGCCCAAGGGTAAATTATTAAGAAGTTCGCCGCGATTATTATTAAGTACTTGAATTTCACCGGCTTCAGGCCAGTATTTAACCAAGCCGCCATAGTAATTGGCTACTCCGCCGTGAAAAGGCGGATATTCTAAAGTAAATAAAAGAGTCTTCATATTTTTTAATTTAACGCTTCGGAATCGGCGGCGATAGATTCATTAACCGATTTTTTCATAAGCGACCGGTAAAGGCTGGCCAAATCTTCTTTTCTAAAAGCTTTTAAATAATATAATAAAATAAAATATATAACGGCCGCAAGCGGCACGATGATAAAAATGTTTAAATAATTTTTTAAATAAACTATTAAAATCATCATTAGAGCCGAAGCCAGCAAGGCCTTAGAAAAAACCAATAAAATTTTCTTTGGCCGATAAGCGATAATTTTAGGCACCTGGATCAAGCCCAAAATTAACATTAAAATGCTGGAAACTAAAACCGTTATGCTTGCCCCGACCGCCTGAAATCTAGGTATTAATATTAAATTTAAAATGATGCTGGCTGCGACCGTCACCGCCATATTTACGGTATTTACTTTCTGTTTATCGCAAGCATTCAGCAAAGAACCGATTGGATAAGCAATAAACATAAATAACAAAGCGACGATGTTTATTTCCAGAGGCAAAACGGCATCTTCGAACCCGGATTTAAAAATCAAGACAATTTTATCGGCTAAAACCGCTATCCCGACAGAAATCGGCAAAGAAATTATAATTAAGTAATTCATAGCGCGTTCAAAAGTTACGGCCAGCTGCTCGCGGTTAGACGCCCAATAAGCGCTCATGGCCGGATAGAGCGAGGCGGTAAAAGCTAAGGGTAAAAACTGCAAGGCGTTCATGATTTTAAAAGCTACCTGATATAATCCGACGTAGTAGTCTCCGGCTAGCGTGGATAATAAAACTGTGTCGAAATAGGTATAAACTTTTTGAAAAACCGCGAACAGGCCGAAAGAAATGGAAATTTTTAAAATTAATTTAATTAATTTAGGATCATAAATCGGCCTTAAGCTAAGTTTAAAAATTCCGGAGATAACATATAGAGAATAAATAAAATTAAAAATACTGGCTAAAAGAAGCGCGCCGATCAGCCAGTTTAAGCCCAGGCCCAGTTTTAAAATTATCAGTCCGGTTATAAGCACGATTACCTGAAACAATACCGAGGCGGCGCTTTCAAAAGACAGATTATGAAAGCCTCGCGAAACCGAAAAAAATGCCGCGGTAAACGAATCTAAAATAACGCAGGCGGTTGAAAAATAAATTAAGGTTTTAGTTAATTCCGAGTAGTCTAAGAGATTGGCGATAATTATTATAATTAATCCGGTGATGATGCTTAAGGGTATTTTTATAGTTAGGATCGCGCTAAAATAGTTATTGGCCTGAGCTTTTTCCTTGGCGATTTCTCTGGTTAGAACATTGGTTAAACCGAAATCCATGAAGATGGAGAAAACCGTGGCGAAGGAAATCGCAAAATAATATTTACCTAAATCTTCGGGACCGAGCGCCCTGGCGATTATAATAAAATATGAAAAAGAAATTATTTTTTGTAAAATTAGAGCCAAGGTGAAATAAGAAGTATTCTTGGCAAGATTAGTAATTTTTTCAGTCATATATAGGGATCATCGCCGAATGCCATATTCGGCCTAAATTTCTAAATTTTGGTAAATTTTTTATAAAACCTTTTCGCCGATACAATATATCGCCTCAAAAATTTTATAAAAAATTTCCTTAAAATTATAAAAATTTATATCCGAAAGAGCATCCGGCGATGATCCCTTTAATTTTAACATAAGCGGTAAAATAATAAAACCCCATAAAATAGCCCCGACACCATAGGTGTCGGGGCTATTTTATTTTTGTTTAATAATTATTTAAACCGTTGCTCTATAATAACTACCGCTAGAACCGCAATAATAATTATTAAGATGATGAAAAAAGTCGACATATATTTCGTTGATTATTAAAAATATATGATAAAAACAATTTTTAACGTTTGGCCCATTGGGGCGCGCGTCTGGCTTTTTTAAGTCCGGGTTTCTTTCTTTCTTTCTTTCTGGCGTCGCGTTCCAGCCAGCCTTTTACTTTTAGAGAAGCTCTTAATTCAGGGTTAAATTCCAGCAAAGCTCGAGCAATGCCATGGCGAACGGCTTCGGCCTGGCTTTTTCTGCCGCCGCCTGAAACCAAAATAGTCAGATTAAAATCTTTTATTAAACCGGTTAATTTCAAAGGTTGATTTATAATGGAAAATAGTTCTTCTTCTTTAAAATATTGGTCAGCCTTCATGCCGTTAACCGTCATTGAACCGCTGCCGTTCTGATAAAGGCGAATTTGCGCGGTGGCGGTTTTTCTGCGTCCAACGGTGCCGATAAACTTACCCTTTAGTTTAATTTGTTCTTCGGCGCTGGCATTGGTTTTAATTGAATTTTTATCTAAGTCTGTCATATTTTTTATTTAGCTTTATCGGCTTTATGAGCCGCTCCCGGAATGGCAATTATTAATCTTCTTAGCATGTTAATTCGATGCTTAGTTTTCGGCAGCATGTCTCTAACCGCTTCTCTTAAAATTTGTTCAGGCTTCATTTCGGAGATTTTCTTGGTTTTTAGGCCGCCCTGATAACCGGAATAATGCTGATAAACTTTTTGTTCGATTTTCTTGCCGGTGAATTTAAATTTATCGATGTTTGATACTAGAACCATATCGCCGCCGTCGATATGCGGTAAATATTCGGCTTTATTTTTTCCACGCAAAATCAAAGCAATCTGTGAAGCCAATCTGCCGACTGCTTTTCCCGTAGCGTCAAGCTTATGAAGTTTTCTTTCTATTTTTATCATAATTGTAATCATTAAATAAAATTTAATGGCCGTAGAGCTTTGCTCGCTATTAAATTTTATTTAATTCGGTATATTTTTTGTTTATCCCGCTTGTCGGGGAAAGTATTGAAAACTTTTTCTAAAAAAGTTTTCAAAGGGTTAGACTAGTTCTATTTGAACAATATTAGCATTATCGCCTTGCCTTTTAGCTAACTTGGTAATTCTTAAATAACCGCCTTTTCTACCCTTATATTTAGTCGATAGGACATCCATAGCCTTCTTTATGGCCATTGGCTGGGGCAATAAGCGAATTAACTCTCTTCGGCCGTTTAAACCGCCCTTAATGGCGATAGTAATGACTTTTTCCAATAATGGTTTAACCGCTTTGGCCTTAGCTTCGGTGGTTTTAACTTTTTCATATATCACAATGCTTGAAGCTAAATTTTTTAGCATCGATTCTCTTGGACCTTTCTCTCTGTCTAGTTTTTTTCCTTTTACTCGGTGGCGCATAGATTATTTATATTTTATTATTCATGTTTCTTAGGCCGGCCTCGTTTTTTTGGTTTTTCATCGCCAGCGGTTTCTTCAGCCTTCTCTTTGGCGGTTTCTTTCTCATCCGCCATATCTTCAATTTTTATTTCTTCGACGGCTTCTTCGGTTTTTCCGGTCAAAGCGCTGAATTGGGCGATTAAAATTTCCACCGCTTTATTAAAAGCCTCAACCGGCGTGATGGTTCCGTCGGTAGCCAAATCAATTACTAACTTATCCCAGTTGGTCATTTTTCCGACACGGACATTTTCCACATTTATGCCAACCAGTAAGATTGGTGTAAAAATTGAATCCATTTCGATATAACCGATTTCATGCTTATCGCTTTCTCGGCTCTCGACGGTAACATAGCCAAGACCTTTAGCCACAAATATTTCCATTTCCAATTTCCCGGATATATCGGTTATATTTCCTATAAGTAATTCCGGATTAGCGATCTCTACCGAACTATTTTTTTTAATATCAGCGGCCGTTACCGGCTTTTCGCCCCTGGCATCCAGCTCGAGTTTAACCACTTCATCGGTAAAAATTTTTAAACGCAATTTTTTTACATTTAAAATAAGTTCTAAAACATCTTCTTTAATATGGGGCAAGGCCATGAATTCATGATCCGCGCCTTTAATTTTAACGCCAATCGCCGCCGCTCCGGGCAATGAAGATAATAAAACTCTTCTTAAAGCGCTGCCAAGGGTCGCGCCATAGCCAGGATAGCATGGTTCGATAATAATTTTCTGGCGGTTCGGGTCGGCAGTTTCGATAAACTCCACTTGGCCGGGCAAGGCTATTTTTTGCATAAAATTTAAGTTATTTTAAAATTTATTTGAAGACAAAATTTTTATCTGGAATAAAACTCGACAATGGTTTGCGCGTTAACCGACATTTCAAAGTTTTCCTTAGCCGGCTGATGCAAGACTTTGGCGCTAAGGTCTTTAACTTCTAAATTAAGCCAGCCCGGAATTTCCATTTTCTTTAATTTTTCCGCCAAATTAGCAAAGAGCTTGCCGGTTCGGCTAGAATCTTTAACTTTTACAATATCGCCGACTTTAACGTTAAATGAGGGAATATTAACTTTTTTATTATTTACTTTAAAATGACCATGATTAACTAAGGTTCTGGCCTGAGCTCTTGATTCGGCAAAACCTAAACGATAGACCACATTGTCTAAGCGGGTTTCCAAAATTTTTAATAAATTTTCTCCGGCGTCGCCTTTTTGCTTAATCGCCCTGACGAAGCTTAATTTAAACTGTTTTTCCAGTAGATTATAAATTCTCTTAGTTTTTTGCTTCTCTCTGAGCTGCATATTATAACCGCTCTGTCGGCTGGCGCGTCCTTTCGGACCATGTATTCCCGGCGGATAGTTCTTTTTAACAATCGCGCATTTAGCCGTTTTGCAGCGCTCGCCTTTAAGCATCAATTTTTCGCCTTCGCGTCGGCATAATTTGCATTTTGCGCCTAGATATTTTGACATAAAAAAAATAAAATTTAGGTATTGGGATTTAATAAATTAGACTCGTCTCGGTTTTTTCGGCCGGCAGCCATTATGCGGTATGGGCGTAACGTCTTTAATGGAGGAAACTATTAAACCATTGGCGTTTAAAGCTCTAATAGCCGATTCCCGTCCGGTACCAACGCCTTTAACGAAGACGCTTACTTCTTGCAAGCCAAATTCTTTGGCTTTTTCCACGGCGATTCTCGAAATAATTTGCGCGGCATAAGGCGTAGATTTTTTTGGCCCCTTAAATCCGGCCATGCCGGCGCTTGCCCAGGATATAACATTACCGGTTAAATCGGTTAAGGTAACTATTGTATTATTATAAGTGGCTTTTACGTGAGCCACGCCGACGGCAATATTTTTAGGAAGTTTCTTCTTTTTGCCCTTCTTTTTTAAAACTTTTCTATCGGCTTTGCTTTTTTCCAGTTTCTTTTTTATTTCGTCCGGTAATTCTTCAGGCATGTTTAGGTCGCTTTTAACTACCAAATCGCCTGTTTCTTCAACCGGTGTTTTTCCCATTACTTCTTCCGCCGCGGCTACTTTAGTCGTAAGCTGGTTGTCATTTTTTTGCTTGTCTTCCGCAGCTTGAGCGCGGGAGGGTTCTTTTTCATCAGCCATATATTATTAAAAATTTATTTACGATTTTACAATATTATTTGTGATATTTGTGAGTTAATTTGTTGATTTGTGAATTTTAGGTTTTTTCAGCGGCTAATTTTTTACCGGAAGTTGCGGTTTTTCTGATGTTGTGGCGGACGGTTCGGCTATTGGTTTTAGTCCTCTGGCCTCTGGTTGGCAGGCTCTTGGCATGCCGGCTGCCTCGGTAGCTGCCAATTTCTTTTAATCTCTTTATATTGGCGGAAATATCGCGCTTCAGTTCGCCCTCCACTTTATTTTGTTTTTCAACTATTTCTCTTAATCTATTGGCCTGCTCATCGTTTAAATCCTTTACTCTGGTGTTAGGATCGATTTTAGCTGATTTTAAAATAGCGTTGGCTTTAAATTTGCCAATGCCAAAAATATAAGTTAAAGAAATTTCGACTCTTTTTTCGTTGGGTATGGTTACGCCGGCGATTCTTATTGCCATGATGTTAGAATTTATTTATAAAATTAATTAGCCCTGTCTTTGCTTATGCTTTGGGGTTTTGCAAATAACGCAGACTCGGCCTTTGCGTCTGACGATTTTACAATCTTTGCAAATTTTTTTTACGCTGCTTCTTACTTTCATATATATTTTTACATTCTATAGGTTATTCTACCCTTGGTTAAGTCGTAAGGGCTGATTTGCACTCTGACTTTATCGCCCGGGAGAAGCCGGATTTTATTCATTCTCATTTTTCCGGAAAGATGCGTTAAAATTTCATGGCCATTTTCCAGTTTAACTTTAAAACTGGCGGCGGGCATTAATTCTATGACCTCGCCATAGGTTTCAATAAAATCCTTAGAACTAATTGGCTGATTATTTTCTTTCATTAATTAAATGTAAATTTAAAACAAAAACAGTTTCGGCAAAATCCACTCGCTTAGAGCGAGGCGCCAAAACTTTCTAGGTAAAACTATTTAATCAGTAAAATAAGAGTAAAACCGTAGCTTAAAGCCCAAGATTATGCGATATAAATTTTACAAGTTTTACCGTAAAATAATTATATAGGTTATCTAGATTCGTGTCAAGAGGTATTTAACTTATCGGCCAGCGGGTTGACAAAAAGCTAAAACCAAGGTAATTTAGGTGAAGTTATTTGGCTAACATTAATTTAAGCCATTAACCTAACCAACAAAAAAAACAAAAACAGACATAAAGTACATCATGAAACAAGAATCAGTAATCAAGGCCTTGGGTTACAAATTAAGCGCGACTGTATTGAGTATAGCCGGCGCAACAGGCAAAAAACTTGCCGAGAAATTCTTAGTCTCCCTTCCCAATCGCGGGCAGACCACCTGGAAGGGACAGAAAGAACAGAGGGGACAGCCGGCTTTTGACCTGGCCTATCTGCCCGGCCTTTTCTTGGATGCCTTGAGGCTCATCATGGCGCAAGGCTTCGATATCGCTCCGGACGGGGTGATTTCCGGCTCGGTCAGGCCGTACGATCTGGTGATTGCTAACACCAACGGTGTCCCCTTGATGCCGGCCTTGTCCTCGGAGTGCAACGCGGCCACGGAAGAGGTTGAATATTTGCGAGATCAAGGAGTCGAAGAGGTTATCGGCCGGCTTGAGCCTCAAATGGCTCTGCCAAAATTGCTCTGGGCGCTTAAACAGCATCCAGCCTTGAAAGAAAAAATTGGCACGGTCATGACCACCGG
>JAUSEG010000017.1 GCA_030650415.1 bacterium | reverse complement strand
TCATACAAACTCATTATGAAACACTTTGTCCGCTTTATCCACAAGCATGAGCCCTGACGGGCTCATCTTGCGTTAGAACGGTATCCTCCCGTATTGGAGTCGGAAAGCCATTTGGGTATCATTTTGCGTTAGAGAAGACTCCTATTTGACAGCTACCGGCAGTATGATAGAATAATAGCAATGAATAAAAATAAACGCGCCAAAAACAAGTTCTATATTAACTTGGGGCTCTACCCCAAGAAGAATATTATTTTTTAAAAAAATCCCCGTTCGCAAGAACGGGGATTTTTTTAGGGCGTAAATAATACCAACCCTATAAACAACGCACCTTAAAACCAAAAAACAAAGGCAGAATCATGAAAAAACTAAACGGAGTCATCACGGCCCAGCGATTCAACAAATCAACGCTGGAAACGATTTTCGCTATCGCCGACACAATGAAAGCGGGACACTTTGACACGCAATTACTGCGGGGCAAAACTATGGTCTCACTATTCTACGAACCCAGCACACGCACGCGCCTTAGTCACGAAATGGCCATGCTAAAACTCGGCGGGAGCGTCATTGGCACCGAAAATGCGCGCGAATTTTCTTCGGCCGTCAAAGGCGAAACTCTGGAGGACACAGTAAGAATCATCAGCGGTTACGGACCGGATGTCATAGTTCTCCGCTACCATGAAAAAGGTGGAGCGGAAAGAGCGCAAAGTTCTTCATCTGTCCCGATTATCAACGCCGGCGACGGAGCCGGACAACACCCGACGCAAGCCATACTTGACCTCTACACCATCAAGCAAGAATTTGGCCGAATAGAAGGTTTGGATATCGCCCTGGTCGGAGATCTGGCCAACGGGCGAACCGTGAGATCGCTTTGCTACTTCTTGGCCAAGCACTACCCGAACAATCGAGTCCACCTGGTGTCGCCCGAGCAAACTCGAATGGGAGATGACGTCAAAGCCTATCTCAAAAAATATCGTGTTCAGTTTTCCGAATTAACCGAACTGGATTCGATTCTGCCTGCAACCGACGTCGTTTATCAGACGCGGGTACAAAAAGAACGGTTTGTGGACAAACTCAGCGTATACGAGGAAGTGGTTAGAGCCGGCGAAAAGCTGATAATCACGCCGGACACTTTAAAGCGGATGAAATCGAAGTCAATCATTATGCATCCGCTCCCCAGAGTAAACGAGATCGATCGCGCTATCGACGCCGATCCCAGAACCGCCTACTTTCGTCAGGCCCAAAACGGCCTCTACGTCAGGATGGCACTCCTGAAAATGATCATTGTCGGCTATCCAAACGGTAGCAATTAACCAACCGGGGCTGATGTCAATCATCAGCCCTTTTTTATTTTTCTGATAAATTTTTTCACTATCCTAGAAGCGCTGCTATTATTTTTTAACCAATTTATCTTCGCCCCCATTTTCTCCCAGCGTTTAAACCAAGTCATCTGCCGTTTGGAAAATTGATTGATGGCGATATTTAATTTTTCCGCCATTGCCTCGTAACTCAATTTTTTCCGCAAATACAAAGCGACAAATTTATACTCTAAGCCGAAAGCTTCCAATCTTTTCCAGCTTAAACCCCGACGGCGCAAAGTTTCCACTTCGCCGATTAAATTCTCTTCTTTCAGCATCTTCTCTAATCTTTTGGCGATTCTTTGTTTTAAAATTTCCCGCGGACAATCAACTCCGATTATCAGAGCCTCATATTTCTTTCCGCCGGTTTTATTTTTAAAATCTTTGTCTTCTTCTAAAATTTCCAAATAACGAACTAACCGGCGCTTATTATTTTTGTCGCTATTATTTAATCTGACCGCCATTTTTGGCGCGAGTTTTTTTAGTTTATCAAACAACTCAACGGCGCTCAATTTTTCCGCCTCTTTTCTTAAAGCCAAATCTTTTTTCGAATCTGACAATTTAAAATTATCCACCACGGCCTGCAGATACAAGCCGCTGCCGCCGGTTAAGACTGGCAATTTCCCGCGCTTTAAAATATCATCAATGGCCGCGAAGGCCTGCTTTTGATATTTAACCAAATTAAATTGCGAGTTTGGGCTAGCCACGTCTATTAAGTGATAAGGCACATCATAGGCGCTTAAATCTTTGCCCGTGCCGATATCCAGGCCTTTATAGACCTGTCTTGAATCAGCGCCAACAATCTCGCCATTAAATTCATTAGCTAAACTAATTGCCAGCTTGGTCTTACCGCTCGAGGTCGGTCCGAGAATTACGATAATTTTTTTCATACATATTCTAATTCAACACTCCGGCCAAACAAAACTCCCTGACTCCGGCCACTTTTACATTTACGAAATCGCCGGCCTTAAGATCTAATTGCCCAGCCAAAAATCTAATATCCTTGCCGGTTGCGGTCTTGCCGAACCACTCTCCGGCCTTAGACTGATTCTCCGCCAAAACTCTGACAGTTTTCCCCAAATATTTTTTGTTATTAATTAAAGCTGTCTGACGCAAAATTTTATCCAACCGGCTCTTTCGATTTTTCTTTTCCTGGCGCGAGACATCGTCAGGCAGTTTAAACGCCGCCGTACCAGGCCGCGCGCTGTATTCGGAAATATAAGCCATATCGAATTTGACTTGCTTGAATAAATTTAAAGAATTATTGAATTGCTTCTTGGTTTCACCGGGAAACCCGACAATCAAATCGGTGGTAACGCTAATCTCGGGCATGGCTTGCCTAATGGTTTTTATCAGTTGCTCATAATGCTTAACCGTATATTTTCGATTCATCGCCTTTAAAATTTTATCATCTCCGGCTTGAACCGGCAGATAGATCTGCTTACAGACTTTATCGCTATCGGCCATGGTCTTTATTAATTTTTTCGACATATCTTTCGGATGACTGGTTAAAAACCTAATCCAAAAATCGCCTTTTATACTATTTATCGCCTTAAGCAAATCAGCAAAATCGGTTTTACCAGACTTATAGCTATTAACGTTTTGCGCGATTAATATAATTTCTTTATAGCCTTTTTTCACGAGATCATTGGCCTCGGCCAATATAGCTTTAGCCGAACGGTAGGTTTCTCGGCCACGAGCGTAAGGCACGACGCAATAAGAACAAAAATTATCACAGCCATTGCCGATGGGTAAAAAGGCGGAAAATTTAGATTCGTAGTTCGGCTTGATTTCCAAATAGTTATATTTAATTTTTTCATTTTCAGCTTCATTGATAGAGCGAAAAACCGATTGAATTTTACCAATCGGCAGCCAAATATCAACATAATCTTTTAGGCGTCTCTTAACATCTTTTCTTTCGGCCAGACAACCGGTTAAAATTATTTTTGACCTTAAGTTTTCTTTTTTTATTTTTGGAATCAAACCGTAAA
The DNA here is from genome assembly GCA_030650415.1 of bacterium. Taxonomy (GTDB): domain Bacteria; phylum Patescibacteriota; class Patescibacteriia; order Patescibacteriales; family GWC2-42-12; genus GWC2-42-12. The sequence goes on along the minus strand of JAUSEG010000017.1, from coordinate 82,394 downwards.
TCCGATTTTCAGCCGATTGGCGCACGCCGCAAGTATTAACCACTAAAAAATCAGCCCCATATTTATCAGCGGTCTTTTTATAACCATTCTGCTCTAGCCGGCTAGCCAGCCTTTCGCTATCGGCATAATTCATCTGGCAGCCGATGGTAATGATATGGTAAGTCAACATAATAAAAATTTTCAATTTCTAATTTTCAATTTATAAACAATGATTTAATTCTTCAATTTTCAAACAAAAACAAAAGTCGTTTAAATAATTGAAAATTAAATCATTGGAAATTGTTTGAAAATTAAAAATTGAAAATTGAAAATTATTTCTATATTCCCATCTCTCTTAGCATTTCTTTCTGCTTTCTGGATAAACCGGTCGGAATTTTAACTATCACTTCAACCAAGTGATCGCCTCGTCCCCCGCCATGAATATGCGGTACGCCCTTACTCTTTAGCCTAATCACTCGACCCGATTGCGTGCCTTCGGAAATTTTTAATTCTACCGGCCCGTCAACGGTTTCTATATCGATTTTTCCGCCTAAGGCCGCCAGGCCGATGCCGATTTCCGCTCTTGATAAGATATTAAAATTATCCCGCGTGAATCTTTTATCCGGGCTGACCCTGGCTTTTATATATAAATCGCCGGCCTGCCTGTCCTGAGCTCCACCGAAGGATCCGCCCTTGCCCGTAGCTTCGCCTTGGCCCGAGTATCTTATGGTCTCGCCGTTGTTAATTCCGGCCGGAATTTTAATTTTTAAATTAGCGATTTCATTCATAACGCCGGCGCCTTTGCACTGCTTGCACTTTTCTTTAATAATTTGGCCTTCACCATGGCAAGCCGGGCAAGTCGTCTGAACTTGCATATTGCCTAAAATTGTTCTTTGCATTTTTATCACTTTGCCCGCGCCTCGGCAGGTCGGGCAAGTTTCACTTCCACTCGCCGGTTCCGCGCCCGAGCCTTTGCATTTTGAACAACTGACGGTTTTTCTTAAGCTGATTTCACGCTCCACCCCGAAAACCGCCTCTTTAAAATCAATATTTAAAACCACTTCTATATCTCTGCCTCTTTGAGTCCTGCTTCTTTGCCGACTGCCGCCGCCGAAGCCAAAGATGTCGCCGAAGCCGCCTAAAATATCGCCTAGGTCATCCATATCCACGTTAAAGCCGCCGTTAGCGCCGCCGAAGCCCTCGAAGCCGGAGAAGCCGCCGCCGGATCTGGCCTGATCAAAGGTTTGGCCGTATTGATCATACTGCGAGCGTTTTTTTTCATCGCCTAGAACCTGATAAGCTTCGTTAAGCTCCTTAAATTTAGCTTCATCGCCGCCCTGCTTATCCGGATGGCATTCATGCGCTTTTTTTCTAAAAGCCTTTTTAATTTCATCCTGGTTGGCGCCCTTATTTACGCCTAGTATATTGTAATAATCTTTATTCATTGTCATTGCGAGGAGCGCTAGCGACGAAGCAATCTCTGGTTCGAAGCGATAACCGCTCTTTTATATAAAAATAATTAATTTAATTTCATCTCTAAAATTAGCTAAATTTTGACATAAAAGACTATGTATGATACTATAATTGTAACACTCAACCAAAGGAATAAAATGTTACTGATTGTCCTTTCAACTATCGGGGCTTTGGTCATTATTTTCGTCCTTGGCCTAGCCAGATCTGCCTCAAGGCAAATGCCGTTTCCTGATTGCAAGGAACCGCCTCAGTCAGAGGAACCATTTGTTTGCCCCCACGGCAAAAGTCTCTTTCCGCAGGATTAATCCTTCTCCGCGCCCGCACGATTGTTCCTAACTTCAGCAATCACGCGGGCGTCTTTTTATTTTAATCAATTATTTTTTCTCCGTGAATTCGCCTTCAATCGGCCCTTCCTGTTTTTTCTCTCCACCGGCATCAGCGCCGCCGTTTGCCTGTTCCGCGCCCGGCATAGCTCCGGCTCCAGGTTGCGCTCCTTGCGCGGACTGGTACATGGCCGCGCCAATTTTCTGCGCCGTGGCGTTTAATTCGTCCATAGCCTTTTTTATTTCAGCAAGTACCTGCCCTGAGCCTGCCGAAGGGTCGCCGTCTTTGACCTTTTTTAAAGCTTCAATTTTTTCTTCCAAGTCTTTTTTATCTTCCGCCTTGATCTTGTCGCCGGCCTCCTTCAACATCTTTTCCGTCTGGAAAATCACGGCCTCGGCCTGATTCTTTATTTCCACCTGCTCTTTTTTCTTTTTATCTTCCTCGGCATGAAGCTCGGCTTCTTTTTTCATCTTTTCCACTTCCTCTTTGGATAAACCGGAAGAGGCGGTGATGGTAATTTTTTGTTCTCGATTGGTCGCCTTATCCTTGGCTTTAACATTTAAAATGCCGTTAGCGTCAATATCAAAAGACACTTCAACTTGCGGTATGCCGCGCGGCGCGGTCGGAATGCCGTCCAGTATGAATCTGCCTAAGGTTTTATTATCTCCGGCCATCGGGCGCTCGCCTTGCAAGACATGAATTTCCACGCTGGTCTGGCCGTCGGCCGCGGTAGAAAATACTTGCGATTTAGAAGTCGGGATCGTGGTATTTCTTTCAATTAAAGGCGTGGCCACGCCGCCTAAAGTTTCAATGCCTAAAGTCAAAGGCGTAACGTCTAAAAGTAAAACATCCTTAACATCACCCTGTAGAACGCCGGCCTGCACGGCCGCGCCTAAAGCTACGACCTCATCCGGATTAACCGTTAGGTTCGGTTCTTTACCGAAAAATTCCTTAACGGTTTTTAAGACTAGGGGCATGCGGGTCATACCGCCGACCATTAAGACTTCTTCAATATCTTTAACGTCAACGCCCGCGTCTTTAAGAGCCGCTCTTACCGGCGCGATGGTCGCGGCCACGAGATCACCGGTAAGCTCTTCTAGTTTCGCTCTGGTCATCTTCATAACTAAGTGCAATGGCCGACCGGTCGGATCAACCGTAATGAATGGCTGATTGATTTCGGTTTCCGGCATGGTGGAAAGTTCAATCTTGGCTTTCTCGGCCGCTTCTTTTATTCTTTGTAAAGATAAGGGATCTTTAGATAAGTCCGCGCCCTGATCTTTCTTAAATTGTTCTATAATCCATTTAATTATTCTTTGGTCAAAATCATCACCGCCCAAGTGCGTGTCGCCGTTGGTTGATTTAACTTCTACCGTATCGGAGCTCACATCCAGAATGGAAATATCAAAAGTTCCGCCGCCCAGGTCGTAAACCGCGATTTGCTGGCCTTTTTTCTTTTCAAAGCCATAAGCCAAGGCCGCGGCCGTCGGTTCGTTAATTATCCGTTTCACATCAAGCCCGGCGATCTTACCCGCGTCCTTAGTCGCCTGCCTTTGCGCGTCATTAAAATAGGCCGGCACGGTAATAATCGCTTCGGTAATTTTCTCGCCGATCTTCGCTTCAGCGTCGGCTTTTAACTTGGATAATATCATGGCCGAAACTTCCTGCGGCGTGTATTCTTTGCCGCTAATCAATACTTTAACCCCGCCGTTAGCTTTAATAATCTTATACGGCATGGCCTTTAAATCGCGTTGCACTTCTTCATCTTCAAAGCTTCGGCCGATTAAGCGTTTTATAGAGAATATCGTATTTTCCGGATTGGTTACGCCCTGGCGTTTAGCCGACATCCCCACCAACCGTTCGCCATTCTTCGTAATCGCGACGATAGACGGCGTGGTTCTCGCGCCTTCAACGTTTTCAATAATTTTCGGCTGTCCGCCTTCAATAATGGCCATGGCCGAATTAGTGGTCCCCAAATCAATTCCTAAAATTTTTGACATAATATTTTTTACTATCATTGCCAGCGACCGTATTAATTGTCATTGCGGGCTTGACCCGCAATCCAGGGGCGCGTGGCAAGGACAAATTTAATTATTTATTAATTATTTTAATTTATTTTTCTTTTGTCATTCCCGCGATGGCGAGAATCCAAAAATTATTTTATTTATTAATTAAATTTTAAATTATTTCTTCCCCGTCTTAATTTTAATCGTCTTCGGCTTCGTTCCCGGCGCTTTCGGCACGGAAATTTTCAGAATACCGTTCACCGCTTCGGCCGAAGCCTTTTCGCCGATCACATGGGTCGGCAAAGGCACGCTTCTGTAAAAACTGCCGCGTCTGATTTCTTTCCGATAATAATTTTTATCTTCCACCTCAGATTTCTTTTCGTTTTCTCCCTTAATAATCAGAACGTCATTTTCAATCGAAATATCAACTTTTTCCGGATCTATTCCCGCGAGTTGCGTTTCCACATAGACCTTATCCTTATCCTGATAAACGTCCACGGCCGGCACTAAGCCGGTAAACCCGCCGCGAGCTGGCATATAATCTTCAAACATTTTATTCATATCCTCAAACGGTTCGAGGAATGGCGTCCATTTAATTATTGGCATATAATTTCCTCTTCCGCGTCAATTCTATCTGCCAGAATTAATCGCGGAAATAAATTTAATTATTATTTCGCTTAGGTTCAATTTTTAATTTCTAATTTCTAATTTTCAAACAATGTTCTAATTTTCAATTTCTCAATGATTAATTGAAAATTAAGTCATTGAAAATTGTTTGAAAATTGAGAATTGAAAATTAAAAATTACTTCACTTTGTAAACTACTACTTTAGCCGCTTCTATAACTTTACCATTCAACTTGTACCCGGCTTTCATTTGTTTAGCCACTTGGCCGTCCAATTTTTCATCAGCCGTCTCTTCATTCTTTATCGCTTCCATTGAATTATGGTCGAATTTTTCGCCCGCGGTTTTAATTTCCGTTACGCCAATTTTTTCCAAAACGTCTTTAAATTGTTTAACTACATGTTTAACGCCGGCCAACCATTCATCTTTAGACTCTTCATTATGATGCTCTATGGCCATTTTTAAATGGTCATAAACCGGCAAAATTTCTCTTAGCATTATTTCATTGGCGAACATGGCAAATTCCATTTTTTCCTTGGCCGTCTGCTTTAATAAATTCTGGTAATCGGCTAAAGCGCGCTTATACAGGCCTTCATGATCATTTTTTGACAAAAACTCATTTAAATAATATTCAATCGTCTCCTTTATACTGGGATGTATATCTTTCTCTTTAAGCCAATCTTCGGGCGCGCGCCAATCAAATTTACTGTGTTCATCATTCAATTTCACTTCGCTATCGCTAGTCTTTGTCACATGTCTCATAACTACCATGTGCATATTTGGTCTTTCTTCGGTTCTGTTTAATTCTACAGTGTTCAAATATTTTATATCTTTTATGGACAGACCAGTTTCTTCTTTAACCTCGCGCTCTAAGGCTTCGCTCATACTCTCGCCAAATTCAACCTTGCCTCCCGGAACCATCCATAAATTTTTCCATTTTGGTGATTTAGCCAAGAACAACTTACCTTCCTCATTAAAAATAAGCGCGCTTACTCCAAAAATGGCGTATTTACAACCGAAATTATTAACTTCTTTTTCTTCCCCCATATTATTATTTTTCATTTAATATATCATTTATAAATTTCACTAAGGCTAAATTCTTTTCATAATTCATCCGCATCGGACCAAGAACGCCGATTAAACCGATATCGTCGCCTAACCGGTATTTACTGATCACCACACTGCAATAAACGCCGAACGGATTTTTTGACCCAAGCATAATTTGCGGTCCGAATTTCAAGTCGTTAAAAATTTGACTAATAATTTCGTCCAGACGATCAATCAACCCTGAAATATCATAAACCATATCGGCTTGGGAAAATTCCGGCTGATGCAATAAATTAGATACTCCGGTATAGTATAAATTATGTTTGTGAAAGGCCCAAAAAATCGCGTTGCCGGAAATCTTGGCCATGAGCTTTGCCGCTTGCTTAAAATTTATTTCTTCTTTTTTTATCAAAACTTCTTTAAAAATTTTCTCCTCGCTATCGCTTAATTTCTTTTCACTTAAATTTTCTAAGTAGAAATTATAAGCTTTCTCGGTTGGAATGCGGCCAGCCGAAGTATGCGGTTGCGCTATAAAGCCGGCTTCCTCTAAATCCGCCATTTCATTCCTGACCGTGGCCGAGGAAATGTCCAAATTGTATTTCTCAACCAAACCTTCCGATCCGATGGGCGCGGCGGTTTTTATGTATTCTTTAATAATGGTTTTTAGAATTAATTCTTTCCGTTTGTCCATATAATTGCCCCCTTTAACAAAGGGGGTTAGGGGGATTTAATTTCCTATATTATCATTCTATACTAATTAGCACTCCCGTGTCAAGAGTGCTAATTTACATATAAAAAAAGCACTCTTGCCTGCCCCGCTTACGAGCGTAGCGAGTTATGCGGGGTCAAGGGAGTGCTAAAAGCTGGACAAATATTTTAAAATATGCTTAAATAAAATATCCGGCAAAAACAAGCCGGAGTAAAACAAAACAAAAAAACTATGAAAAAACAGTCTATAGGCGAAGGGAAAGATTATCTGATTGATTCGCTGCTAAATCTCGGCCTAGTTAACGCCAAACAGGTCGCGGCCGCCAGAGAGGCGGCGAGTGATTGTCGGGTTGGGGTCGTGAATTGGATGCTAATCCATAACATTATCCAGAAGGATAATATCATGCATGCCTTGGCGGCGCACTTTGGCGTGAAGGTGGTGAATCTGAGTGAGATGAAGATTGACGATGAGGTCATCGCCAGCGTCCGCAGGGACATCGCCCGCAACTATCGAGTCGTTCCCGTTTACAAACACGGCGACGCGCTCACCATCGCCATCGCGGATCCGTCCGACCTGGCCGTCGTGGACTCGCTCGAGCATCTGCTGAATACGGAAATTACTTGGCAGGTTGCGTCCGGTGAAGACATCGAGGCGGCGCTGGCAAAGTACTACGGGAAAAGGAAGAGCAAAAAAATCAAAATGAACAAAAAGCTCGTATTCCTGGATGGAACGGCAGCGAACAACAACTGGCGGGACGGTCTTATCGAATCCCTCGTGGGTCGTGGCGTGTCGGCTGAAACCCTTTTCAATCCGGTCGTCAAGGACTGGAACGAAGAGGCACAGCGATGCGAAGAAGCGGCGAAGACGGAGGCGAGCCATCTCGTCTTCTACATCGCCGATCCCAAACAGGATGGCAACCCGCTCTCGGCCTATTCAATGGTTGAAGCCACAATGGCCCTCTACGACAAGTCCAATCGCACGGTGGTCGTCTTCGACACTGAGGGCATAACCGGGCATCCGCTCAAGGCCATGAACCAGACGCTGAAGGTGCTCAAAAAACGCTTCCCTGAAGCCAACGTCTTCGCGACGCGTCAAGAGGCCATCGAGTGGCTCGCCAGCCAACTCGCCTGATCGCAACGGACTAAGCAGACCAACTGCTTCCCGCCATGTCACTAAGACCTCTGGCGGGTCTTTTTTATTTTAAAACAAAAAAAATAAGGCCGTTATTCACGCCTTATTTTTTAGTATTTTTACAAATTCTTTTTTAATTATCTGCAACCGTGAGCCGGCTTTAAGCCACAACAAGATTTTTCGTATTACATTACTAAATTACTTTGGTCTTTATTCGCCGCTTTAACCGCGGCTTTAATAATCTTTTTTTTGATCGCGCGATGGCAGACTAAAAAAAGTAATATTATCCGCTCCTTTTTTCGTTTTCATATTTTTTGTATCTTATATCTAATTTTAGGCAATCTGCAGTTGCGCTTGCAAACTTATTTTTTCCTGTTTTTCTACATTCATTGCATTTTTAAATAAACCAGATTTTTCATCTAATTCTTTTAATCTTCTCTCGGAAATTTTTACATATTTTTCGTTCGCGTCAATGCCAATATAATTTTTACCCAACTTTTTGGCCGCCACCGCGGTTGTCCCGCTACCGACAAACGGATCTAATATAACAGCGTCTTTTGAAAAAGCCGATAATTTAATTAAATACTCGCAAATAGCCAAGGGCTTAACGGTTTTGTGGTTATTGTAATCTCCTTTTTCTTTTTTTGTCGGTTTCGGCAATAAAAAGGCTCTATCAACCAACTCATTTATTTCATCTACCGTAAAAACATTCGCCGGGTACATATTGTTGCCAATTCTGAAATTGGTATTAAACAATCCAACTTCATGTTCAAGCATATTTTTAAGATATGTTTGACCGGCTGGTTTTTGCGCCATTGCGATTGGCTCAAAGCATGATTTAATTTGTGGGGTTTTCCAACCATTCAATTTTTCTCTAATTTTTTCTTTTGCTTTCTCATCTATATCCATTTTTTTAATAAAGTGATCAACGCCCATCGCTTTGGCCTGATTTTGAGTATATAGCCACATAAAGGCATCTCTGATTTCAAAACCGGCATCATCAATCGCGGAAGCCATCCTGTGATACAACCTAGGACTAGAAAATGAAAAGAAAAAACCGCCTGGTTTTAAAATTCTAAAAATTTCATAAGAAATTTTCAAATACCAGGCATAAAACCTTTTACCTTGTTCTCTGTCAAATTTCATTCCGGCGGGAAGTGATTTTATCGTGTATTGGTTATTTTGATTTGACACTTCTTCATAATCCCAATTATTATCAAGCTTATCTAAAAAATATGGAGGATCAGTCAGAACAACATCAATAGAATCACTTTCGATTTGAGGTAAAAATTCTAAAGTGTCAGCGCAAATTATATTGTTTATAAATTTATTGTTTTTCATTTTTTTAAATTTGGATTTTTTCCATTAAATTCTTTATAAAGTATTCTATAAATTATTTTCTTTACCTCTTTATCAAAATTTTTTACAAAATTACCATCTGCTAATTTTATAACTCTGCCTTTTTCGTCATAAACCCATCTATTTCTGTCGCCCCGGTTGCATTTCTGGCATTGAGGAATAATGTTTCCAGGAACAAGCGGTTTGTTCGGATCCATATGTGATTTCTCTAAAATCGTTTTTGTCGCTGGCCAATGAAAGTGCGGCTTGCCTTCTTGCGAACCGCAAGTAGCGCAACGATAATTATATTTTTCTTTTATAGTGCCCCAGTCATCAGTTTCTGCGATCCTGTGTCCCTTTTTAAATCCAGGATAGGGTTGCTCTAATGTATAAAGCTGATATGAACCTCTTTCTATTTTTAAAACAATATTATCTCGTCCGCCCGCGACTATCCACCAGCCAGCTTGCGCGCCCAAATGTCTGGCTTGCTGAACATCGTTTGTATTTGGATAATGGCTCCTGACAAATTTAGTAAGTTCCTCTTTACTAACTTTTCTAGTATTTGGGTAATCGTATGCTAAATAGACTAAAACTAGCGCGTCTTTTGTAAATTTCTTTTTAGAAGCATAAAGTTTAGGCAATTTTACTCCAAATTGTACTAAATGTTTTTTGTGGTATTCGCTAATTGTTTTATAAATACTTTCTATGGATTTTTTGTTCAAAATAAGGCTATCCAGCATATTCATTGTTATTTATGTTTATGCTTATATTTTAGCATAAAAATTTATTAAGACAAAACCTGCTTCACCCATAAAGAAAGAAGGAGCTAAGGATTTCTGCTAAAATACCAATTCAATACTTCCTTAGCAATCGGTACGGCAGTCGTACTGCCTTCCCCGCCCTGCTCGATTAAAATGGTTATGACAATTTCCGGCTTGTCATAAGGCGCGAAGCCGGTGAACCAGGCATGAGTCGGCTTTACGCTCGACCACTGCGCCGTGCCGGTCTTGCCGGCTACGGGAACGGGAACGGCTTGCAAGCTCTGCGCGCTACCCGAGGTTATGGTTTGGCGCATACCCTGCCTGACGATTTCAATATTTTTAGCGCTTACGAAATTACTTCTAATCGGCTTATTATCCACTTCGCCGATAATTTTATCCTGACTGTTTAAAATTTGTTTAATTAAATGCGGACGATACAGAGAACCGCCATTGGCGAAAACCGCCGTATAGTCCGCCACCTGCAAGGGTGTGACTAAGAGATCGCCTTGCCCGATCGCCACATGATAAGTATCGCCGATATACCATCTTTCATCCTTAGTCTGAAGCTTCCAATCCTTAGTCGGTAAAAAACCATCGGCTTCGCCTATTAGATCTATGCCGGATTGCGCGTCCAGGCCGAATAATTTTTCATATTTCACCATGCGATCAAGGCCGAGCCCGGTAAAATCCTGGTAGCCGCCGCCGATGTAATAGAAAAAAGTATTGACCGAATTGGCAATGGCCGACCTGACATTAGTTAAGCCGTGCCCGCCCGCTTTCCAGTCAGGAAAAAACCATTGATCAATTTTTATTCCACCGGTACTTAAAAAACTGGTATTTTCATTAATAATTTTTTCTTCAAGCGCCGCGACCGCGACCACCGGCTTAATCACCGAACCGGACGGATATTCGCCGGAAACGCAGCGATTAAATAATGGCCGATCCGGATGCTCGGCAATTTTTTGATATTCGGCCTGCGTCAGGCCATGAGCAAAGTCGTTATTGTTGTATGAAGGAAAACTTACCATGGCTAAGACTTCGCCGTTATTCGGGTCTAAAGCGATAGCGCAAGCCTTATTTAAATGAAGCTTTTCTAAAGAACTTATTATTGATTCTTCGAGTTTTTTCTGCAGTTCAATGTCAATTGATAAAACCAGATTATGCCCGTCTTCACCCGGCTCTTGGTTTATAATCTTTTTTTCCTTACCTAGAGCATCGACTTCAATTTGCTTTTTTCCGTTCGTTCCTTTCATCTCGTTCTCCCAAAAATTCTCAATCCCGGTTTTACCGATATAATCAATCGGCAGATAGCCGCCGCCGAATTTAACTAATTCCGCGTCATTGATTTTTCCCGTATAACCCAAAATATGAGATAAAGACAGGCTGAATAAATTATATTCGCGCCTGGTCTTATTGGTTATAATTACGCCCGGCAGATTATCGGCCGCTAAATAAAGCGCCATGGCTCGGTCATAGTCAATATTATCGGCGATAAATAAAGGTTGATAGGATTCTAGCGAATTAACTTTAATTTTACTTAAAGAATCCGCGATTGCCTCCGGCTTGATATCGCCTAAATATTCGCTGACTTTCTGAATAATCTTTTTTTGCTCAATTTTATCCTTAGGCAAATCAGCCGGCGTAAAATATAATAAAAAATTGGCTGAATTCCTAACCAAGGGCCGGCCTAATCGATCATAAATTACACCTCTCTTCGCTTCCATTCTCTCGACTCTGATGCGATTGCCTTCGGCTAAATCGTAATAATAACCGCCTTTAGCGATTTGCAGCCAGCCGGCTCGGCCGAGAATAAAGAAAAAAAACAATAACAAAACTATATTTATTTTATAAATTTTATTGACGTCAAAACTCCGGCCGATGGTTTCTTTTCTGCCCGAATATGAAGATTGGGACTCAACCAATTCAAACGCGCCTTGATCCCTTTTTAATTTACCAGACCGGATACTGCCCTCCTGAATAACGAAAGGATCGCTTCTTTTAAATTGTTTTTTTAGTAAAATCATAAATTTTACACAAATCTACGAATTAGCTATAAATATTACAAATAACGCATGGGGTTTATCAAAATTTATACCATTGACAACTTAAAAATACATTGATAATATAAAGCCAACAAACAAAAATAATTAGCTAAAAGAAGGGAGGATAGTCGTGATTACAGCAAACGCGGAAATGTGGTGTGGTGCCTGGACGCCAAAAGTAAAACAAGTAACACTGGTAAACAAAGGAGGGAAAATTTTCGTAGACGGAATAGCGGCTGAAGCAATGGAATTTAACCGTATCCAACTTCGCTTTACTATGCCCAATAAAGATACTGTCATTCTGTTTGATGGAAAAACAGAATCAGATCTTTCAATTGAGCAAATGTACAAACAACTTAAGCGATAATCTAAGTTAAACGATTGCTCAAGGCGTTTCAGATGAGACGCCTTTTTTATTATAAATAAACTTAATATTTTTTATTCCTTATTAGAAATACCGGCCTTAAATTTCTGCCAAAGGTGTGTAATATATAATAAATAAAAACGGTAAATAATAAATTCAAACCGATTTGCTTTAAAGTTAAAATCCAAAAATGAGCGTCAACCAAAAAGAAATATTTATTATTTTCAAAAAATATCAAAGATATGGAATTAATTATCAACTCGTAAAAAATAGTAGATAAAGCGACTAAAGCCATAAACGAATAAAGCGAACGGTTGGTGAAAAAATAATTCAATAAAAAATTGGCGATAATAATAGTCAGAGACAAGCTGACGAGATAGGCGCCGAATGGCAAAAAGAAAAAAACTTCCAGCATAAAACCGATGCCCAGCGACCACCAGGCGGCAAAATTAAAACTCGTGAAACCCAAAATAAAAATTAAAATCACTAAAACCAGATTCAAATCGGCGAACACCCCGGGCAAACCGCTGATAAAAGAGATTTGCGCGATCGCGAGCATAATAATAAATAAAATATTGGCGATAATTTTGGCTATCATATATTAGAATCTCACAACCCATAGCTCATAGCTCACAACTCAAAATATAAAGCTAAAAAAGTTATGGGCTGCGAGTTTGAGCTGCGGGTTGCGAGTTACGAGATACGAGATTTCTTAATCAACATCTCCCAGGCGCTGTAATTTTAGTAATTCCCGGTACAACCCGCCATCTATCTTGGCCAATTCCAGATGGCTTCCCTGCTCGGCCACCCGGCCGTCTTCCAGAACAACAATTTTGTCGGCCCTTCTAATCGTGCTTAACCGATGGGCGATAATAACTACCGTTCGATCCTTACTGATTCTTTCCAAAGCTTCCTGAATTAATTTTTCGCTGTATGAATCAAGATTCGAGGTGGCTTCGTCAAAAATTAAAATTCGCGGATTGGCTAAGATGGCGCGGGCGATGCCTAGCCGCTGTCTCTGGCCGCCGGAAAGTTTAATGCCGCGCTCGCCGACTAAAGTTTTATAACCGCTTTTTAATCTATCAATAAATTCTTCGGCATTGGCAATCTTAGCGGCCGCGATTACCGCTTTTATGCTTACCGCCGGACTGGCGTAGGAAATGTTATCTCTAACGCTCTCGTTAAAAATTTCCACTTCTTGGGGCACAATTGCTAAAAATTTGCGAAAATTATAGATGTTATAGTTTCTTAAATCCTGATTATCCAATAAAATTTGTCCGCCGGTCGGATCGTAGTGGCGATAGATTAAACGCGCCACGGTAGTTTTTCCTCCGCCGGACGGACCGACTAAGGCCGTAGTGCAACCCGAATTAATTTTAAAATTTACCTTATCCAAAGCCTTGAGGCTGCTATCTTTGTAGGCGAAGCTAACATCCTTAAACTCAATTTGACCGGCGATAGCCTTAACCGCCAGGCCGTTAACCGGATTTTCTATGTCCAAGCTCTGGCTTTCCAGCTGATACAGCCGATCAATCGCTTCGCTAGAATCCATAATCTTATCGTAAAGCCGGGAGATTCTAAATAAAGAAATCAAGGCCTTTTCCGAGATGGTTATGATAAAAACAAAACTGCCGATAGTAATATTACCGATCCAAACCAAATAAACGCCAAATAACATAACTGAAACCCGCCCGACAGTTATGACCGCCGTTCTTCCGTAATTAAAATTCAACAGCTTAAAAAATTCCAGCAAAGCGATTTTCTCGGTATTATCCTTTATTTTTTTGAACTCGCCGACCTCTCGGTCCTCCTGAACAAATGATTTGACGGTATTGATGTTAATTATGGCCTGAGCCATTTTACCGGCCGCTTCTTCATACATATCGTGGCGGCGCATTCTTAAAGGAGCTCTTTCATTATTTAACTTAGCTGTTAAATACACGAAAATTGGGACAAATAAAGTAAATATTAAACCGAAGCGCCAATCCACGATATATAAAATAAAAGCGGTTAAAATTGTTTGGATAATCGTCGGCCCCACCTCCCAGAAAAAATTTTCCATTAAGTCGATAATTTTATCGATACCCCTCTGAATTTTAAAAATCTTATTGCCGGTATTTTCTTTCTCGTGATAGCCCAAGCCCAAATCAACCATTTTTCTTTGAGCATTAATCGATAAATATTTTTCCGCCGCTATGGTAATTTTATAAATTCTTTTATCGCTAAAATAATCTATTAAATTGGCAATTAAATCAACTAAGAGTATGAAAATAATTAAAATTATTATATTCTTGATATTTTCAACTTTAAAAGCCGCCACCAAGTCAATAATTCTTTTAAGCAAATAGGGGCCGACGAACTGAAAACTTTCAGCCGCCAATATCAAAACAAACAAATGCTTTATTTGCAGCTGCGAAGCCGAGATCAACCGCCATAGCCTCGACCAAAACTGACGCATATTAATCGGCTGCCTATTTAATTTTTGGCTTGAATTTTTTTCCGGCATTTATTTTTTATCTTGTCGTTGCGAGGAGTCCCCCACCAAGGTTTGGTGGGGGACGACGAAGCAATCTCACATATATCTAAATTTTGCTAAATATCGCCACTATTGTATTATGATTGTTATGGAGTTCGTGAGATTGCCGCGCTCTCCGCCAGTAGGCGGATCGCTCGCAATGACAATAAAAGTTTTACTTTTTTACCAAATCTTCCCCCACTCTGAATATATCACCGGCGCCCATTAATACTACTACGTCATTTCTCTCGACATGTTCCCTTAAATATTCTTCGCATTCTTTCAGAGTCGGAATATATTTTACGGTTTGCTTGGATTCTAATTCTTTATTTCTTGCGACAATTTTATCAACCAGCTCTCGGCTATGCGCTCCGCCCGGTTTTTCGCGAGCCGAACCGTAGATGTCCAAAACGATTAATTCGTCGGCTCCGGCAAAACTTTTTACAAAGTCGTCGAAAAGCGCCCGAGTGCGGCTAAAAGTATGGGGGTGAAATGCCACAATTAATTTCCTTCGGCCATATTTCTGCCGTACCGCTTCAACTGTGGCTTTAATTTCCGTGGGATGATGCGCGTAGTCGTCAATTATAGCGGCGCCCCTGAACTCACCTTTCAATTCCATTCTTCTGGCCGTGCCGGAAAATTCTTCCAAATATTTTCTTATTTTAAATAACTCAACATTTAATTCAACGCAAGTTACGATAACGGCCAAAGCGTTCAGTATATTGTGTCGGCCGGAAAGTTGAATTGAAAAGTCGCCCAATTTATCTCCCCCCTTGACAAAGGGGGGTGGGGGGGATTTTTCATCTTCCAACTCATCTTCCACTCCAAGCTTAACTTTAAAATACTGCTTGCCATTATCGGTTTTAATATCATAAGCGACATAATCCGCCGCTTCGTCTATAGCGTAAGTTATGACTTTGCCCTTGCAATTAACTTGCGCAATTTTTCTAATTAAGGGATCGTCGAAATTCGCCACTAAAAAACCCTTGGCCGGAATCTTTTTAATAAATTCTATGTAAGCGTTTTCATAATCAGCCCGGGTGAGAAAAAAATCGGGATGATCGTAATCAATATTATTTAAAAGTACGGCTCTGGGCCGGTAATACTGCAATTTATTCTGGTACTCATCCGCTTCAATAATTAAATAATCCGATTTGCTCGCGAGCGAACAGCCGTTAAACTGTGGTACGCTGGCGCCAACCATCACGCTCGGCTCAAGTCCGGACTTATTTAGGACATATCCCAGCCAGGCCGTAATCGTGGTTTTACCGTGCGAACCGACCACGGCGATGCCGTATTTTTGGTTAAACACTTCCCCTAAGGCCTCGGCATAAGTCATAACTTTGATTCTTCCTTTTAAAGCCGCGGCCACCTCGAGATTCGTTTCCGGAGAATAGGCGGTGGAATAAATTATCAAATCAGCGTCCTTAGGCAGATTATTAACCTCAAACTTCTCAATTACTTTGATGCCACAGCCTTCCAGAACCGCGTCGGTCATATACTTTTCCGGTCCATCCGAACCGGAAATCTCCATTCCCTGTCCGCGCAAATACTGAGCGAGCATAGTCATGCCCACGCCCTTAATCCCGATCATATAAATTTTTTTGATTTTAGATAAATCCATATTTATTTCACTCCGCAATGCTCGCACTCTTCATCGGCCAATTCAGCGGCGATTTTCGGAATCGCCTTTAATAAAATATTCACGACATTATTGGCGTTGTCTTTCATAACCTGCATAACCATTTTCCAGGTAACCGCTTCTTCGCCTTCCCGCCAAGCGTCATAATCGGTAGCCATGGCCACGCTGGCATAGCAAATACCCAGCTCGCGCGCCAAAATTACTTCCGGCACAGTTGACATATTGATTACGTCCGCGTTCATGCTTTTAAAATAACGGCTTTCGGCGCGCGTGGAAAATCTCGGGCCTTCGATAGTTATAATAGTTCCTTTTTCATGACAAGATAATTTTAATTCTTTGGCGGTTCTAATTAAAATTTCTCTTAAGCTCGGACAAAATGGATCAGCCATGGCCGTATGCACCACCTTATCTTCAAAAAATGTTAGATTGCGATGTTTTGTAAAATCAATAAACTGATCTAAAAATATTAAATCGCGCGGTTTAATTTCTTCCTTTAAAGAACCGCAGGCCGTGGTGGCGATAATATGCGTGCAGCCGGCTTCTTTTAAAGCCCAAACGTTAGCCCGATACGGCACCTTGGTCGGCATAAAAGTATGATTCTGGCCATGGCGAGCCAACACCACTACCTCAATGTCGCCAATCCGCCCGCAAATTAACGGCGAGGCCGAAGCGCCGAAAGGCGTAGAGATATTAACTGCTTTGGCATTTTTTAAAATGCCCGGGTCATCAAGCCCGCTCCCCCCGATAATGGCGATTTTAATTTTATTCATATTTTTATTATGTCATTGCGAGCCACCCTTGTAATCAGGGTGGCGAAGCAATCTCCTTATCTGTCATTCCGGCCTACGAGCCGGAATCCAGAATTAAATGTCACGAACGATTATTTTGTAAATATTATATTAAATTCACTTACTTACGGCTACCTCATGGATTGTCGTGGCTTCGCCAGATCTCGCGTAGCGATGACGAGGTCAAACCCGCAATGACAAACAAATAATTTATTCCTTATCATATTCAACTAAACTTCGCACTTCAATCCCGCGCTCTTTAATTTTTTTGGATCCGCCTAAAAACGGCAAATCAATTAAAAAACTCACGCCGATAATCTTTCCGCCCAGCCTTTTTATTAAATCGCAGGCCGCTAGAGCCGTGCCGCCGGTCGCGCAAAGGTCGTCAATCAAGACCACATTCTCGCCCGGCTTTATAGCGTCTTCATGCATCTCAACCGTGTTGCTGGCATATTCTAATGTATAATCTTGCTTTATAGAACGAAATGGCAGTTTACCCTTTTTTCGGACAACCGCCAAGCCGGTATTTAATTTATAAGCGACCGGAGCGGCCAAAAGAAAACCGCGCGCGTCAATACCCACCACTTTATCAATTTTTTGTCCTAAAAATGGAGCGGCTAGCTTATCCACCGCCTCTTTAAAAGCCGCTTTATCTTCTAACAACGTGGTAATATCTTTAAAATTAATCCCCGGCTTTGGCCAATTCGGTATTTCCCTAATTTTTGATTTTAGGTTCATATGATTTATTCATCATTTCGTTTAATTATATTTACATAACCATTTATCGCGTCAACTTCCACAAGATCTCCATTTCTTAAAATTTTTGTTGCTGTCTTAGTTCCAATTATGCAAGGCTTTTTCATTTCTCGCGCTACAATTGCGGCATGGCAAGTAATACCACCCTCGTCAGTAACAAAAGCGATCGCTCGTTCCATAGCCGGCAGTAAATCCGGAGTGGTCATAGAAGTAACTAAAATTTCACCTTTTTTAAGTTCACCTTGTTCTTTGGGCGACATAATAACTTTTACAATGCCTTGAACTATACCCTTAAAAGCGATTGATCCTTTAATTTTAGTTTCATCTATGTTTTTCTCGAGTGCCGCCATTTTATTAAATGCTCGGAAACTAAATTTATTTTCAATAATCCCGGCGCTAAAACCATTTTTTCGTTCATTGATTAATTTATTAATTTCCTTGGCTGCGAGACTTTCAATATTATAAATTTCTTCTGATGTCAAAAAAGGAATTAATTTAGGCTCAATTTGTTTTTGCTCGGCAATGGCATAGAGGATCGGCAATGACTTAAAAGCCATTTTATTAAGGTTGTCTTTTACATAAGTCCGTAAAAACAGCCAGCTTCTGTATTGTTTAAGCAAAAGTTTTTCCGCTGAACTAAATTTCAGTTCTTTAACAATTTTTTTCACCTCGCCCTCGTTTTTCTTCTGTTCAATTTTAATTTTTGTTAATTCCCGATCAACATTTAAAGATAACCTGTTAAGCTTATCTTTTATTTGCGTTTTACTCGGTGATATTCCAACGAACCAATGGTAAGAGAGCCACTCAAATTTTTCCAAATATAAATTTATTCTTTTCTCCCGCCCCTGTTCAGAGATTCTTTTAAAGCCTTTTGCCAATCGCAAAACAAATTTTTTCTCTTCGGCTACCACGCTTTTATAAAGAGGATAAGAAAGCCGTTCTAAATAAATTTGGAATAAATTCAATGGCTTGCTTTCGGCAAGCTTGTATTTTAAAACCATCTCTATTTGCTCTCTTAAAACCTCGCTCATTTGCACCGAACCGCGATAGCTCATAAAGCCAATCATTTTTAAAAATAACTCTTCGCTGTTTTTAAATAAAGCGATGAGCTGTTTGAGATTTTTGTTATCAACCTCTCCGGCATCATATCGGTCAATCCTTCTTGACAAAGAAAAAATTTGTTCGGCGATTTTATTAGGATAAGCCGGGTCATTTTTTATTTTATATTTCAAAAATTCACGGATTAAATTCATCTCCTCCTCGTCAAAATAAATGTCGCCGTAGTCATACCAAGTCGCGCTTAAACGCAGAGGGTACTTAAAAGAGTCCTGACCCATTTTTATGCCCTTGGGATAAGAGGAAACCGATAAGGGCGTATTTAACTTTCTCATGGTCCAAATCCATTTTATTTTATTGCCAAAAATATTTTTATCCATAATATTATTTTTTAATATTTAAAATTTTCTTAAATTTTTTTAGAAACCGGAGTATCTTCAAAATATAATTCTAATGCCTCTTGCAACATGGTTAAAGCTTCTTTTTTGGTTTCACCGAAGCTCGAAACATCAACTTCTAAACATTGCGAAACATAATGTTTGCCTTCTTTCCAAACAACTGATTTTATATCCATATAATTTATTTCAATAACTCCAAAATTATCTTCACCATCGCCTCATTAGCTCCCGGCTTCATCACTCGCCCGATTTTTTCGCCTAACTCCTTTTGCAATTCTTTATCGCCAATTAAATTTTTTATTTCGCCGACAAATTTTTCAGCGTTTAAATCTTTTTGCTCTAAAACAATGGCCGCTTCTTTAAACATCTCGGCGTTGGCTTCCTGGTGTGAATCGGGTAGTGGAATAATTATGGCTGGTTTACTTAAAAATGATAATTCGGTTAAAAACCCCAGGCCGGCGCGCGTTACCACTACATCAGCCAGTTTAAACGCCCCAGCGATTCGTTCCGCGTCTAAAAATTCAAAAGCGAAATAGTTTGTCATCCTGGAGCGTAGCGCCAGCGAAGCGATAGGATCTCCTTGTTTCAACTCTAAGCCATGGGATTCTATCGCCTTCGGCTCCAGAATGACACTGGAATTTTTATTCTTGCCTGTAACATGTATAATTTGGCAAAATTTGGTCAATTCACTTAAACTCTCTTCCACTAATTTATTAATTGCCATCGCTCCGGTACCCCCGCCTAACACCAATAAAACTGGCAAACCATCTTGAATTTTAAAATTTTTAATTCGTAATTTGTAATTTGTAATTTTTAATTGATTTCTTACCGGATTGCCGGTCCAAACCGCTTTTTTCCCATAATCAGCCAAAGATTTTTCAAAAGTAACCGTCACCGCGCGCGCCAGCGGCGCCATCAACTTATTAGCCAGCCCGGGCATCGCGTCCTGCTGATGAATTAAAATCGGCGCTCGCAAAAACCAAGCCGCCCAAATTACCGGCACGCTCACGAAACTGCCCGCGCTTATCACCAGATCGGGCCGCCATTTTAACATTATAAAAAAGGCTTGCCAGAAACCTAATTTAATTTTTACGACATCCAGCAAATTTTTAAAAGAAAAATACCGTCGCCATTTTCCGCCGTTAATCGCTCTAAATTTTATTCCGGCCCCCTGTGCTGCCTTCGTCCCGAGCTCAGGCCGAGGGGAGCTCGCCGAAGCAACCATCTCTCGCTCCGGCCCGAACTTCGTGCCCAGCCAGAGAAATTCGTATTCTCCCCCTGACAAGGGGGAGCTAGAGGGGGTTTTATTTTTTCCCCCTTGATAAAGGGGGTTAGGGGGATTATTCAACTCCTCGGCCACAGCCAAGAGCGGCGCCACTGATCCGCCTGTGCCTCCGCCGGTAAAAAGTATTTTATAATTTTTTTCAAAATTCATCTTGCTTTATATTTTAAGCTGTTACGCAATTATTAAATATTTTTACTTCGTTTTTTAACGTGTAAACCAGCTCTTCCGCTTCTGTTTCTAAGTCAAAACGCGATTGCAGGTTAAGCCAAAACTGAGGAGAAATATTAAAATATTTGCCTAAACGGAGAGCGGTGTCCGCAGAGATGGCGCGTGAACCGTGCACGATTTCATTAATTCGGCGCGGAGCGACCCCGATATCTTTAGCTAAACGATATTGACTGATCTTAAAAGAAACTAAAAATTCTTCATTTAATATTTCACCCGGATGAATTGATTTAATTTTTTTAGCCATATAATTTATTCTTTAATATTTGCCCTTAATATATTTTAAAACTTTCGCGTCATGATCTATAATCTTTAATTCGCCTAATTCCGCGAGGTCATACCACTTCATGCCTTGCCCTTCGCCCAGCGTCAATTTTTTATTTTTATCGTACTCTTCCATAAACACATACTGGGTATTTTCATCGCCTTTATAAGTAAATTTCTGCGTCATAACCAGCTTTGGATTCTCCAACTCATAATTTAATTCTTCTCTGGTTTCTCGGCGCACCGCCTGCTCAGGCGTTTCGCCCGCTTCTACGCCGCCGCCAAAGAATCCCCAATATCCTGGTAATCTTTTAGCATTTTCGGCTCTATGCTGAAGTAAAATTTTTTTATTTTTTTCGTAGAGAATTATTACGGCAACGTTTCTAACCATATAAAAATTGATAAACCGAAATTATTTCGACTACCTCCTGGATGCCGGATCAAGTCCGGCATGACAAAAAAATAAATCCCCCTAACCCCCTTTGTTAAAGGGGGCAATAACAGCGTCCGCAATAACAATTAGTTCTTATTGATCATAATCCATGATTCATTATTCATAATTCTATTTCCCCTGCTTGCTAATATTAGCTAATATCCCGATAGAGGCCAGAGCCGCTATCATGGCTGAACCGCCATAACTAATCATCGGCAAAGGCACGCCAGTCATGGGCATAATATTAACCATACCGCCGATATTTATCAAGGCCTGCAAAGTAATCCAGCTGACTATGCCGACAGCTAAAATCTTGCCGAAATCATCCGGCGCTTTTTTAGCGATGGCCACGCCCTTAAGAAACAGGGCTAAATATAATAAAATTAAACCCACGGAAAAAATAAAGCCGATCTCCTCGCTGATAATCGGAAAAATCGCGTCGTTCTGCGCTTGAGGCAAATACGAAAACTTTTGCCTGGAGGCGCCTAAACCCCGGCCGAACCAACCACCCGAACCAACCGCGATTAAAGATTGATTGATCTGATAGCAAATTTCCTTTTTAGAAAAAGACGGATCCATCATGCACTTAAATCGGTTAGCCTGATAAGGATAAATATTCACCATAATAACTAAAGCCGTTAGCCCTAATAAAACTAAAGCCACCAAATGTTTTACGCTGCCGCCGCCGATAAAATAAACGATGAACGACGCCAAAGCGATAATTGTTAGAGTGCCCATATCCGGCTGCAATATCATTAAAAGCGCGATCGCTCCTAAAATAACCATAAACGGCCCGATGCCGCGCGACACTTCGGCTAGCTGTTTTTTCCTGCCTTCCAGCCAAGCGGCTAAATAAAGCAAGAAGGTAATTTTTACGAATTCGGACGGCTGCAAAGAAAAACCAAAAACATTTATCCAGCTTTTGGACGTCCCCCAGGTGCCGGCGAGCCCGGGAATAAAAACCAGCAGCAACAAGCCGATCGAAGCGACTAGCATCCATAAAGCGTATTTGCGCCAAATTTGATAATCAACTTTGGAAAAAAACCAAAAAAAACCGAGACCTAAAATTAAACCAAAAAGCTGATGTTTCAAAATAAAATAGCTATCCTGATGGTAGGTGTTATAAGAAATAATTGAAGAAGCGCTGGCCAGCATGATAAGACCGAAAACCAAAATTGCTCCGACAATAATGAGCAGGCCTTTATCGGCTTCATCATGCTTGTTGCTTGAAGATATTATTTTATGGAACCAGGCAAAAAGTGAAGACATAACAAAATAATTTTTAATTTTCAATTCTCAATTTTCAATTGAAAATTAATGAATTGATCATTCATTGAAAATTGAGAATTGAAAATTAAAAATTTGTATTTACATCGTCTTATCGAGCAAAAATATCACCAGGCCGATGGCCGCGCTAATACCGGCGATGACCCAAAAACGCATAACAATTTTCGTTTCCGGCCAACCCATAGCTTCAAAGTGGTGATGAATTGGCGAAGAAATAAAGATTTTCTTGCCTCTGATTTTTTTAGATGAAAGTTGCAAAATCACGGAGATTGATTCAATCACAAAAACCAGGCCGATAATCGGTAGAATCAACGCCGAGTTAGTTAACATAGCAATAACACCCAAGGTTATGCCTAAACTCATGGCGCCGGTATCACCCATTATAAAACGCGCCGGCGCTATATTAAACCATAAAAAAGCTAAAAGCGCTCCGGCGATCACGCCGCAGAAAGTGGCTAGATCATATTTGCCGGTGGAAAAAGCGATCACGCCGAAAGAGGCAAAACAAATCAAAAGCACTCCGCCGGCCAAACCGTCCAGGCCATCAGTCTCATTGACCGAAAAAGCCGTGGATACCAAGACAAAAATAAAAATTAAAATATACGGCCAGCCCAATTGCCAATCGCCGAGAAATGGCACATGGAAAACATCCCAGTCCAATTTAAAATAAAACCACCAAGCGCCAACAGCGGCAATTACCGTATAAATTAACAAACGATGCTTAACCCTTAAACCGCCGCCGCCCAAAATTCCTTTACCCTTGACATCCAGCCAATCATCAAACAAACCGATTAAAGCCGTGGCGATTAAAGCGCCCAAAGGCAAGAGGGTCTGGCTTCTTGATAAAAAATTAAGCTGTTTAAAAATTTCCCAAGGTAAAAACTTACCCAAATAATAAAACACCAGAGCAAAAATTAAAACTGTCAGCCAAACTAAAATCCCGCCCATAGTCGGCGTACCGCCCTTATGAGCATGCATTTTTGTATAAACCGGCGTACTGCCGTTATTCCTGATCTGCTTGCCCATTTTATATTTATAAAGATAATGGGTTAAAAGCGGCGTCCAAAGAATAGCAAAAATAAAAGCCGAGGCGGTTAGAAGCAAAATTTTAATGATGTAAAAATCAAACATAAATTACCTAAAATTAATCAAATATATGGAGATTGTGCTGGCAATTAAAAATAAATTAATCAATAAAGAAAAACCAAATAATAAATGGATCAAAAATCGGTTTCGGCGATAAATATTTAATAATAAAAGTAAATTAATCACAATAAAAGCTAGACCCAGAGTAGGAATGACGTAGATATCCCTGACATTACCGATTAAATCCACGCCTAAATTTACATTATAATGCAAGACTACTAAGCTCTGACTGACATTTTTATTAACATAATAAGCTAAAAACCAATTAATCGCGTTTAAACTTAATAAAGATAAAAGATAAATTTGCACATAAACAAAGCCGATTAGATACCAAGCGACTTCGGCCAGCTTAGCCCGGCCAAGGTGAAAATGATTCAATAATTTATACCAATCAATTACCATCTCTATAATTTACCATATTTATATCATAATTCGCAACCTTTTTTCTCACAACTCACATCTCATAGCTCGTAACTCTTTAATATCGCATTTTGAGTTATGGGTTACGAGTTACGAGTTGCGAGACACTACCTTTCCATAAAAACATAATTTATGGTATAATATAAATAATCAATTTACTTCTAACTTCTTACTTTATCATCCCATGCTATCCAACGAACAATTAAAAAAAATCTTAAAAAGAGCCGATATAATGCCGCCGACGGAATTCGAAAAATTAATTAAAGAGGCGGAAAGGCTGGGAAAAGACATAGAAAACTACCTGGTTGAAAAAAAAATTATCGCCTCCGACGCCTTATACGAAAGCGCGGCCGGTTATTTTAAAGTGCCATTCATCAATTTAAAAGACCAAATTATAAGAAAAGACGTACTCTTAAGCATCCCCGAGCCGATTGCGGGAACCCAACAGATAATCGCCTTCTCCGCCGATGATAAAGAAATAAAAATCGCTTGTCTTGATCCGGAAAATATTGAAATTTTTGAATTTATAAAGAAAAAAACCAATCTTCTGCCAAGAATATATTTAACTACTCCAAAAAGCTTTGATGAAGCTTTAAAACAATACCATAAAAATTTAAAAGCCGAATTTGAGGAATTAGCCAGCGAAAATCTTGACCCGAACGACACTGATTTAAAAAAACTGGCGGAAAACCTGCCAATCGTCAGAATCGTTGATACTTTTTTAGAGTACGCGGTTTTCGAAGGCGCCAGCGATATTCATATTGAGCCGGAAGAAAAAGATATTCTGGCCCGCTACCGCATTGACGGAATTTTAAAAACCGTCATGACCCTGCCGAAAAATGTCCAACCGGGAATAATCGCCAGAATTAAAATTCTGGCCAATTTAAAAGTTGATGAGCATCGCCTGCCCCAGGACGGACGCTTTAAAATAAGCGCTAAAGACTATAAAGTTTCTTTCAGAGTTTCCATTATCCCAACCTTCGACGGTGAAAAAATCGTCATGCGCTTATTAAATGAAAAAGCTCAAGTATTAACTCTGGAGCAGCTCGGACTCCAGCCTTCCGCCCTGGAAACCATCAAAAGAAATATCTCTAAACCGCATGGCATGACTTTAGTCACCGGACCGACCGGCTCGGGAAAAACCACCACGCTCTATACCGTGATGAATATTTTAAACACTCCGGAGGTTAACATTCTTACCATCGAAGATCCGATTGAATACCGCATGCCCCATGTTAACCAGTCGCAGGTCAACCCGAAAATCGGCTATACTTTCGCTTCCGGATTAAGGGCTTTTTTAAGGCAAGATCCGAACATAATTATGGTCGGAGAAATCCGCGATCAAGAAACCGCGGAAATCGCCATTCACGCCGCCATGACCGGCCACTTAGTGCTGTCCTCTTTACACACTAACGACGCCGTGACCACCCTGCCGAGACTATCCGATATGGGCGTGCCGGCCTTTTTAGTGGCTTCTACTACCAACTTAATTATCGCTCAAAGGTTAGTTAGAAAAATCTGCCCTAATTGCATTCAAAGCTATAAATTAGACAAGCAGATAATTGAAGAATTAAAAAAACAACTTGACTTAGAAAATATTATGCAAACCCTGGAAAAAAGAAAAATTATCAACGACGCCAGCCGCGGCATTGAATCCTTGCTTTTTTACCGCGGCAAAGGCTGCAAGCAATGCTCCGGCTCCGGCTATAAGGGCAGAATGGGCATTTATGAAACTCTGGAAGTTACCGATGAGATGTCCGAACTGATTTTAAGAAAAGCCGCTCCGGCGGAACTAAAAAAACAAGCGGAAAAACAGGGTATGCTGACCATAATTGAGGATGGCTTTATTAAAGCCAAAAACGGTATAACAACCATCGAAGAAATTATGAGAGTAACTAAGGAGTAAAAAGGCAAAAAACTAAACTCTAATATCTAAATCCTAAACAAATTCTAATAACCAAAATCCAAATTACTAAAATAATTATTCGTTTTGAATTTTGAACATTAGAATTTTGTATTTGTTTAGAGTTTAGGATTTTTAATTTAGAATTTAAATAAAAGTATGCCAATAAACTTACCTAGTCAAAACGAAAAGCAAAAAGAAACCGACGCGAAAACAACCGCGACGGAGGAGTCCGACCAAAATAAAGATAAAATCAATAAAGTCGGCCTTTGGTTCAAAAGATTTACCACCATACCGATTTCTGAAAAATTATTTTTCGTTCAATATCTGGGAATCATGCTTAAAGCCGGCATCTCCTTATCGATCGCCCTGAAAACCCTGGCTAAACAAACCAAGAATAAAAGATTCTCCGGCGTAATAAATGAAATCTCAAAAAACGTTGAAAAGGGCACAAGCTTTACCGAAAGTTTAAGGCCCCATGAAAAAATCTTCGGCCAACTGTTCGTCAATATGGTCGAGTCGGGTGAAATTTCCGGAAAGCTCGAAGAAGTTTTAAAAAAACTCTATGTTCAATTTAAAAAAAATCACGAACTGGTTTCGAAAGTAAAAGGCGCCCTGACTTATCCGATTGTCATCTTAATCGCCATGTGCGGCATCGGAATTTTTATGATGGTCGCGGTGGTGCCGAAGATTACCGGCATGTTTAAAGATTTTAACGCCGAACTGCCCTTACCGACAAAAATCTTGATTAAATTTTCCGACAGCTTGGTCGCTCACGGCGCGCTTTATATAATTGGCGCGGTCGTTTTTATCTTGATCTTCAAACAACTTATAAGCACGGCCAAGGGCAAATATATTTTTCACGCCGTCCTCCTTAAACTGCCGATTTTCGGTACGATTATAAAAAAAATAAACTTGGCGCGCTTTGCCAGAACTATAAGTTCGCTCCTAAAAACCGACATCATGATTATTAAAAGCTTTCAAATTACCGCGCAAGTTTTAGGCAATACCCATTATCGCGAGGCCTTATTAACCATGAGCGATAAAATTAAAAAGGGCGGCACCATCAGCGAAGTCGTCGGCAATTATCCAAAACTCTTTCCGCCGGTAATCGTCCAGATGATCGCGGTCGGCGAGGAAACCGGAGAACTTGATTATGTGCTTGAAGAATTAGCCGAGTTTTATGAAGGAGAAATTGATCAAACTATGAATAATTTACCGGCGATAATCGAGCCAATTTTAATCTTAACCCTCGGCTTGGTCGTCGGCGGCATGGCCGTAGCGATTATTATGCCGATGTATTCCTTAACTTCCGCTATTTAACCGATATAATAACATGGTCCGATTAAAACAAAATTCCAGAGGCGGCATGCTGATTGATTTGTTGGTTGTGCTTGGTATTGTCATTCTTTTATCCACCTTAGCTTTGCCTTATATAAAAAAATATCAACCGAACTTAAAACTTCATGGAACGGCGCGCAATTTAGCTAGCGACGTAAGATATGCTCAGCAGCTGGCGGTCACGCAGCAAAAAGTTCATGTCGTATATTTTGACAGCGCCAATAAAAGATATCTGATTCAAAGGCTGGACGAAACCGCTACGACTACGCTTAAAACCGTAAATTTTGACGCAGACATAAGCTACCAGCAAGTTACCGGCCTAAGCAACAACTACGTTTATTACAATTTTTACGGAGGCGTTAGCCAGGCCGGCCAAGTAATCTTAAAAAACATCAATAATCTAACCTCTACTATAAATATAAAAGCCTCCGGCTATGTTGAGTTGCCATAAACAAAATTTAGAAAAAGGATTTACCCCGTTAGAGAATACTACCGACTTAAATCGACGGTCATTAAAGATACTGTCAACTATTAAAAGTTCTCTAACGGGGTTTACTCTGATTGAAACCATGGTGGCTTTCTTTATTTTTTCCATGGTCTTTATCAGCTTAGCCTATTCATTCCCCCGCGGACTAATGATTAATAAAACCGCTGAAAATTCCACCAAGGCTTCATACTTAGCGCAAAGCCAGCTCGAACATCTTTATTCTTTGGGTTACGGCGACATTGCAACGGGCGTGATTGAGGTTAAACATAAATTATCCCTGGATCCGGCCAGCTATTTATATTATTTTCAGCGGCAAACCCAGGCGCAATATGTTGATGGCAACTTAGGAATTTCCGCGGCTGATCTGGGTTTAAAAAAAATCACTGTTACCGTTTACTATATTAATTCTTTTTCCAAGACGGAAAAAACTTACGTTACGACAACTTTAATAAACCAATGGTAATGAAAAACCTCAGGGGCGGAATCTCAATTATAAATATAGTGATAATTTTAGGCCTGATAGCTTTAGGTTATTTAGGCTACACGGAATATTTAGATGATAAAGTCAGGCAAGATTTAGCTAAAGCGGCTAACCTTCATAAAACCCCCGACGTCAGATCTTCAAATCAGACGGCGTCGGTTAGTAATAATCAAACCGCTTCAAAAAAAACCGATCCGACAGCCGCGCCGAACGAAGAAGTAAAAAGGGTTACACCACCGGTAGAAAAACAAACTATTCCTAATGCGAAGCCGGGCTATTATAAGAATTATACTTATTTTTACGAAATTAACTTCCCTCCGGACTGGCCGATAAGAATTCGCGCGGAAAATAATATCTCCTTAGGCGCGGTACCGCCAAAAAACGGGCAAGGCGCCATAACTATTGAGGTTATATCCGGCGAAACCAACAATGAAATTCAACAGGCTAAAGCCGAGGCTAAAAAATATCCCGGACTGGTTTCTTTAACCGAAGAGCCGATTGTTCTGGCCGGGGTTGCCGGAACGAAGTTAACTTTAAATAACTTTATGGCCAAAATAAAAAATATTTATATTTTATTAATAAAAAATAATCTTAATTATATTTTAAAATACAGCGAGGAGTCGGCTGAATTCACCAAGGAAGCCGAACAGGCTTTATCAGCTTTTAAATTTACCCCGGTTAAATAAACTAATCTATAGACGAAAAATAACAACGATTAAATACCTATCAATAAATAACCTCCCCCGAAAATAATTAATTTAACGGGGCAAGCAAAATGAATAAAATTTTTATAAAAAATAAAGTCAAAAGCCAAGTCAAAAGTCCGGCAGGTTTTACTTTAATAGAAGTAATGATCAGCTTATCTTTATTCGTGGTTTTAATTCTCTTAATTAACAGCATGTTTACCATTTCGCAGTCTGCTTATAATAAAAATTCCAATCTAGCCGAGCTAACCCAGAATGCCAGAGTCGCCCTGGATCGGCTTTCGCGAGAACTGCGCCAATCGGAAACCATCGTTTCTTCCCTGCCTCCAACCGATACTGACCCGGGAAATCCGCCAATTAATCAAATATTTTTTCAGGACGGCCATAATACCAGTTTGACTACTTATATTTTATACCGGCTTGAAGGAACAAACCTTAACCGAGTTCAAAAAGCTTATTATTTTAACAATGAGCCGGAAACCTATGTTACTTATAACAGCGTTGATCAAGCCGGCAACTCGCCCCTGGAATTGATAATTAGCGATCAGACGGTCGGAGAATACTTTAACGGCTTAGAATTCTGGGGAGCTAGCGGTTTAGTCAATATTTACATAAAACTTGCTAAAAATAAAAACCTTTTTGAGCTTGATACCATGGTTTATAGCAGAAATCATTGATATGAAAACTTCCATCATAAAAAACCATCGAGGCATAGAGTTAATCATGACGATTTTACTGATGACGACAATCATGTTTTTAGCCGTCTATCTTTTAGATGCCGCTTTAATAGAAAATCGAATCGCCATCAGCCAGTCCTGGGGAGCAAAAACTTACTATTTGGCCGAAGCCGGCATCCAAGAGATGGTTTGGAAATTAAAAAATGACGCCGCCTACAAACAAAATTTTGAAACTAACCCGAGCTGGACAATAACTTTTTCAAGAACCGACCCCTTCGGCGCCGGCAACGGTTCATACACTGTAACTATAACCAACACCAGCCTGGCTCATGGCACGATTATTTCCACCGGCACTATTGGATTAAATAATGGCGCTACCAGCCAGAGAATAGTCGAAACCGCGGTTTTCAGAGCTATGGGACAAGCCGGCATAGGGAATAACGCCTCTTACGCCGACGGCAACGTCGATATTGCTTTAAGCAATATTTACTTTCATGATGGCGGCTCGCACTCAAACAATGTTTATAACATTAAGCTTTTGAGCACCGTTAACGTTGATGAAAATTTAAACGTCGTTAACCAATACATTGAATCATGGCTCGCGACCGTTAATGTCGGCGGCAGAATCTATGCCGCTAACGATCCCAATAAACCGGCCGCAGCCCCTATTCAGATGCCGGCGATTGATTTCGATTCAACCGACGCCAATTCTTTAAAAAATCGAGCCACTGTCGTCTATACGCAAGCTCAATTCGACACTCTAATGCAGAATAATCAAAACCTAACTTTAAACGGGCCAATAACTTACGTTGACGGCGATATAAATGTTTACGGAGCGCAAACTTTAGTCGTTAAAGGACTATTGGCCGCCGGCCGCGATTTTAACCTTGCCTCTAGCCGTTGCCGGGGATCACGCTGCGGCAACAGCCACTTAACTGTTACTAGAATAGCCGGGCAACGATCGGGAATTTTCGCCAAAAGAAAGGTCAACTTTGATTTATGGAGCGGCAACATCAATATTACCGGCGTAGTTTACGCCAACGATCAATTTAATCTCTTAAGCCTGCCCCTGGGTTTTACTAATTCTATAACCGGCGGCCTGATTGGCAGGAAGCTAACCATCACCAGCGTTTGGCTGCCAATAAATATTTATTACGACAACAGTATAATCAACGAGGCTCTGGGCGTAAGCTCAATTTCCCCGGTCATGACGGTTGAACATTGGGAGGAAGAATATTAATTATCGGTTTTTTATGGTATAATATATCTATGATATTAACTAATAACTCAACTTACCCGATTGGTTTAGATATTTCGGATTTATCCATAAAATTGGTCCAACTTAACAAAGTCAGGGATAAAATAACCATCCAGGCCTTAGGAAAGTTAAGTTTGCCAAAAAATACAATTAATAAAGGCGAAATAATAAATAAACCCGAACTAATTAAGGCAATTAGAAAAATCGTTTCCTCACCCGCCTTCGGTAAAACCAGCTCCAAGGAAGTGGTCGCCTGCTTGCCGGAATCAAAAACTTTTATTAAATCAATTGAAGTTCAAAAATCACCTAATGCCTTAATCGACATTATCGGCAGTGAAATAGAAAAACATGTTCCGCTGTCAAAAAGCGAGATTTACTACGACTGGCAAGTGATAAAAGAAACAACCGAAAAATATTTTATCTTAATCGGCGCCGCGCCCAAAGAAATAGTCGATCAATATACGGCCATGCTTGATGAAGCGAAGCTATCCCCGGTAGCCTTGGAAATTGAGCCGACGGCTATCGCTCGGAGCCTCTTAAAAGAAGAGGCTCCCAATTTAAAACCATTAATTTCCGGAACTAAGAATAAACCGGAAATCGGCATAAATTACGGCTTGATTGATATTGGCGCCGATCATACTTGCATGATTTTTTATTCCAATAACACCATTCTTTTTACCGTTAGCATGCCAATCTCCGGCGGAGAAGTTACTGCGAAAATTTCCAAGGCGCTGGCTCTGACCAAAGAACAGGCGGAAAAGGCTAAAATAATCTGTGGCATGGATGAAACTAAAGCTAACGGGGTAATTAAAGAAATCCTGGCCGATACGGTAAAAAATCTGGTGGAAAAGATTAAAGAAGCCATTCAGTATTATGAAAATTACTTTTGCGAACACGGCGCGTTAAATCAAATCTTACTCAGTGGCGGCGGCGCCAATATAACCAATCTGGTAAAAATTATTGGCCAAGAATTGCCAGTTGAGGTAAGGCTAGCCGACACTTTAACCAACCTGAACGAAGACCAAGCCAGGTTTAATAAATTCTTTACAGAAAAACACGTGCTCGACATTAAAACTCCTAAACTCGATTCAAAGTGTGAAGAAAAAAGTTTATCCATTAAACAAAACACCAGCGCCGCTTATGCTACCGCTATTGGGCTGGCTTTAAGAGGAATTTTCATTGACGAATATTGATAAATTGCCATCCACTATGCTAACTTTAAACCTAATTTCTTCGGGACAAAAAAAAGAAATCAAATTGCGCCATATTTACAGTTTTATAAAAACCGTTAATTTGACTTTGATAATTATTATAATTGCCATTGCTATCGTTCTTCTGGTCGCAAGAGTTATCCTTCAGTCAAAATTCAATGAAATCGTCAGCCAGACGACCTTAGTCACAAAATCCAATCAGGGCTATAATAATAATGTTCGAGAGATAAACAATAAATTAAATTTTATTGTAAAAATTCAGAACGAATTCATCCCCTGGTCAAACTTAATTAAAGATCTGGCCGAAATGACGCCGCCTGATATTAATTTTTATTATATTAAACTTGATTCTGCGGCACAAACGATAAAAATCAAAGGCAAGGCTAAGCTTAGAAGCAGTCTTCTGGACTTTAAGGGAAAAATGGAGAACGCCGACTATTTTAGAGATATTGAATTTCCGATTAAAAATATTCTGGAAAAAGAAAATATTGACTTTGAAATTAACGCCAAACTTAATTTGTCAAGCTTATAAGAATCTTTATGATACTTAGCAAGTACCAAAAATTCAGTTTAAAAAACAAGATTATTGTTATGATAGTCGGCTTTGTTTTAATAATTTTCGGTTTGATTTATTTTATCGTTGTTCCGACAATTGAAGATATACAAACCATGAGCCAAAAAATAGAAGAGCAAATGGTGGATCTGGAAAAAAAGTATATTAAAGGCAGCAGTTTAAGGCAACTGACGGAAAATCTTAAAAAGATTGAACCTAAATTAAGTTCGCTGGATCAAATTTTTATTAATAAAAATCGCGAACTGGAATTCATCACCACTATAGAAAACGAAGCTAATAACAGCCAGGTAAGCCAAAAAATAAATTTAAGCTCGCCGAAAAACATAGAAAACCAAGAGTTACAAAAAAATAATTTGCAGCTTTCGACCAATGGAAATTTTAATAATCAGCTAAAATATCTTATAAATTTAGAATCATTGAGCTATTATATTAATGTAAAGTCATTGGAACTTACACCCGCCGCTGGCAATGAAAAAACAACTAACCAGGATCAGACGGAAACCGCAGGCAAGAGCGGAGTTATTAATATGCTTATTGATGCCGACACTTACTGGGAATAATATGATAACAAAAAAACAATTGAATTTATCCCCAAAAAAAATCTCCAGCTGGCTGACCGTGATTATTATTTTTATAACTTCCATCGTTTTAATTTTCGTTTCCATTTTTTTGTATAAGAACTTCTATCAAACCATCACCCAATCTAAAAAAATCATCGTTCTCCAGGGAAAGGTCGCCCTCTATACCGTGGACATAGAAAAATTTAATTCAATAATCGATAAAATTACAGAAAAAACTCAACCAAAAAAAATCAATGATATAATTAGCCCCTTCCGTTAAAATAAAAAACGCCTCCGTCAAATTTTGACGGAGGCGTTTTTTATTAAACTGACTGCAAATTGATTAAAAGCTAGGGAGGCGTTTTTTATTAAACTGACTGCAAATTGATTAAAAGCTAGGGAGCCATTTTCCTTAATCTCTCAATTATCGGTGGTAATATTTTTAAGACTTTTTTAACCTCAGCTTCAGTATTATTTTTTCCGAAACTGAACCTTATGGTGCTATGGCAGGTTTCTTCTTTTATACCGATAGCGAGTAAGACCGGCGAGGCCTTTAGGCTCGCCGAAGCGCAAGCCGAGCCGGTAGAAACCGCCACGCCGCTTAAATCCAAAGCGATTAAGATCGATTCGCCCTCGGCGCCAACAAAAGAAATACTGGCCAGCGACGGCGTGGATTTTTTTAAATCGGTATTTACTCTCACGTTTTTTATTCGCTTTTTAACCGCAGCGACAAAGTTATTTCTCAATTTTAAAATTTTCTTATTGTTTTTTTCTCTGTCCCGTGAGCAAGTTCTTAAGGCTTCAGCGAGGCCGACGATGCCCGGAACGTTTAAGGTGCCGCTTCTTAAATTTTTTTCGTGGTGGCCGCCCAATTGCAGACCTTGAATCGGTGTGCCGGATTTAACGAATAAAACGCCTATTCCCTTAGGCCCATATATTTTATGTCCGGAAAATGATAAAAGATCGAGATGAAGTTTTTTGGTGTCGCAATCCAAAAAATTTAAGGCCTGAACGGCATCAGTATGAAAATAAATTCTTTTCTTACCGCCTTGGCCTGCTCTCTCGGCATTAATTTTTTCAATGACTTCACCAATTTCCCTGATCGGCTCAATAATGCCGATTTCACTGTTAACATACATAATCGAAACTAAAACCGTGTTGTCTTTGATGGACTTTTTAAAAATTTCCAAATCAACCAGGCCGCTCTTGCCAACCGGCAAATAGGTGACTTCGACTCCCTGACCTGCTAATATTTTTAACGGTTCCAGCACCGCCGGATGCTCGATCGCTGAAGTTATAATATGAAGCTTATCATTGTTATTTTTTCTTAAAGCGTTGACCAAGCCGAAAACCGCCAAATTATCCGCTTCGGTGGCGCCGGAAGTAAAAATTACTTCTTCGATCCCGCAATTTAATAATTTAGCGATATTCTCCCGCGCTTGATTAACCGCCTTGGCGGCTATTTGGCCGAAAGCATGAAGCGAAGAAGCGTTGCCGTATTTATCGGAAAAATACGGTAACATCGCTTTTAGAACCGCCTTGTCCACCGGCGTGGTGGCGCTATGGTCTAAATAAATATATTTTTTTATAATATTTTTAAGTTAAAAATTTCTAATTTTCAATTTCTAAACAATGTCTCAATGTTTTAATTTCCAAACAAAAAATAAATAAACATTTAAAAATTAATTCATTAATAATTGAAAATTTTACATCTGCACCGCTCTGACCTCTTTAACCTCCGGCACGGTTCGCATAATTTCCGCCTCAATCCCCTGCTTTAAAGTTACGGTTGACATCGGGCAATGAGCGCAATGACCGATTAACTCAACTTTTAACAGGCCGGATTCGGCGTTAAAATCAATGAATTGGACATCTCCTCCGTCCATTTGCAAAGACGGCCTGATTTGATCAATAACTTTCTTTATTTTATCCACAATTGCTTCGGCAGAGTCGGTTTTTTTTATAATTTTAGCTTTTACCATAAATTTTTTAACTTAATAATTTATTAACTCTACTAATTTTATTTTAAAACATAAAGCTATCCTTTACCGTAATATTTTTCCACATAAAATCTTATAAGCTGCTCAAGTTCGGGTATGGCCGCTTTGTCGCCTACGCCGACTTTTAATTTTCTTTGCACCTCCACTAAATTGCGCGCGCCTTCCAAAACCGCCTCTTCAATATCTTTATCAGTGATGTTCAGCCGCTTATCAATAATTCTTCCGCTTAGAGCGATAATCCTCTGGGGCTGGTCGCTGACCCTAAAATAGTTATTCATGGCTTTTCTAAAAGCTTTATCAGCGAGCACCGAGCAATGGATTTTTCTCTCCGGCAGTCCGCCCAATCTCTTCATGATATCTTGGGGCTTGATTTTTAAGGCCAGGTTTATTTTCATCCCGCCCGCCTCTTTAACCATCGCGGAAAACATCGAGGTGGCGGCGATTGCCGAACCGCAGCCGAAGGTTCGCCATCTCAAATCCTTAATTTTATCGCTTTTTTTATCCACCTTAACCCACATTTTCATGACATCGCCGCAGGCCGGGCTGCCTACTTCGCCTACGGCATCGTATTCACCCGGCTCAGGATCTTCTAAAAGTAAATTTTGCGGATTAAAAAAATGGTCTTTAACGACATCGGAATATACCCACGATTGGCCGGTAGATTGGTTCATGACATCGCTTTTAAAATTAATTTTCTTTTTAACTTTTTTCATATTTTAAAACATTATTAATTTAATGTAAATTACTCCGCGGCAGAAACTATCATGTGAAATTATTATTTATTTTTTTATGGCTTTACAGCGGCTGGCTTATTTATTTTTTTCCTTTCCCAATGCGGCCGGCCGCCTTGGACGAAAATTCTTGATGGACAAAACAACTTTTCTTCTCCGAGTTTAAAATTTAACGGAGAAATCTTTCTTAATTTTTCCGTTACTCTTTTAAGCTCTTTTACGGTATAATCAATCTCTTTTTTAGTCGTTTGCTTGCCCAGAGTAAAGCGCAAGCTGCCATGGGCGTATTCATAGGGCCGCCCCAAGGCTAAAATAACATGCGATGGTTCAAGCCGCGATGAATCGCAGGCTGAACCGGTCGAAGCGCTTACGCCCGCTTCATCCAAGTATAAGAGCATCGCTTCACCCTCAATATCCAAGATTGAAACATTAACGTTGTTGGGCAATCGATTTTTTAAATCTCCATTAATAAAGGTTTTGGGAATATTTTTCAAAATTTGTTTAAAAAAGTAGTCTCTTAAAATCGTTAATCGCGAAATTTCTTTCTTTCGATTTTTTTGCGCCAATTCCAAAGCTTTGGCAAAACCCACGATGCCGGCTAAATTTTCCGTGCCTGATCTTAATCCTCTTTCCTGGCCTCCGCCAAAAATCAGCGGTTCCAAACTGATGCCTCGCCTGACGTAAAGCACACCCACGCCCTTGGGTCCGTAGATTTTACTGCCGTTTAAGGTCATAAGGTCAACACCCAATTTTTTAACGTCTAAATCTAAATATCCGGCCGCCTGACAAGCGTCGG
This sequence comes from bacterium, assembly GCA_030650415.1. GTDB lineage: Bacteria > Patescibacteriota > Patescibacteriia > Patescibacteriales > GWC2-42-12 > GWC2-42-12. The sequence continues at coordinate 45,662 of JAUSEG010000017.1, read as the reverse complement.
TATGAAAAAACGGCGGCTCTGTCGGCCCGCGATTATTTTTCTGTTTCCATTTTTTAATTAACCCGCCGATTTTTTTTATCGGCTGAATCGTTCCAATTTCATTATTGGCGTACATCACGGAGATCAAAATGGTTTCCGGACTGATATTGGCAAAAATTTTCTTCGAATTTATAATCCCGTTTTCCTCAACCCCCAAAATTGAGACTTTAAAACCTTCTTTATTTTCCAAGCGCTCAACCGAATGCAGAACGGCGTGATGCTCGATATTGGTCGTCAAAAGATGGGCGCCTTTCGGCTTATATAATCTGGCCGCGCCTAAAATTGCCAGATTATCCGACTCCGTGCCGCTGCCGCAAAAAATTATTTCGGCGGACTCCGCGTTAATTATTTTTGCTACTTGCTGCCGAGCCAAACCAAGCGCGCCTTTTGCCCGGCGCCCGTCAAAATGCAAAGCCGATGGATTACCCAAAACATCAAAAAAATATGGCGTCATGGCTTTTAAAACCTCCTTGGCTGTCGGCGTGGTCGCCGCATTATCAAGATATACTCTAGCTATATTATTTTTTTTATTTTTTACCATAGACATTTAATTTTTTTATAATAATTCTCAATTTTTTGATAACCTAATATATCTTCACTGCCGTGCCGATCGGCGCCCAATCATATAAAAATTTTGCCGGCCCGACGCCCAGCCTTATACAGCCGTGAGAAACCGGTAGGCCTAAATGATTTTCTCCTTCCTTAACCCCGTTTGGCCAAACCGGCAATTCATGAATGCCGAAATAGCCGTTTTTTAAACTCATCCAGTAGGGCATCCAAAGTCCATAGCTTGACCAAGCTCGCAAAGCTTTTCCGTCTATCTTAAAATTTCCTTTGGGCGTGGCTGTACTGGCTTTCCCGGAAGAAATTTTAAATTCTCCCATCCTGACATCGCTTAAAAAATAATATAATTTTTGCTCTCGGCCGGTATTAACTTCAATTTTTTTAGTTAATTTTACTCTTTGGGGATTCAAGGGATCGTAACCGGTTTTTATTTCCTCTCCGTCCTTATAGCCGTCGTCGTCGGTGTCGGGGTTAGTCAAATCGGTATAAAAATTTAATTCCATTCTGTCAGACAAGCCGTCGCTGTCTGCGTCATTATCCGCCAGTTTCACTTGTGCCGGGTTGTGTGGAGAGAACCCGGTATTTAATTCCCGCCAATCGTTATAGCCGTCGCCGTCGGTATCTGCCTTATTCGGATCAGTATGATAAATTTCTATTTCATCTTTATCCGGCACGCCGTCGTTATCGCTATCTAATTTATTTTCGGCCAAAGCCGGAGTGGCGAATATTAACAAACTTATAACTACGGCTAAAATTTTCATAATAGTTGATCTAATTTTATATCTTTTAAGCTCCGGCTGATAGCTTCTTCCACTCTTGAAAGAACATAAGTAACTTCGCAGTTGCACCGGCTGTTGCAATAAATTTTTTCATTTTTACCGGTGCAGTGGAAAGGATTAAGCTCGCCTTCCAGCGCTTTAATTATATCATAAATATTAATTTGCCCGGCTTGGCTGGCTAAGGAATAACCGCCTGACGCGCCCTTCACCGACTTAACCAAGCCGGCTTTTTTCAGATTGGAAAACAGCCTTTCCAGATATTTTAAAGAAATATTTTCTTCCTTGGCGATGGCGGTTAAAGAAACGCTGCCGAGCTTCTCCTGTCTGCCCAGGTTTATCATCGCCCTCAAGCCGTAAGTTGAACGAGTGGAAAATATCATATTTACTTTATTGACCCCCTTCAAAAGGGGGAAGGGGGGTTAAATTACTTTATGAACTTTTTCTATGTTCCTCCAAAGCGTAAAGATAGAGAACAGATAAATTAAATAACCTGACACTTCGATTAATGAAGGATTGCCATTATACCCGAATAGCCCCTTTAAGACGCCGCCGACCATCCCATTTTCATCTATGATAGAGTTAGTGTCCCAGACCTGCTCTATGACTATGGGAATTATGCCGGCTTCCTCAAATTCATGAATCCCGTGCGCGACCAATCCGGCGGCAAAAAAAATTAATAATATGCTGGTGATATTAAAAAACTTTTTTAAATTGACTTTCATCGAGCCAACGAATATAGCGTAGCCCAATAAAATCGCCGCCACTATTCCGGCTAAAGCCCCAATCAAACTATTGCCGGTTGAAGTAAAACTGGCCGCTCCCAAAAAAATAACTGTTTCTATGCCTTCTCTTAAGACAGCGACAAAAACTAATAAAAATAAACCAAATTTATGCGCTTCGCTTATTTCCGCAGTCACTTTGTCTTCCAGCTCTTTGGCAACATGCTTCCGCTTCATCATCCATAATATCATGGTGGTCAAAAGAAAAGCGCCAACCAGCATGGTAATCCCTTCGAATATTTGCTCGGCTCGGCCGGTAAATCCGCCGGCAACTTGATTAAATATCAAAGCGCCGACTATGCTCGCGCTTATGCCGGCGACCACGCCCAGATAAACGACATTATTGTATTTAGTTTGTTTTATCTTAACCAAATAACTCAAAACAATGCCGATTACTAAAGAGGCTTCCAAGATTTCTCTGAATGATATTATAGAACTTTCCAGCATATTTTAATCTCCTACTAAATTAGTTGGTATTCATATAATAACATGCCGTAAATTTATGTCAAGCCCTTGACATTCATATAGGCATTTGTTATATTAAAATAGTCAAAAATAGCAACTGTTTTTGACCTTTATTTTTAATTTATTATCATATGGCGCATAAAAAAGCCGGCGGCTCAACCGTCTACGGCCGCGATTCGCAAAGCAAAAGATTGGGTGTAAAAATCCAAGATGGCGGCTACGCTAAAATCGGATCAATCATCATCCGCCAGCGCGGCACTAAGTACCGGCCGGGCAAGAATGTGGAAAAAGGCAAGGACGATACCCTATTCTCTATGGTGGCCGGGTTCGTCACCTTTACCACCAAAAAAATAAAAAAATACGATGGCAAACTGGTAGCCACTAAAATCGTCAATGTCATACCGCAAATGAAATAAAACTTTTGAAAATACAAAAAAGCAAACTCTTAATTGGGCTTGCTTTTTTTATTGTCATTGCGACCTCTGATCCGTAATCTATTAATATAAATTAGCTAATTTTAGTTAAAATATATAATTTTACTGCCACTTGTATTGACAAACAGAATGAGATATGCTATATTATTTTATGCTCTAGTTAAATTTGAATTCTTAAGTTTTTTCCTTTTGGGTTGATTGTGAATTTGAACTCGAATTTTTCCGGTTTTAGATTCACAATTAACCAAACAACAAAAACAAAAGGAAAACAATGAATACTAATATCAGCGCCGAAAACCTAGAAATCTTGACCCATCGGGAAAAAGCCGTTGTGACGGCAATGACGAACGGAGAGAAAGTAAGGGCAATTGCTGATCGGTTCAAGGTTACCTCTTCTCGGATACGTTCTATTCGCCAAGAGGCAGAAACCCGAATCGCCCGAGCCAATAAATTAAAGAAGCTGAAGGGAGACAGGGTCGGGCTGTACATGTTACGGCTGGAAGAGGTCTTCCCCGGTTCGGTCGTTGGACCGTTGGCGAAGTGTGGGTTTGAGCGAGTCGGCGACATCCGTGGTAAAAGCGACTATCAGCTTCTTCACTACCGCGGTGTTGGTAAAAAAGCCGTTCGTCTAATTAGCGGGTTTTTTATTGAACACGGCCTTGAATACCAGACAGAGGAGATCGACTTTCAGGAGCGAGTGGCGCAATTCATCTTCGGAAAGATGAATGGGAAAAGGCGAGGTTTCGGTATAGGTGCGGCACGATCCGCCGCGTCTCTGGCTATCGCCTCCGGCCTCGTAACCGAGGAAGGATTTCAAAAGATGGTCAGTGTCACTGAAACAAAACCATCTTCTTGACCAGTTTCAATCGGCTTTCGGGAATGTGCCAAACAAACATTCCCATTTTATTGAGTTCATCATAGATGTGGTGGATTCATAGAGTTCTTTGAAGAAACCAGTAAAGCCCAGAAGTGGTGGCGCTGGTTGCAGATGCTGCATACTGCATATGTGGCGAAGCGGAAAGGTGGCCAGGTGTCCATCGGATGTCAAAGCGAGAATGATGCTTATGAATCGAAGTACCATTCAGAGCGTCGTGAACGCGAGACATTAGGTGAGCACCACCCTTACGAAGTGACCTGCGTAATCTTTTGGGAAATTCCCAAGTGGTTACGACGGTTCATTAAGTAGGTGGGCTACTTCCTGACTCGAAATCCTCCGGCGAGAATAAATAAAAGAAGGCGTTGGAAATTATGAAAAATCCCTGTGCGTCACATGCCAGAAAAAGTTGTGAGAAACGGATCAAGCTTTTGATCCACTTTATTGAGTCCACAAAAAGTTTTGCGGATTCATAGAGTTCAGTTCTTTAAGAAAGGAGGTGAGAAGAGTGGAAGCTCCGTTTTACATCACCCGCGATGGGATGCTGGATTCCGGGCCGTTCGCTTTGTTTGACGAAGCCTGCGACTTTCGGAATGATTGCGCGGCAGTGGATGAGGCCAACTTCAAGGTTGTGCCTGAGTCCATGCTGGCCTAGCCCAAAGCGGCTCCACTGCGGCTTCGGCACGCGGGGTAGAGTGATTACCTGGCAACAGAATCATCACAAAATCTTGGGGGATTTCAAAATAAATCTCCCACTCAATTGAGTCCATCAAAGTGTGGTGGATTCATAGAGTTTGTTCTTTTAAACAAGTATTCATGCAACTTGCTTCGGTGTGATGGCACGGCGGCAAATTGCATGAATACTAAAAACACCAAAATCGGTCTGTTAATTGTCGGAACAATCGCCTGTGGTTTGGGCGGTCTGTTTTTCACAGCGAGCTTCGCGCTCGACGAACTCCAAAGTTGGCCGAAGGCTCTTTGGGAGGCACGCACCACATTATTTGTGGGAATCGGTGCGGGCGTAAGCCTTGCACTTGCCAAGAGGCAATTTCGCCAGCGGCTTTATGTGGTGCTACTGGTCGGGCTCTTTGTGAGCTTTGTTGGGTATGCGTGGATGCTTGGAGGCAGTCCACCCTCGAGGTTCTGGAATTGTTTTTTGGGGATTGTGCTTTGCATCATCACCGAAACAATTCTAGTTGCGAAACTGATGACGGCAGTTCTGCAAGCACCAAAAGCGCAAACACCTCGCCTTCCCGTCACGCCCGTCGACCCGTCATTAAATTGATGGTCGGACGGTTTCAGGGAACTTCGGTTCCCTGCTTTATCGGGTTTGCAATAAATTTGTGAATCCGTAGAGCAAAGTTCATCGGTGTAAACAATTTCAACCGGACGAGTTTTTTAGGATGCCCTTAGGGTAACCATTTGACCGGGTGTCTCGACTGGAGATGCTCGGTTTTTTTTGATTTTTGAATCAACCACCATTTTACTTTTTCAAAAAGCCTCCGCCTTCGCATTCCAATATGAAAATCTAGATTCTGTCGTGTCCGAGCCCGCATTTTTACCACTAAGAAAATCAAGAAATATGATAGCGAGCTGGTATCCACCAAGATCGTTAACGTAATACCGCAAGCGAAATAAAACTTCTGAAAATATAAAAAGCAAGCCTAATTAAGGGCTTGCTTTTTTAGAGATGATTAAATCATTTAACCGGATGCGCTGTTTTTTCTTTTAAACCGCATTCAACCAATCTCCGGCTAATTTCCGCCTGCGGCGGCAGTTTATTAAACTCTTCTTGATGAAGATACTTTACCTTGTCCATATCCAATTCCAGCGCGACTATTTTTTTGTCTCCCCAATTCATGATTTGATTTAAAGTCGGACGAAGCGACATTTCTTCGCTTAATTTATCAACCTTAGTTTCAAGCTTTCCTAAACTGCTTTCAACAGCGCTAAAGGCTTCACTCGTTGCCGACCCTATTTCAGCTACAATTTCATCCTTTTGATTCTTTAACTTTTTATCAAGCAACTCTCCGATAGATTGAATATCTTTTTCCTCTAGCATATTATTTCTCTTTATTATTTTTTTAAGCCAGCTCTTTAACTCTTTAAAACCTTCTTTTCTAAAAGTTCCACTCGTTTTTGCAATTCAACCAACTCAAAGCGATAGGTTCACCCCGTTAGATAAATTGACTTTATATTTCACAAATTAATCACAGCGATATATTTAAATAATTTATTTTTCCAATAAATCAAACTTATCTAACAGGGCAGGCATTGGATACTTTTAATTCAAGCTTCTCATGATCATCCTTTAATTCTTTAAAGCCTTTTGCCATTTCACTTTCAATTTTATCAAAACGACCGTTAACTTTATCAAATTTTCCACCAACATTATCAAATTCTCCTTTTATCATTCCGGCCAATTCATCAATTGTCATATTATTTGCCATATTTATGATTGAAAATAAATTATTATGTTTATATTATACTCGTCCACTTAGTCGGATGTCAAATAATCCGTTTTTTTTTAGCATCAGCAAAAAACTGGATTGCGGGTCAAGCCCGCAATGATAGCTATTTCTTCCCGCACACCCTAATAAACTCTACGAACAAGGGATGCGGGTCAAGCGGACGGGAAATATATTCCGGATGAAATTGCGTGCCGATAAAGAATGGATGATTGGTAATTTCAATCGCTTCGACAATTTTTCCGTCCGGCGAAGTGCCGGCGACGCGCAAACCGGCTTCTTCATATTGCTCGCGATATAAGTTATTAAATTCATACCTATGCCTATGACGCTCCGAGATAGTCCCCTTCTTGCCGAACTTAGCGTAAGCGGATGCCAAATGCGTTCCGGGAACAATTTTACATGGCCAGCCGCCTAAACGTATCGTTCCGCCATATTGTTTTTTAGCAATCAATTCTTTCTGGCCGGGCATAATATGAATTACCGGGTAAGCGGTTTTCGGGTCAACCTCTTCACTATTTGCCCCCTTAAAGCCTAAAACGTCGCGGCCGAACTCAATCACCGCCATCTGCATGCCGTAGCACAAACCGAAATACGGCACCTTATTCTCGCGCGCGTATTTAATGGTTTTAATCTTGCCTTCAGCGCCGCGCGAACCCCAGCCCTGGGGCACGATTATGCCGTCAAGCTTCTTTAAAATTTTAACCCCTTGTTTTTCCACATCTTCGGCGTTTATCCAGTGAAGAATCGGCTGGCAATTATTGGCTCCGCCGGCATGCTTGATCGCTTCAATCACGGAGATATAGGAATCGGTCAGGCAAAAATCGCCGGTCGAAAAATATTTTCCCACTATGCCTATATTAACCGTCTTTTTGGCATTTTTAATCTTCTTTACCATTTTCCGCCAATCAATTAAATCTTTTTTCTTTCCGGGCAGGCCGAATTTTTCTAGAATTCTCTCGCCTAAATTGTCTTTTTCAAAATTAATCGGCACTTCATAAATTGATTTTATGTCCGGCGCGCTAATAACGTCGCTCTCCTGGATATTGCAAAAAATTGCCAGCTTCCGGCGGCGCGGCGCGTCAACCGTGGCGATCGAACGAGCCACGATAAAATCCGGCTGAATGCCGGCCGAATTAAGCGCTCTGACCGCGTGCTGGGTCGGTTTGGTCTTCATCTCGCCGATGATTGACGGCACCGGCAGGTATGACACCATAATAAATAAAACATTTTCCGGATCAGCCAGATGCATAATTCTGGCCGCTTCTAAAAATAGCAGATTTTCATATTCGCCGACCGTGCCGCCGATTTCTATGAGCATTATTTCAACTTTATTCTTCTCGGCGGCATTTTTAATTCTTTTTATAACCTCATTAGGAATATCGGGCACAACCTGCACGCATCTACCGCCGTACTCGAGGTTGCGTTCTTTAGCTATAACGGCGGAATAAATCCGGCCGGTAGTCATGTAATTTTCTCGATAAATATTCTTGTTTAAAAATCTTTCATAATTGCCAACGTCCTGATCGGTCTCGTCGCCGTCTTCGGTAACGAAGACTTCACCGTGCTCAACCGGATTCATGGTGCCGGCATCCACATTTATATATGGGTCGATTTTTATGGCGCTGACGTTATAACCTTTAGAAACTAAAATCCGGCCGATCGAGGCGCAAGTAATGCCCTTGCCAACACCCGACATTACGCCGCCGACGACAAAAATGTACTTGACCTCCCTGCCTGCTTTTTTGTTTGCCATATTAAAATATTTCTGTCATTGCGAGGAGCTTCAGCGACGAAGCAATCTCCTCTTTGTCATTCCCGCGCAGGCGGTCATCGCTACGCGAGATCTGGCGTAGCCATGAGAATCCAGAATTCAGTGCCACGAACAAATTTCTGGATTCCGGCTTCGCCTGCCGGAGCAGGCTCTCCGCCTGCTGGCGGAGGCCGGAATGACAAAAGGAAGATGGTCGCTCGCAATGACAATTATCTATTTCTTATTTAATATTTCTATCGCCTTAGCCATCTGCGGATCTTTGCTTTTTTCATAATCATCCGCGGTAAAATCAACTTCTATATCAGGCATAATGCCTTGCTCGTTAATATTATAGCCGCCTGGAGTAAGCCACTTAGCCACGGTAATTTTTACCGAGGAGCTATCCTGAAGCTCTTCTAAAGTTTGAACCGAACCCTTGCCAAAAGTCTTCTTGCCGACAACCGTGGCTTTCTTATAATCCTTTAACGCGCCGGTCACGATTTCCGAAGCCGAAGCGCTACCCTGATTGACTAGAACCACTGTCGGATAATCTTTTAAGCGCGCCCGGCCGCGATTTAAATATTCATTTTTTTTCTCCGGACTAAACTGCTCGGTAACAACCACGCCTTTTTCAATCCATTCGCTGGCCACGTCAATAGCGGTTTCAAGATAACCGCCCGGATTATTCCTTAAATCTAAAATTATGCCTTTGGGATTTTTCTCCACGGCCGATTGCACCGCCCGCTTAAACAAATCCGACGTATCGTCGTTAAAATTAGTTATGGTAATGACAAAAATTTTATCATCCCACATTTCGGTTCTGATGCTCTTAACTATTATGGCGTCCCTGGTAATCTTAAAATCTTTAGTGGCTTCAAAGCCTTCTCTGTAAATAGTTAGAGTGACTTCTGTTCCTTTGGCGCCGCGGATTTTACTGACCGCTTCATCAATTTCCAAACCGGCTGTTGATTGGCCGTCAATCGCATAAATTTTATCACCGGATTTTAAACCGGCTTTTTCCGCCGGCATGTCGGCGAGCGGCGCGATAATAGTTATAATTTCATTCTTCTTGCCGATTTCCGCGCCAATGCCTTCAAAGGTTCCGGCCAAATCATTAGAAAATTCTTTAGCTAATTTCGGCTCCATATAAACGGTGTAAGGATCGCCGGTTGATTGAACCAAGCCTTTGAGCGCCCCATAAAACATTTTTTTATCGTCTAATTTATCCCTATCAACATATTTTTCTTTAAGCATGTCCCAGACATTCCAGAACAAATTAAAATCCACGTCCTGCGTTAGCTTGTTGGCCGGCGCCGTTACATACTTATTATAAACCCCGCCAGCGTAATTAGCTTCCTTAAGGCTCGCCGATTTAATAAACTCATTTTTCTGCGCGAAAATCATGCCGCCATTAAAAGAAACGGCGAGTATTATCAGACATAATAAAACAACGCCCAAAACTTTACTTTTACGGCGTTTCTTCGGAGTGATGATTTGGCCGGGTAAATCAACCTTATCCATAATAAACTATAATTAATATTTACTTCTTAATCTTACCATAAGCAAATCCATTTTGCCAAATTTAACTGGAATTGACAGGTGTCAGTTGAGTTGATAGTATGAGGGCGGAGGGAAAAACGAGGGAAAACAAACACCAAAAACTCAACGAACAAAGGAAACATGATAGAAACTAATTCTACGGGCACTGCCGAATTGGCAGATCTAAAACCTTCTGAAGGCGAGTACTTCTACACCGACAAGTACGGTCTCCAACAATATCACGGGCAAAACCCGGATGCCACCTGTTTCGTGTGCGGGCAAAGAGGACGCAGCTCATACGGCTACCATCATATCCATGCCATCGCGCAATGCCTGGCGGCCGGAAAACGTATCGTGGCCATGTTCAAGCCCGAAGCCTGTTATGGCCCTATCCCTGACATCTGCCTCTGTCCGGGCGTTAAGGTCATCATCAGCGCCTGCGAGACACACGAACACTGCGCCAAGATCCTGCTCTGTCTGACAGCAGACGGAGTCATCACACTTGAACGTATCTCGCGTGCCGAGAAATCGTTGGTCAACCGCTCCGAGTTCAATGAACTTGTAGCCAAAGCAGCGCAACACATCTGGAGTCGCTACGAACAGGACAGAAGCCAGCACAATTGGTGCGATGCCTGGGATCTGTTTATCAAGGAAAGTGGCCACATCCCCTCCCTAACCGAAAGGACGGAACGAGCAAAGCACCTATGGCAGGAGAGGAAGGATGGTCAAGCAACGGAGGATTGGCTTAAGGCGGAAAAAAAGGTAGCCGCCCTCTATACCGTTGACGCGCAGTAATCGCGGCAAAAATTTACTCACAAACCGCGTTCGAGACTCCGACCTCGAACGCTTTTTTATTTGGCGTAAAACGGACAAACCTTGCCAAATCCTTGAAAAATCGCCCGGTTTAAGCTATGATAATTCTATCTTGTCATTCCCGCGCAGGCGGGAATCCAGGAGGAAGTTGAACGAACTATAAATCACTAAATAAATTGCGCCAAACAAAATTTTCTTTCTTTAATTAGCTTCATTCTTATCTTCTCACTCCTGCTTCTTCTCCTGGATTGCGGCTCGGAGGCCGCAATGACAAAATATAAATATTTTAATTTTGATTTTTAATAACTTTATGTCAAATTTCGTTATAAACGGCGGTCGTAAACTGCATGGCACGATTAAAACCAACTCGGCGAAAAATTCGGCCGTGGCCATACTTTGCGCCCTACCGATAATCAAAGGAAAAACTATTTTAACAGACATGCCGCGAATTGAAGAAGTTAACCGAATCATAGAAATTTTAACTTCCATTGGTTTAAAAATAACCTGGCTCTCGGGCAATAAACTGGAAGTCATAAACTCCGGTAAAATTTCTCTTAAAAAAATTAACCGTGAGTCTTATGAAAAAACCAGATCGGCGATTCTCTTAATCGGCGCCCTATCTTCGATATTTAAAAATTTCTCTTTGCCGAAAACCAGCGGCTGCAAGCTAGGGAAAAGAACCATCAATCCGCACATGATTGCCCTAAAGCATCTTGGCATTGAAGTAAAAAAAATCAACAACCAATTCTTTGTTAATCGAGGCAAGGCTAAAGGCGCAGAGTTTACTATGTACGAATCCGGAGATACGGCTACCGAAAATGCTATTTTAGCCGCTGTTCTTCTGCCCGGCATAACCGAAATAAATTTAGCTTCGCCTAATTATATGGTGCAAGATTTGTGTTTCTTCTTAGTCCGCGCCGGAGCAAAAATTAAAGGCATCGGCACGACTAAGCTGCGGATTACCGGAGTAAAAAAACTGAAACCGATTAATTACCCGATTATGCCTGATCCGATAGAATCCATGGCTTTTATTTCTATTGCCATCACCACCGGTTCAAAATTAAAAATCACCCATTGCCCCATAGAATTTTTAAGTCTGGAATTGGAAAAATTAAGCCTGATGGGCCAAAAAATAAAAATCAGCCGAGCCTACAAATCTACTAACGGCCAATTTAAACTTGTTAACATAGAGATCACGCCCTCAAAATTAATCGCCCTGCCGGATAAAATTTACGGTCGCCCCTTTCCCGGCTTAAATATTGATAATCTGCCTTTATTCCTGCCGATCCTAACTCAAGCCAAGGGCCAAACTCTCGTGCATGATTGGGTTTATGAAAATCGGGCAATCTATTATACTGAATTAAATAAATTAGGGGCAAGGATCCTTATGCACGATCAGTATCGGGTTACGGTCAGCGGTCCAACAAAATTGAAACCCGCTAAAATAATTTGCCCGCCGGCTCTAAGACCGGCAATAAATTTACTTATATGCATGCTGGCGGCCAAGGGTAAATCAATTCTTTATAATTCATACTCAATTGATCGCGGTTATGAAAATATCTGCGAACGATTAAATAAACTCGGCACGGACATAGAACGAGTTAATTAAATAAGTTAAACTATGACATTAAAAGTCAGAAGGATTCTTAGTTTAATTTTTATACTGCTGTTTTTAGCAATTACCCCGGTCGTTGTGCTTTACGCCGCGGGTTTTAAATTAAGCAAAAACGGTTTTTTCATCCAGCGAACCGGCATGTTTATTGTTGACTCCAATCCGCGGGGCGCCAAAATACTTATAAACGGCCAGGTTCAAAAAAAACTCATCAGCTCCATATTCAATAAAAATGATTTTATCACTACGCCGGCAAAAATTAAAAACCTTCTGCCGGGAGAATACGATCTGGCGCTTAAACTTAATGGCTACTGGAACTGGCAAAAAAAATTGTCTATCAACCCCGGGGCTTCAACCTTTATAGAAGACATTTATTTGTTTAAAAACGACCTGCCGATTCAGATCGCTCCGGCTGGAGTTAAATCCATAAATTTATCACCAAATAATAATCAAGCCTTGATTTTATCCGCCGGCCAAATTACTTTTTTAAATTTGGAAGATGAAACGAAGAAATCGATCAGCCAAAACAATCTTAAAGGAAAAAATATTACCTGGTCAGGCGATGGCCAAAAATTGATAATTGATAATTATCTTTACGATTTAAATAATTTAAATATTAACATCGGCCCGAATAAGCCTCTCGATGGTCTTAATTATAAGTGGCAAAACGACAACTTATACTTTCAAAACAAAACTTCAATTTACCGGTTAAACAGCGCTAACTTACCAACCGAGATAATTGCCAATAAAAAATTTAATGATTTCTTAACTAAAGATCGTTATCTATATTTAATTAACCAATCGAAACCAACCGCCAGCTCGCTGGAAATTATAAATATAGAAACCGGCGCGCAAATTAAAAATATCGACCTACCGGCCTCAAATAATTATTCTTTTATTAACCCCGAACAGAATTTAATTAACCTTTACGATAATGATCATAAAATTCTTTATCTGATTAATCCGCTAGCCGCGAATTATTCGCCCTTGGTAGAAGTTATAAATAATGTAAAAACTACTTTCTGGGTTAATAACAACCTCTTATTGTACGCTGGAGACTATGAAATCTGGCTGTACAATCTCGAAACAAAAAAACAAACTTTAATAACCAGAATAAGCGAAGAAATCAATAGCGTCGTCATGCACCCAAACAAAAATTATATCATATATTCCACCGGCCAGACTATAAACGCGATTGAGTTGGATGAAAGAGAAAAAAGAAATATTGTTGAATTGGCAAGATTCGATTTAATCGAATCTTTTGGCTTAAATGCCGATGGCGACATTCTATATTTTTCCGGTAAAGTCGGCAACATCGAGGGTTTATATAAATTGCTGATCCAGTAGAAATAAAAAAACCAGCCTTAGCCCTAGACTTGTTTTTTTATTTTTTTATTATTTCAGCTGCCAAATCCATTTATCCAGCTCATCCCGATCCGATTTATTTATTAAATATATATTATCGCTCTCGCCTCTCTTGGCATATGACCGCCCATCTAAATTTTCTCCGATCATCAATATATTATCAATCGCCTCGCCTTTTGCTTCTATAATTATGAGGTGCTTATTTAAACCGGTTTTACTAAAGGTTTGCTCGGGAATTTCCACGGCTTTTAAATTTGACATAATTTGGGCTATTTTTTCAATTTTTTCTTTATTCACTGCGAATTTTTGAGGCAAGATTCCGGCCCATTTACCATCTTTTAATTCTACTGTAAACTCACGATTCGAATATTGGAATCTAATTTTATTTAATTTCTCCTGAGCGGTTGAAAAAATCGTTAAATCCCGCCACTCAGTCCGCCTAAAAGCGCCAATAAAATCAACCCTAACCAAGTAGGTGGCTCGCGACTCCGGCGTTGATATATAAGAGCTGCCATATTCGCCGCTAGCCACTCCGCCAATAATAAAATCAGCGACCTTTTTATCGGCCTGATAGACTCTAACCGTTAAACCGGCGCTATCGATTTTAAATTCGCTTTTTCTTTCGGGGTTATTACTGACTAGTTCAAGCTCTGATGTCTTCGCCTTATCTAAACTTTCCAGAACTTTTGCCATAATAGCCGGATCAACATAAAAATCTTTGCTATTATTATATTTCCATTTAGTTTCTACTGAGCCAGCCGAAGTAGCTTGCGCCAAACCGGCCGATAATCCTCCCTGCTTGTTTAAAACTACGGTATTACTTCCGGAAATAACTTCAATTTTATCAATTTTAGCTAAATCAATTTTAGCTAAAAAATTACTCGGTTTGCCTAAACTATTTTGCCATTTTTTTAAAGGCCCTTGATAAAGGAAAGCCAGGGCTATAAGCGCTATTAATACTCCGCCCAATACTAATGTTTTACGATTCATAAGAGAATTAATTTCTAATTTCTAATTTTCAATTTTTAAACAATGTTTTAATTCTTCAATTTTTAAATTGGAAATTAATTCATTGAAAATTGTTTGAAAATTATAAATTGAAAATTGAAAATTTTTATATTTTATATCTCCTCCCCGAACTTCCCTCTTCTTCTAAGAAAGTATCTGGCTAAGCCAAATAATATAACCACCGCGGTTATTCCGAAAATATTGGCATATCTAACCATGGCTTTTATCGATTCGCTTATTTCTTTAATCGGCCGTTCGGTTATCCCTTTTGAGCGAATGGAAATTAAATCATCGCCCAAAGCTAAACTATCAACCACATTTTGAAAAAAGACTAAATTATCCGGGTAATTTCTCAAAAAATTATCATTAATAAAATCACTGTCCCCGACTAAGATTAAGCGGCCGGCTCCCGTACTCGGTTGATTGAAAGCGCTCGCGAAACTGCCGGTTGCGGCTATAGCCAAATTAAATTTAGCCCTAACGCCATTCTTTATTTCGGCTTGCGGCGACAAATTAAAATTATCGGCTATCGCCATCGCTCTGTCGGAACTTTGAGCTAGAAGTGAAATTTTTAAATTTTTTGTTTTATCGGAATTTACATCAATTGAAGAGGTCCAAGGTAAAACCAAACTCTCCAGTCTGGCTACGGCAACGTTATTCTGATCAAAGCCTGGCTTTATAACCTTCGGCCAATACGGATAGTTGGTTGAAAAAGTAACGAAGCCCTGGCTGAATGATGCCAGGCTATTATTAACGTCCAGCACCAAATTGTTGTTAAGTTTAACCCCCCAGCTTTCTAAAATTTTATTCAGGCCGATATCGTTGCTCTTAGCCGATAAACCCTGATCAACGGTTACCCCGTCAGCCAAAATTATTAAAGATTTTCCTTTCATTAAAAACGCATCAATGGCTTTTAATTCTTCGTCTTTAAACTGCTCTTTTGGACCGATAATAATTAATGTATCCAGGTCGTCGGGAATTTTTTTCTCTGCTATAAAATTTATAACCGAGACATTATATATTTCTTCCAGTTTTTTAAAAGCTACGGTAAGATCTTTTTGCGTATCCAAGGCTCCAGCGCCTTGCCAAAAACCTAGATTGGCGATTTTATCATTAGTTAATTTTTTAATGGCCGAGGTAATTTGATATTCAAAGTCAAGAGTGCTCTCAATAACCGGTATGGCCTGCGACTTGTCGCCATATTTAATTATCATGCCTAAATAGCCATTTACAACCTGATATTTGTCTTTTTCCAAAACATTAAATTGCAATTCCGGTATGCCGGCTAAATATAAATCGCGCTTAACGGTTTCGTCGCCCCCGGGGCTAATAAATTCCACTTTAATTTTTCCGCTCGAATAATTAGCGTATTCATCAAGGATATCCCCAACTTCCTGCCTTAAACTAAGATACTGCGACGGCAGATTGGCGGAAAAGTAGGCCTTGATGTTTACTAAATCCCGGAGATCGGCCACGGTTTTTTTACTTACTTTGGAAATTGAATAATCCTTGTTCTGGGTTAAATCAAAGCGATAAAATATATTATAAGAAAAAAAGTTAACCATGATTAAAATGCCGATGACGATAGCAACGGTAATGCTTAAATTGGCTTTGGCAAAAAATTTATTAATTTTCATAATAAAAAAATATTATTTCCAACTTCTTTTCTCGATTACCCTGACATTAAGCCAGAGAAATAAAAATATAAAAGATAAATAATAAATTATATCCTTGGTATCAATTACGCCTCTGGCGATATTATTAAAATGGCTGCCTAACCCAATAAACTTCATCAAAGGCGCGAGCGCGGCCGGCGCGCCGGCTAAAACAAAATCCGCGCCGATAATAAAAGCAGTAAAACAAGCCACCAAACCTAAAATAAAAGCGATAATTTGATTCTTTGTCAAACTGGAAATAAATAAACCTAGAGCCAAGTATGATCCGCCTAAAAATAAAGCGCCCAGATAACCGCCGATTACCGGACCCATATCTAAATTACCGAGCCAGGCCACGGAGAACGGTATGCTGATTGAAAGCAGTAAGCTGAAAAATAGAAAAGCCAAGGCGCTAAAAAATTTAGCCAAGACCACTTGCCAATCAGTTACGGGTAAAGTCAATAAAAATTCAATCGTACCGCTTTTCTTTTCTTCGGCCCAGAGTCGCATAGTAATAGCCGGCGATAAAAATAAAAATATCCAGGGTAAGAGAGAAAAATAATTTCTAACGCTCGCCTGCCCAATTAGAAAAAAAGCATTAAAAAATAGCCAATTGCCGACGATTAAAAATACGCCGATAAAAATATAAGCGATGGGAGAATTAAAATAGGACATTAATTCTTTCTTAAAGAGTATATAGATAATTTTTAGATACTGCAATTTATTCATAGGTAATTTAAAGTTTATTATACTGTCATTCCGGCCTCCGCCAGCAGGCGGAGAGTCTGCCATCAGGCAGGCGAAGCCGGAATCCAGGAGTAAACCGCACAAACTACGAGTTATCAAAAAACGCTTCTAAACATTTTACTTGCTATTAATTTTTATTATAATATTTTTATTTTTACTGCTCACTCCTGGATTGCGGCTCAGAGGCCGCAATGACAATTAAGACGGTATTGCCATTTTTCATTTATTTCGTTAATTCCCTAAACGCCTGCTCCAGGTTGCCGTATTGTTTCTCCAGCTCCGCCGGACTCCCCTGCCCGACAATCTTGCCATTATTAATAATTATCACGCGATTACAGGTGGCGCTAACCTCGCTTAAGATATGGGTGGAAAAAATCACGGTTTTTTCTCGGCCGATGGTTTTAATCAAATCGCGGATCTCCACTATTTGATTCGGGTCTAAACCGGTAGTCGGTTCATCTAAAATTAAAATATCCGGCTCATGCATAATCGCTTGAGCCAAGCCCACGCGCTGGCGGAAACCCTTTGACAACTCGTCAATCGGCCGGCGCCAAACCTTAGATAAACCGCAAAGCGAAACCACTTCTTTTAATCTGGGCATAATCTTGAATTTTTCCAATCCGCGGATTTCCGCCACAAACTTTAAATATTCAAAAACTCTCATATCCTCATAGAGCGGCACAGTTTCCGGCAAATAGCCGATCTTTCTTCTCGTAGCCAAGGAATTTACGGCCGTGTCCAATCCGTCGATTAAAATCTGGCCTGACGTCGCCGGCCAAAAAGAAGTAATAATTTTCATGGTCGTAGTCTTGCCGGCTCCATTCGGACCGAGAAAACCCAAGATTTCGCCTTTAGCCACAGAAAAACTTAAGTTATCTAAAACCAAGTTTTGACCAAACTTTTTTGTTAAATTTTTTATTTCTATCATATTTTATTTCTACTATGCCCAATCCATATTTGGATTTTCAAATTTTTCTCCAGTAAATTCTTCCACTTTTCGTTTCATTTTTTTCGACCAAAGATCTCCCTTTATTGTAACTACACCATTGATAGAACTTAAAACCCACCTCCTTTCACCATTAACATCGGCAAAAATTTGAAAATGTTTTTCTCCTTTATTGATTCGTTGGATATTTTCTACTGGAGGTCCCATCTCTAGACCTTTTTTTATTGATTCGGGTTGTTCCATATTATTAAATAAATTATTTATTTCTATCATATTTTATCCCCCTTCAAAAGGGGGATTAAGGGGGTTTAAACCTCCCCCGCCCGCCTCGCAAGCGAAGCGTTGCGGGCAGGCCTACCCCTCCTTTGGAAGGAGGGCATAATTTATCTAAACTCATCCAAAATGGCCGTTAAAATAATAATTTTCCCATCGCGAAAAACTCTTAAACCAATTTTATCGCCCGGCTTATATTTTTGAACTACTGACATAAGGGTAGTTTTGCCTTGCAGTTTTATGCCGTTTATTTCCATAATTATATCGTTGGGAATCAAACCGGCTTTATTGGCCGGCGAATCCGAGAGCACCGCTGGGCCGCCGATTTCGTTGGTCGATATCCAGGCGCCGCTATCTTTAGCTAATTTGTATTCGGCTGCTATCTCCGGGGTTAACATCTGATATCTAATCCCGAGCCGCGACCTAATAATGCGGCCGAGTTCACGCACCGACTTTATTACCGGCTTGGCATCGTTAATCGGAATGGCAAAACCAACTGACGAACCGGATTGATCGATAGCTACGTTTATACCAATGATATTACCTTCCAAATCAACCAACGGACCGCCCGAATTGCCTAAATTTATGTCCGCGTCGGTCTGGATAACATTATCTAAAGTTTCGGTCAGACTGCCGCTTTGATCTGAAGCCTCGATATTTCTGCCTAAACCGCTGATTATGCCCTTAGCAGCGCTATTCTGATATCTGCCTAAAGTATTGCCGATAGCGATGGCGGTCGTGCCAATCTGCAGTTTATCGCTATCGCCTAACTGCACGAAGGGCAAGTTTTTATCAAAAATTTTTAATACCGCCAGATCATTTATCGGATCTTTGCCGATTAACTGGGCGTAATATTGCTTGCCTGAATTCAAAATTACTCTGTATTCAGCGGTTTTTTCGTTACCCGCGCTAACTACATGTTTATTGGTTAAAATCAGTCCGTCCGGCGAAATAATAAAGCCGGTGCCGGAGCCCTTCTGAACTTTATCCTTTTTCTCGGTTTGCTGGCCGGTATTTAAATCTACGCTAACCGAGATTTGTTGATCAATTATAATTATGCTTACTACTGCGGGCATAACTTTATTAATCGCCCTAATCGTCGCTTCTTGATCATCCAAGCGCAGATTATCGGCTATCACACTGGTCGTTTTAGGTAAATAAAAATTAATAAATAAACCGCCGATCAATCCGACTAATAACATCACGCTAATTATAAAATATTTTTTTATCATAAAATTAATAATTATTGCTTAGAATCATCTGGGTTATTACCCCAGTAACGACCCGCCCAGCCTAAACTTTTTTCAGCAGAATTCAAAGGCATCTTCCTCGGATGACTTCTCGGCTCCCTAACATTTTTTTCCGGAGTGGTTTTTTCAGACTCTCCCGCCGGCGCTATTTCGTTTTCACCAAAAATTTTTTTTATATCTTCTGGCTTAAATATCGGCGGTATCATTTTATCTCTTTTTTGCGCTCCAGCTTCTACCGCGCCATTTTTCTGCGCCGGCTGCCTGTCTGTTCTATTAAAAAAATCTAATTGTTCTTCGGGTCTTTCTGGCATATAATATAATTATTTTTTATATCTTATATTATATCATAGCTCAAAATAAAATCCAGAACAACCCCGCTCCGTTAAAAATAAATATATCAACAGCAGATAGCAAAACATACGCTTTTATTATGGCGAAGCTAATAATAGCTAAAAAATATTTAACTGGGGTTTACAAAAATCAAATAATATTTTATGATAACAATATCCCGAGTTTTCGGGATTTTGCTTAGTTTTCCAGAGATAATTTAACAATCATCTCAACATTCGGGGATCGTCCAATGGTAAGACAGCGGCCTTTGAAGCCGTTAATCCAGGCCTGCCCCGTCAAATAAAAATTATTAATATAATTTCTTCATATCGTTCGGGGATCGTCCAATGGTAAGACAGTGGCCTTTGAAGCCATTAATCCAGGTTCGAATCCTGGTCCCCGAACGATGTGAAGAAAACTTTACTATTTGACGGGGTGAAAATCCTGGTCCCCGAACAATGCAGAACGAGCAGGTGATAAAACGCCTGCTTTTTCGTTAGGTAAGCGATTTATTGGGAGTTCGAAAATGTTTTCTTTGATTTTGCCCATATATTGTAACTTCCGGCTTATTAATCTATAATAATTATGTCTTGAAGATAAGTTTAAATCAATAAACGACGACTTAGCCAACAATATTTTTTAAGTATTTTAAATTACAGGCGGCGAACTTTAGATTTTCTCGGACTGCAACCCAATTCATCGTTTTAAAGTCGTCGGCCAATCCGAGTAAATAGAAAGCACTCTAATATTAGAGCGCTTTTTTGTAATTACAGGTAGAGAATATAATTAATTTGACGAAAAAATAAAAATAAGATAACATATCAATATAATTTGATATGATAATATGACATCAAAAAAATCACACGAACTTTGTTGCGTATTAGGTAATAATATTCGTTTCAAGATTATTAATTATTTGGCTTCCGGAGAAAAATGCGTTTGTAATATTTTTAAGAAATTTGGCTTGCCGCAAAATCTTACTTCCCACCATTTAGGTATTTTACGAGAAAGTGGTTTTATCGTAGACCGCAAAGATGGCAAATGGGTATATTATTCTTTAAACAAAAAAACATTAATAGAATTGAAGAAAACGATAGATAATATTTTGAACGTAAAAAAAGACAATTCGTTTTAATAATTATTAATTAATCTTAAAATCTATGGCAACTTACACTTACAAATGTTCTGACTGCGGCGAAGTATTTGATGTTAAGGCATCAATTAAGGAAAAAGAAGAGGGTAAAAGCGAAAAATTTACTTGCCCGAAATGCCAGTCAAAAAATATTAAACAAGAATTTTCCGCTGTAAATTTTGTTAAGAATGTTTTTAAAGGCTCTGAAAAAACTGACGGCAGCTGTTGCGGGGATAGTGTTTGTGACACCAACCCAAAATCCGAGGAAAAAGACTGTTGCGGAAGTGATACTAATAAAAGCTGTTGCTAAAATATAATTTATGATTCAGCAATTTGCCAATTGGTTAGTTTATTCTATATTTCATCTTGATCCCGCCTCAAGGGCAGGTAGCAGTATAAACTTTTTTGTTTATGACACGGTTAAAATATATCTTCTTGTTTTAGCTATTATCGCGGTAATTGCTTTTATCCGCACGTTTCTATCGCCGCATAAGTTGAAAGAAACATTCGCCAAACAAAAATTTGGCATTGGAAATATTGCCGCTTCAATTCTTGGGGCGGTTACGCCTTTTTGTTCTTGCTCGTCTGTCCCGATTTTTATCGGCTTTTTAAAAGCGGAAATGCCCCTGGGCATAGCCTTTTCCTTTATTATTACTTCTCCGCTAGTAAATGAAGTTGTCTTTGTGCTAATAGGGGGAACTTTTGGCTGGAGGATAGCCACCCTTTACGCTTTGGCTGGGATTATTCTAGGCGTTGTTGCCGGCCTAATAATTGGCAAGATGAAATTAGAAAAAGAAATAATTTTGAAATTTGATGATAACGGAGGAGAGATCCTGTCTCTTGAATATCTACCCAAGAGCATAGAGGGGAAGATCCAGTATTCGTTAAATGAGAGTTTTACCACTTTCAAAAAACTTTGGTTGTTTATTGCTATCGGCGTAGGAATTGGCGCTTTAATACATGGGTATGTTCCGGTAGATTTCTTTAGGCACTATCTTAGCATTAATTCAATCTGGGCCGTGCCGATCGCTACCTTAATTGGCGTTCCGATTTATGCCGGATGTTCAACTCTCGTGCCAATCGTTTTTGCCTTAACCGTTCAAGGCATACCTTTGGGCACTGCCTTAGCTTTTATGATGGCTATCGCCGGGTTGTCACTACCGGAAGCAATAATGCTAAAAAGGGTTATGACAATGAAATTACTGGCCATATTCTTTGGCACGGTTACTCTCGGTATAATTATTATTGGATATTTGTTTAATTTTGTTTAACCGAAAACATCTTTTAAGCATTTTAAATTACAGGCGGCAAACTTTAGATTTTCCCTAACTTCCACCCAGTCCATCGTTCTAAAGTCGTCCTCCAGCCCGAACAATGCTAACTGACGAAAAAAGAGACGGCTATCATCCTAATTACACTTTAGAATATTTCCCTACCGCCACTAAGCTGGCTAAAAAGTTTACTAAAGTTACGGCTAAAAATTCCAGGCCGAAAATTGTAAAAAAATTACTATTATAATATTCTAAAATATTCACTTTAAAACCGTAAAAGAAAACTTCGAGATATGGCTGAATAAAACTTAGCAGCGGATAGAGAATAATTATTATCGCCACTACCCCCAGAAAGCCGTAAATTATTCCGGAAATTAAATAGGGCGCGCGAATAAACCAATTTGAAGCGCCGACTAATTTCATAATGCCAATTTCTCTCTTATGAGTATAAATAGCCACGCGCACCGTATTATAAACCACCAGAATAGTTATTAAAATAAACAGCAAACTGATCGCCAGTCCGACCCGGGAAGCCTTCTCGGTAATATCATTAACTTTTGCCAGCATGGCTCGGTGATCGTCAAAATTCCTTGACTCAATCAGCTGATCATCAATCTTATTTAAGCTGACAATTAATTCTTCGTAATTATTTATATCCTTAGGTTTAATTACTAGGCTCGGAGAAAGCGGATTTCTGCCTAATTCCAGAAGCGCCGCTAAAATTTCCGGGTTGTTTTTATGCTTTTCCCTGAAACTATCGATTGCTTCCTGCTTGGATATGTATATAACTTCTTGAACCGAGCCCAGGGAACTAATTTTACTCCTTAAAGCTAAGATACGGCTTTCCTCGGACTCTGATTTTAAATACAAGCTGATATCAACTTTTTCTTTAACCGCGTTGACGGTTGCCGTGCCCAAAACTTTAACCACCAGTAAAAGATTTACGGAAATTAAAGCTAAAACTATAATTATAATCGTTATAACCGACAGCCAAATATTACGGACAAAGTCTTGCAGGCTGAATTTTATGACTCTTAAAATTGATAATAAAAACATAAAATATAATATTTATTAATCATCAAATAAAAATCTTACGGCCGTAGAGCTTTGCTCGCTGTAAGATTTTTATTTGATACCATATATTTTTTGAAAATATTAAAAACTTTTTCTTAAAAAGTTTTTAAAGGTTTTATAATATATATTTTCCCACCGCTTGATCGCCGACGATTAGCCCATTTTCAATGGTAATAACTCTTTTTCTTAATTTATTAACTACATCACGATTATGGGTAACAAGCAGAACGGTCGTACCGAATTTATTAATCTTCTGCAAAATTTCAATAATTTCATCGGCGTTGATAGAATCCAGATTGCCGGTCGGCTCATCGGCTAAAAGAATCTTTGGCCGATGCACTAAGGCGCGGGCGATCACGGCGCGCTGCTGCTCGCCCCCGGAAACGGTTGAGGGATAGCGATGCATCTTATTCTCCAAACCGACAATCTTTAGAACTTGGGGCACAATGCCGTTAATCTTACTCTGCGGTTCGCCGCAAACCTGCAAAGCGAAGCAGACATTTTCAAACAAAGTCTTGCGGTTAAGCAATTTAAAATCCTGAAAAACTACGCCAATCTGCCGACGCAAAACCGGAACTTCCGCTTGGCCGATATTGGTAATATCCCAGCCGCCAACGATAATTTTCCCCTGGCTCGGCCTTTCTTCGCCGATTAAAAGTTTAACTAAGGTAGTTTTCCCCGTGCCTGATCGGCCGACGATGGAAACAAATTCGCCCGGCTTAATATGCAGGTTAACTTTATATAGAGCTTTAATATCCGGCGGATAGATTTTTGAAATATTTTCTAACTTTATCATAATGCAAATAAGAATTTATTTAATAACCAGCGTCCAATTTTTTAATCCATACTTTAAAAGCTCTTCGGTTTCGGCAAAGCTTTTCTCTCGGCTATCCGCTCCCATGATAACGGCGATAACTTGCCCGCCTTTCTTATTGGCAGCTCTGGCCATTAAGCAATATTGCGCTTCGTCCAAGTAGCCGGTCTTAGAGCCGGTGATGTTTAAACTGCTGACTTCTAAAAGTTTATCGGTATTAACTATGGTATGGGCTTTATTAGTGTTCAGAGTGGTAAATTTATATTTATACATGGTGCTGGCCTTCTGAATAATCGGATGAGTATAAACCTCCTTACTTATTATAGCATAATCATAAGCCGAACTCACATTCTCCAGCGCCAAGCCGGTCGGCTCGATAAAATGAGTCGCTGACGCGCCCCAACCGGCCGCTAGATCATTCATATTCTTAATAAATTCACTGCGGGTTAAACCGCTCGAGCGCACTAGGGTTTCAACCGCGTTATTGGCTGAACCCACTAAGGCCGCGTAAAGTAAATCTTCGATGGTTAGAGTATCGCCGTCGGCTAATTTTAACCTGGCCGACTCCCATTTATTTACATATTCATAATTATATTCTTCATCTCTAATACTGTAAGCGACTATTTTATTCAAGCTCGGCCTGGTATCTAAAAAAGCTCTAATAGCAACGAGTTTTGTAAGACTGGCTAAAGGTAGAGTGCTGGTCGCGTTCTTCTGCCATAGAATATCTCCGGTCTGTTCATCCATAACAATAGCCGACTTAGCCGTTATCACCGGTTGGTTTTTTGCTCCCTGATTGCTTATGCCAAATAATCTTTCGGACTTAACTCCAAGAGAAATGAGTTCAACTCTGACTTTAATGGTTCCCTGTTTTATATTGGAAATTTTACTAAAAGCGGTTTTTTCCAAGTCAACCACCCGATCAGGATGCAATTTTCTTTCCGGCCCGAAGTCATTGACTACCACATCTACAAATTTACCGTTATCCAAATTATAGACACGCAATTTTGAACCTTTGGGAAAATCCGGCGAGGCTGTAAAGTTGCCTTTTTTGTAGCTATACCAGCTGGCTTTGCCGATGGCTAAGACATTGGGATTGGCGAAGACGGCCAATCGGGCGAAATTAAACGGCACTTCGCATCTAACGGAACTTTTGTCAAAAATTTCCTTGCAGGAAAGCGGCCGCCAAGAAGAATAATTTTTGTCGTAAAAATAAACTTGCTTATAGTAATAAGACGCTTGATTATATTTAATCTCAACCGTTAGCGGTTTTTTACCGTCATAAGCCGTTTTATTAATAATTTCATACTGATAAATTTCGCTTAATTTTTCCAGCTGCCAAGGCAAATCCATATCTTCATTAACTTTTTTTATTTCCACTCCGGTAGCGTCTTTTAAAATTCCCTTGGGTAAAGAAAGGCTAAACTGACCGGCCAAAGCTTTTATGGCATAGCCCTTATCGGCGGTGGCCTTATTAATATTAATGAAAAACGAATTTTCATCTTGCGCCGCCGGTTCAGAAGCGTAAATAAAACCACCGGCCATTTGAGCCAGCAGTAATATTAGAAAGAATACTATTATCTTTGCAAAAATTTGACTTTGTCTCACCATACAAATATAATTATAACATACTTACAAATAAACTCTAAATTCTAATATCTAAACCCTAAACAAATTCCCAATTCAAATGTTCCAAACTCTAAACTAATCAATAAATACTAGGAGTTTATTTAGAATTTTGTCCGCCAGCTGGCGGATTGTATTTGTTTATCATGGCTACGCCAGATCTCGCGTAGCGATGAGAGTTTAAAATTTAGGATTTCGAATTTAATAATAGGCGGGATTAGTACAATGGTAGTACATCTGCTTCCCAAGCAGGAGACGCGAGTCCGATTCTCGTATCCCGCTCCTATGCGAATATTCTTTTATTAATGTTAATCAAATTTATACTTTAACTATGAACAAAATTTATGAGAAAAAATGAACTACAAAATTTTAAGTTAGAACAAAGTACTGAAAAAAATAAAGTCAAAAAATACGGTGAAATGGTAGACGATGCAAAGGCTATTTTTATTTTATCCGCAAGCGCTAGGAATAAAAATTTTGGTGAAAAAAAAATGTATCGTGCTGATTCTTACAGTAGTTTAGATAATCATGGTTCCATGGGCGGTGGACATGCTCGCGTTATCGCGGCCGCGGAAATTTCACAATTTTTTCCTAAAATAAAACTCGTAACCACAAGCTACGACTACGAAGACGAACCTACTCTCGCCGAAACATACGCGCAAGAACTTAAGAGATTGGGGGTATCAGAAAAAACTATTGAGTTGGAGGAAAAATCTACAAATACTTTAACCGAATTGCTTGAAATGGTTAAAATGGCGAGAAGGAACAGCTGGAGAAGCGTTGCGATACTTACCGGCGAGATTCATTTCCCAAGAGTCCGGTCGATGTTAGATCATTTAGAGGAATTGGCAAAAAGATTGAAACCCGATGATAAAGATTTTTTTGAATCTTGGGATTACTTTAAAAAGGGAAAAGAATTACAGATTCGCCTATTGCCAGCGGAAGAAATATTGATATCGCGAGATGCTAAATACGAAAAAATCATAGAAGCCATGAGAAATTCAGACGCCTATGCTAAAACAGTTGAAACCGAGAAGCAAGGCGTTCGACAAATTGAAGAAGGGATATACGGCAAAAAATAAATTTCCTATGCTGAAAGAATCTGCTTTCGTAAAAATCCGTATTGCCGTTCCGGTTGAAGCCGCGGATAAAATCCGCGAAATTTTGGGCAGGGCTGGAGCCGGCCAGCAGGGAAACTATGAACATTGCAGCAGTTCAATGAAACAAACCGGACGTTTCCTTCCGAAGCCAGGAGCGCAGCCGTCTGTCGGCCAGATTGGACTGCCGGAAGAAGTGAAAGAAGAATTAATTGAAATTATTTGCCATCGAAATCTGGTGGAGAAAATTATCTCCGAAGTAAAAAAATTCCACCCCTACGAAGAACCGGCTATTGATATTATGCCCAGATATGATATAGTCTAGAAAGTTTGCCGATGTAGCTCAGCTGGTAGAGCAATGGTATCGTAAACCATAGGTCGTCGGTCCGATCCCGACCATCGGCTCCATAAATAATCAGCCCCGACAAAACGTCGGAGCTGATTATTAAATTTCTCTTAGTCAGCCAAAATAAACACTCCGGTTTTATTCAATTTTTCATGGACATACTGATCCAAAGTCTTGGCTTCAATAAAAAGATATCTTAAGCCAAGCTGGC
Organism: bacterium; assembly: GCA_030650415.1. Classification (GTDB taxonomy): domain Bacteria; phylum Patescibacteriota; class Patescibacteriia; order Patescibacteriales; family GWC2-42-12; genus GWC2-42-12. Next base: position 18,398 of record JAUSEG010000017.1, on the reverse strand, counting down.
CATTTTTATCATCAATTCTTTCTACTAGATAATAACCATTGGCTTGAGGTATAATTTGGCTAGTTTGGCCGATGACTAAGCCTAGTCCTTTAGAGCCGAATTTCTCTGTCGCGCTCGCGCTATCATAATAAGCTCCGTCGCTATATTCATCCGCGTATCGGCCTAACGATTCAAACTCGCTGCCGCCTTTTAATAATTCATTAATTTTATTTATTCTAGACAATCCAACCTGATTAAAATCTTTATCCAAAACATACCTTATGGCCAAATTATTGTCTGATGATTCGGTCGAAATTCGATATTTATTCCTTAAATTCCGCAGAACCACCCACTCGGACAAATAATTTTTTTTCTCGGCTAAACTTAATCTCAGATAATTTTCATCCTCAATTTTTCTATAATCGCTGTAGCTTACTATACCCTGGTTGGTAATAACCGCTGGCACCGACAGGTAATTAGCCGCCCAACCGATAAAACCATTATTAAACCTTAGAACCGCCAAGCAAAAAACTATATATATAATAGCCAAAGAAACCGCTAAGAACGAGACTATATAAATAATGTTTTGCTTAAGCCTAAGAAGCAGAATCCTTAATTTAAAATTAAAGTTTTTCTTCATTTTTTTCCAAGCCCGACGCCGTTTAATTCTGCGTTTTTCCCTTTCCGCCTGCCTTTTTATTTTCATTTCCAGCCTTAGCCTCTTTATCTCTTCTCTACGCCTCATTCTTTCCAAGCGAAAATTTTCTCTAATTCTTCTATTTTCTTCTTCTTTAAGCTTCTCGAGCCTGATTCTTTCTTCATACCTTTTAATGCCTTCCGCTCGCTTTTTTTCTTGCGCCTGGCGTTTAGCCTGTTCGACAATTTCTTTTTTCTTTAATTCTTCCTGCTTGATTAACTCACGCTCTTCGCGGAATTTTTTTTCAGCCAGCTCCCGCTTCTGCTTTATAATCTCAAGCTGTTTAGCTTTCTCTTTTTCGATTTTTTCACTTTCCAGCCTAATTTTCTCTTTAGCCTTTTTTTGCTCTTCTTTTATTAGATCTTCTGATTTTTTCTTCTCTACCAATTTCTTAGTTTCTTCAGCCCTCTGTCTTTCTTTCTCTTTATTTTTTTCCTGTCTAATACGCTCTTCCTCCAGTCTGATTTTTTCTTGCCTTTGCCTCTCCTCCTGCTCCAGCCGATTTCTTTCTTCCTGCTCCTTATTTATTTGATATTGCCTTTCTTCTTCTTTTATTTTTTTTCTTCCCTCTTCTTGCCGTTTAATCGCCTCTCTTAACCGCTCTTCTTCGCCAGACTTTATCAATTCTTCCTGGTTTCTGCCGGAAACGGCCTTCTGATCTCCTTGAGCGGGCGCTTTTTCAAATTTACCTTTCTCTTTTGACGCAAATCGATTAATTTTATTTAAATTAACGCCATCGACCATCCTGGGTGAAGAAGCTTCTGGCTTAGAGTCGTTTTGTTCTGAAACTTCAGTCGAATCTTTTTCGCCGATGTAATTTAAAACTATTCTACGATATTTTTTTATATCATCCGGACTTAATTTTTTAATACCATCTAAGCTTTTTGCCATATAAATAAGCTTACGTTTAAAAAGCGAGTTCTATCGTCTAAAAAAATAATTAAGCCATTTTTTAGGGTTAGGCACCTCCGGTTGAGGCTCGGCTTTTTTTCGCCCCGGAATATTAAAAATCTGGTCGCCCTCTGTAGAGCTGGCTAAAACTTTAGCCTCGCCGACGGCCGGCTTTATCACGGTTTTTTCTTCGCCCGGTTTTTTTAAATTTAAATTCAGGCGAGCCTGTTCTTCGGCAAATTGATCTGATTCCAGGTAAGAAACAAAATTTTTCAAATCCGCATTTTTACTTTGCAAAGCGGAAATTTCTTTTTTGAAATCACTTATTTCTTTATTTATTTTATACTGCTTAATCGAATTTTTCGCGAAAGGAAAACTTATTAAAATTATAACTATCAAACCGATTAAGGCTAAGAATTTTTGATTAAAAAATATCTTTTCAAAATTATTGCTTTTGCCTTTTTTTATCATATGCGATGTTGCTGACTAAATTTATGATGTTTTACAATAATAGTATTATTATATCAACAATCAACCAAACTAGCAAAAGATAATTTAAATTCAAGTAAGCTAAAACCATCCCCGGCCAAATTATTTCCAAACAGGAGAATATAATGACTGCTCCGATTAAGGCGTAGAATAATTCAAACAAAAAATTGCGAATAAAAATCTTCATGTTATCTGTTAAAATATTTATCCCGCGCCTTTAGAACACTTCGCCCTCTTGCGGCGGGTTTAATAAAATAATGATTTTTTAAGGCAAAATCTAATCTCCCGTCATAAAGGTGCGGGACTTATTAAATTTTTGTTTTAAACTTGTGCCTGAAAGATCGATTTTAATTTCTTTAATTATTATAGCGCCCGACGAGCTGGCTTCAGCCTTAAGCCCGGGAATAGAAATCAGAAACTGATATTTGCCGTCTTCCCTATAGGCTTTGGTCAAATCAAACTCGGCTGTGGCTATCTGCCATTCCTCGGTCTTAAGCGGTTCTTTATAATTTGTTAAAATATAATTTATTTTTTCCTGATTAATATCAAGGTTTTTATCTATGCTTTTAAAACGAGGGTCTAAGAGGCCGGCTTCAGCAAAACTAAAAACTCCATCGCCGGAAATAATTATGTCGTCTTTAGCTAATTCAATTTTCGCCGGCTGATTTGCGACTTTCGAAGAGAGCTGTTTATAGGTTTCATTAAGATCAAGAATATTTTCGCCAACCTTTATTTTTCCCAGGCTCGCCGGGTTAATGGTTTGAGCATTTATCATATGGCTGTTAGTGTATAAAACCAAGGGTTTTTTATTATTATCATAGAGCCAGACTTTATTAATCAGGGAAAATTGGCTTTGCGCGCTTTCAATATTTTTAGTTACGATATCGTCATTAGCGATAAAACTTAAGCGATAAATACCTTCTTTTAAATCGGAAATTTTTATTCTGGCTTGACGCTCGGAGCTAGCGGCCAGGTCGTCGGCTATATGTTCGGCGCGGATTAAACCGTCCGGAGAATAAACTTTAATATCGACCGGATCATTGTCTCGGTTGATATTTAAATCAGTAAAATTAAAAACATAATCCAGGTCTTCGTTCTTTAAATAAGTATAAAATTGATAAGAACCGCGAAAGCTATAATTAATTGACTGTTTTCCCTTTTGAGCTTCATATTTATTAAGCAAAAAATTATTTTTTAAGCTGTAATTATATAGAGCGATCTCATCGCTCGCGGGCAGATTACTTAAAAAATCCTCCACTGTATCATATTTCCTCTCGCGTTCAATCAGCCTGGCTCCGTTTTTACCGTAAACCACCGGCCAGGCTAGGGCTAGCCGGTCAATTATTTTATTTTGCAAAGGCTTTAAATCGTAGCTCCAAGAAATCTTATCATTTAAAAGCCCTATTTCCAGAATCGGAAAATCCGTGGTGTTTTTAAATTTTATGGTAACGCTCGCCTGCTCAAATCTTCTGGGCGGACGCAGGGAAAAATAAATCGGATCGCCTTTAACTTCGGCGCCAGCTTGGCTTATCTCAACTCTTTCCGCCGGGGACAACTTACCGATAAAAAAACTTGGCTTATTAAAATCATGCGAGAAGCTAATTTTACCCGAAGGCACGATTTTAAGATAGGCAAAATAACCGATAGTCGCCGCCAATATCAGCCATAAAATAATTCTTATTATAATGATAGTTTTTCTCGCCATTATAAATTTTTTAATACTTCTAAATATTCATCAGCCGTTTTTCGCCAACTGAATTTTTTCGCCTGTTCCAATCCGCGCTCGATTAATTTATTTCTTAAATTTTCATCAGTTAAAATTTCCTTTAACGCTCTGGCTAAATCACTAATATTATAAGGATCGACCATTAAAGCCGCGTCTCCCGCCACTTCCGAGAGGCTCGAGGCATAACTCGTTACTACCGGCAAACCCGAGGCAAAGGCCTCAAGCGGCGGCAGGCCAAAACCTTCGTAAAAAGACGGGTAGATAAAGACCGAGGCCAAATTATATAAATAAACTTTATCCTCGCTATCCACATAATCCAGAAATTTTATATCATCTTTATACTCGCTCGATTCCCGTTCTTGATATATTTTTTTGCTCTTCCAACCTTTACCGCCAGCTATCACTAATTTATATTCCCTTAATTCATAATTCATGATTCTTAATTCATTATACGCCCTGATTATTCCTTCCACATTCTTCCGCGGCTCTACCGTTCCTAAATATAGTATAAATTTATCCGGCAAATTATATTTCTGTTTTATCTCTAACAACTTTCTTTCATCCGTATTTAGGTTTAAAAATTGTGATTTGAAATTTTCATTAAAAATTGAAAATTGAAAATTGAAAATTTTCCTATATTCTTCGCCCACTCCGGCGTAAATAACTTTAATTCTGTTTTCATCTACTCCGCATAGTTCAATCAAATCTCGCTTGGTATTTTCGCTTACGGCCACGACAGCATCAAAACGTTTAACCAGCTTTCTGACGTTTACCATTCTATGCCAAAAATTCTTGCGCCAGCTAAAAAATTCCGGATATTTTAGAAAAGACAGGTCGTGAACAGTAATTAATCTCTTGGCCGTTCCGGATAAACCGATGAAATTAATATGGGGCATAAAAAATATATCCACGCCCAGCCCTTTGTCGATTTCCGGTAAGTTAAAAAACTTAAAAAATAAATAATTTAAAACCTTATTGGGATAATTATATTTTACCAGCTCAACATTTTTTTCTTTAAACTCTGGGATATTCGGACAATCGCCGAAGGAATTATAAAAAAACCGGTATTCATTATTATTGTCCAGTTTTAAAATCTCCTTAATCAAACTATAAGTATATTCGGACACGCCGCTATAGCGCGCGTCCATCAGAGTTCGTATGTCAATGCCGATTTTCATAAAATTCATGAATATCCGAAGTTTTATTTATAATTTTACTTAATATTAGCTTAATTTTGTATTTATCCTAATCTTTATTGAAATTTTAATAATTATATGTTATGATAAAAATGGAATTGACTCCGAACTAAACTGTGGCGTTTATCGCCGCGTTCCCGCAAGGGATAGGTTCGGAGTTTTCTGTTTATAAACGCATCTATTCTCTCGGCCAAATCTGCACATATATTTATCTATGAGATATAATATAGACGCTATCTAGCAACCTATTAAAAAATGGGAAATCTTTTTCTTGATAATATGCGCTTATCATTTTCAAAACATCTTCTCTGTTTTTGCCCTGTCCTTTTAAAAATTTAAACTGTTTTGTAAAAACTTGCTGCTCGACCAGATTATTTGGATAAAAATCTTCCGTTTCTAAATCTTCGAACGCAAATGTCCGCATATTTTTTTGGTAATCTTTCGGTGTTTCAGAATCTAAAAAATTTTGGCAATGTGCTAGCTCATGAACCAGCCAAGCTATTTCATCAGGTTTCTCTTGCGTTTCAAAATAACTTTGTTTAACTAAAATCAGCTGACTCTCGGCATCTGATTCAGACGGCTGACTTCCTTTTACCCATAAATCATCCGGAACTATAGCGATGGATACGCCATTCAATCTCCCATCATCAAGGGCTTCTCGCTGAATTTGATAATTGTCTGATAAATCTTTTGCTCTTATCAATTTTATTCTCTCGGCAGCGCCTTCTTTTAGGCTAAAGCGCTTTTGTAAATTTTGTAAAACTGCTGATTTTTCTGGTCGTCGTTCTCCGGGTAGATAATCTCTCTCAAAAGTATTCATAAAAATAAAATTAATATAATTTACCCATTTCCCTCCTTAAACTTCTCATACTCCCTCTCTACAAACTCACTGATTTCCTTTTTGAACTTAACCAGGCTAAACTGCTCGGCATGTTGCTTAATAATTTCCGAATTAAATTTCGCGCTGTCAAAATTGTTTATCACCTCTACCAAGCTGTCCGCCGTCTGCTCATTAAAAAATACACCGGTTACGCCGTCCTTTATGGTTTCGATCGCTCCGCCTCGCCTATAAGCGATTACCGGCCTACCCGAGGCTTGGGCTTCAACCGCGGTAATACCAAAGTCTTCTTCCTGCGGGTTAATAAAAGCCAGCGCACGACTATATAATTCAGCCTTGGTTTTATCGTCCACCCTGCCCACGAACTCAATATTGTCACTTCCCCTTGCCAAATTTTTTAACCGCACTAAATCCACGCCATCACCAAAAATCTTTAATTTAGGCGCAACTATTTTATTCATAATTCGTAATTCGTAATTCTTAATTCTTAATTCTTTAAACGCTTCAACGACCAAATCCACTCTCTTGTATGGCGCTAATCGACCGCCGATTAAAAAATAATCGCTGACCGTTTCGGCAATGCTAAATTTATCGGTGTCTACCGGCGGATAAATTACAGCTGATTCCCTCTTATAATATTTTTTAATTCTCCCGGCCACAAAACGCGAATTGGCGATATAGCTATCGACTCGGTCGGCCGCCAGCTTGTCCCACATTCTAATATAATTCAAGGCGAGCGATATGACTTTTTTAAAATATTTATTATATTTTAATTCATTTATATACTGATGGGTGTCGCTCCAAAGATATCTGGTCGGCGTATGGCAATAGCAGATATGCAGGGTGCGGCTCGAAGTAATAACGCCTTTAGCGAATGAGCTGGAATCGGAAATAACCAAATCGTAGTTGCTTAAATCAAAAAACTCCACGGCCATGGGCATGAACGGCATATACCATTGATAATGCGAAATGCCGCCCGGGAGTTTTTGAATAATCGAAGTTTCAATCCGGCGGTCGCGATAATATTTATCCGCGTATTTTTTTTCGTAAAGCAAGGTAAAAATCGGCGCCTCGGGAAATAAGTCAGCGAGCGCCTTAAGAACTCTTTCCGCCCCTCCGTCCTGGGCTAAGTGATCATGAATCAAAGCTATTTTCATATGTCGTTGTCATTCTGGAGGGAGCGCCAGCGACCGATAGAATCTCGTAATTAAATGAGATGCTATCGCTCCACTTCGTTTCGCTCCAGCATGACAGTAAAAAACACTCCTCGCAATGACAGTAAAAGACTATTCCACTTTTCTTTTTCTTAAAACCGCCAGCGGAGTGCGCAATAAAATTGATAAATCCAATCTAAGAGACCAATTTTCTATATAATAGCTATCGAGCTTAACCTCATCTTCAAACCCCAAATCGCTTCGACCGGAAATTTGCGCCAAACCGGTTATGCCCGGTTTAACCGTTAAAACTTTTTTATGGTGTCGCTCATACTTGGCCACTTCTCTGGGCTGATGCGGTCTGGGGCCGACTAAGCTCATCTGTCCGATTAAAACGTTAAACAATTGCGGCAACTCATCAATGCTCCAGCGCCTAATAATTTTACCAACGCCGGTTAATCTTGGATCATCGCCGATCTTATAAACCGGGCCGTTCTTAGTATTTTTTTCTTCAATTAATTTTTTTTCTAATTCCAGCGCCTCAGCCTTGCCATATTCATCGCCAACGCAATGCTGACAGATCATTGATCTGAATTTATATAATTTAAAGGCGCCGCTTTTTAGAACTCGTTCATTTTTATAAATAACCGGTCCGCGCGAATCCAATTTAATTATGATCGCGATAATAATCAAAAACGGGCTTAAAATAATTATAAAAATTAAAGAAAACACTATGTCAAAAATTCTTTTAATAATTCTGCCCCAGCCGTCTAAGGGAGTTTCTTTAACTAAAATAATCGGCAGACCGGCGATTTCCGTTACTTCGGTCTTTAAAACTTTAGCGCCAAGCAAATCGGCCACATATTTAAATATAATATGATTTTCATCGGCGAAATCAAAAAGCCGAAGCATTTCGGCTTTGCTTAAATTTGGATCGCTTTGCATAATTTCGTCAACTTGGCCGGTTTTTAAGTATTCGCTTAAACCGCTTTCCGTTTCCAAACTGAAATCCTTGAGGCGCTTAACGATTTCATAACCCAGGTTTTTCCTAACGGAAAATTCATGAACTAAAATATCGGCAGTCTTACTATCTCCGACCAGGACTATTTTATGCACGCCCACGCCGCGGCTTAAAAGAAATCTTTGAATTGATCTGATAATAATCCGAGCCGCGCTAATATAAACTATAGCCAAAGCCCAGCCGGCTAAAACTATAAAACGAGAAGAAAAAAGTTCCCTGAAAACAAAAATCAAAACAACAATTAGCATCAGTCCGGTTGAACAGGCTAAAATCACCGAATAAAACTCCTGACTTAAACTTCTTAAACCCTTAATATTATATAAACCGGCTAAAGAAAAAATAATCACCCAGGCCAAGGCGATCAACAACAAAATTTGAAAATATTCGCTGAAAGGCAAACTAAAAATTACCGGCCTAATTTCGGTCGCCAAAGCGGTAAACCTAAGATAATAAGCCGAAACGCCGGCTAAAATTATCATTATAAAATCCAACGGTACCAATAGAAATGAAAATATTAACTCGCTTTTTTTCATAAATTACAAAGACATGTGATACTCTATATTTCACTAATATCAGGGCAAGCTATAAGCCGGATTCTGTCCCCCCACCAAATAATGGTGGGGGGGATGATCATCTATCTGGGCCGGTTGTTGCCAATCGGCTCAAGCGAGCCACTTTTCATTACCCCCCACCACTTTTCAATAAATATCTATTGAAAAGTGATGGGGGGGTAGTTTGCTCTTGCTCCAGGCAGGGTTTACCACGTCTCTCTGTCGCCAGAGAACGAATTTCGTAGCTTAAGTTAATCGGATATCCTTTATAACCCAAGCATCAAAAAACTTTTCACCTTTGACCAATGCTCCGCATTAGAGTTTCTAAAATTTTATTTCCTTTCATTAGAAATTAGGAATTAGGAATTAGAAATTAGAAATTCCGATGCGAAGCATCGGCTAGTATTGTCTCTGTGGCACTTTCCCTACCCCGCAAATGCGGGGTTGGTGGCCGTTAGCCACTGCCGCTTTTCAGCGCTAAAGCGCCTTTGGAGTCCGGACTTTCCTCCCCCCGCCACTTTTTATATCTATATCAAACTATGATAAATATAAAAAGTGGCGGGGGGCGATCATCCGCTTACCCTGATATTAGCGAAATCTAAAAGAACAAATTATAAAAAAATATTACCATTAAATAGAGCAACTGTCAATTTTTTTTTGACAAAACACATTTTAATATGTTAAAGTTCGATCAGTATCAGCTCTTTCAAACAGCGGTTTTTTGAATTGTGAATTGCCTTGAGCTTCTTAAATTTGGCAGTTCAGGGCAATTCGCAAAATTTCAACAAAACTAAAACTATGAAAACAAATGGAATAAGTACGATCGTCCATTCATTTCCTGACATCAAACCCATTAACTTTGTGGAGGAGGCCATCAAACTGAACGGCTACGCCAGCCACTATTCTTTTATCTCGAACGAGACGGTACCTCTCCAGCCGGCGCATGGAGAAAAAAGACTCCACTTCGTCTGCTTCGATCGAACTATCAAGCTTAAGCAGTCTGAAGGAATTCTTCGAGCGGAGAGAATGCGTCTTTGCAAAGATGCCCCTAATTTTTTACTGGGGTTCGCGGCGCAGGTGCCGGAAACAAGATTGCCAGCGGAATTTCGTGGCAAACACCTTGTTGCCATAGTCGCCGAACGTTCCCGCACCTTTCCAAGCAAGAACGGTGACAACCGCTGTTTTTTATATATCGATCGTTCTGAAGCCTGCCGCAGGCTCGGCCTGGTGGTTGTTGACGATCTGCTCTACGATATCTGGGCGCTTGTCGCGGAAGACTTGCCGCCAGACTCTGTATAAACCACGTTCTCAATCCAACCCTTGACGCAATGTCCGGGGTTTTTATTTTATAAAAAATGTTTATTAAATAAAAAGAGCCGCGCCAAAATTCCTTGGTGGAACTCCTGCGCGGCTGTGACTTGAATGTTCAATGGCGGATTGTTGCCGCCGAAAGCTACCTGGTAAAAGTCTGGGTTTGCCCCATACCCTTCAATAGGTAACCGTTGCTCCAGTTATCTGGCGCTGATCTGTCAGACCAGATGTTGTAGGCACCGCTACCGGCCACCTCGGAAACCGAGCCGTTGGCCACGGGATTTGCGTCTTGCATAAATCCCACGGTAATGCTGTCGCCGGCCTGACCATAGCCGGTAACTGTCCCCCGGACTTCGTAAGTTTTTGGGATAGTGAAAGCGGGCAACACACTACCAACAGGCAAAGGCACTAACGCTATACCTTGATATGGGTCAATAGGAGGCTCAGTCAGCCGCGCCGAAGTGCTTGGATTGTAGAGATATAGCCCGGTTACAGTGCAACCTATCGCGCAAACCTTAAACCCCAACTGCTTGATCTCAACGGGGTTATCGTTGTCGGCAAACAGGTACTCGCTGTCCGCCACAACCGAGAACCTGAACAACGGCCCATTAACTGGGTCGGTGCCGGCCCCCAACACGGTAAAGGTAGGTTTGCTTTTCCTGACTACGAATGTGTTGCCGGTCAAATCGGCCGGACCAGCTGAGGTAACGACCGTGCCTAAATCGCCGATGGCGCTGAAGCCATCGTCCCAATCCAGACTGATAGCGCCAGCAGCCCCTGAAAAACCGTTCGCAACCAAGCTATCCATGTCGATGTAAACATCAAATGTTGAGTCTTCGTCGGCCGGAATATACATGCTTAGGCCGTCAGGAAACCATGCAATGACGGTTGGATCGGATGCCGCACTGTTTGAGGTAAGTGCTGCGATATCTCGGTGAGTTAAACCATCTCTATCTTTGTATACGACAACCATTCTAGTCATCGGTAGCAAAGGTAATGTGGAAGTATAAGGGATTTTAAGTATCAACTTGTTTATGGCAAACCCCTCGTTAGCCGCGCTGAATTTGAACTGCGCCACATAGTTGTTGGTTGAGCCAGCAACCAAAATGGCCGAATCAGGCATGGCGCCGTTGGCCGCGGTCAAAGTGCCTCCGACGATATTTAAGGTATAACCGGGCATATCCATAAATGGCACAGACATTCTTGCCAATGAAGTCCTAAATAAGGCGTTGTTAGTACCAGTGCAAATAGTAATAGTTACAGTCTCTCCACCGCTATAACTACCAGAAGTCGTTGGCACTATATCACCAACTATTTTAACTTCATTTGTTATTCCGGTCTTTAAGAGGAAGCTTGAACCAAAAGCAAATTCAACTTCAGTTGCTTCAGGCAAGTTTTGAGTTTGGCCAACCTGCATGCCATTCAAAAAAATTTTGGCATTGGCAACGCCTCCCCTTACTCTCCCTGCGGTGTCTGCGCGAATATTCAAATGATCTATTTCAAGATCTTCGTCCCAGACCCTGGATGAATATACCAGCAAAGTAGCGTTAACCGTGCCTGCAAGCACACTGTTGCTAGGTGAATTGGACGACCTTTCGAGCATAACTGCGGGAGTTGTATTCCATAATGGTGATTGTACGACGCGAAAAAATCGCGCTTGGCCATCAGAGTTGATACAGCATCTATTTGTAGTTACTATACCTTCAACTCGCCAATCATGCAGATTGGTAGAGCTGTGCACCCAATAATATCCGCCCGCCCCGATCGGCCACGAGATTACCCCGTCCCGACTGATCGTCAGCCTAATTTCTTCAGTAGCGATGGTAAAATACGAATCGCTCCGATCGGCCGTGGTAACCCCTTCCATATCAGGATCGATTCTGTACTCCACAGTAATCAGATAATCACCTCCAAACGGTTGCGTGGCAGGGATCACCCAATCGTAACTACCGGTGTTTGTCACCAAAACAATTTGAGCCACTCCTTCATACGGGTAAGTGAGGTAGCCGACTTTGACGATTGCATCTTGAGGGATACCTGTTGAGACCCAGTCAATATGCACGACATCGCCGTGCTTGTAAATTTCACCCCCGTTAGGCGAAAGCAGGTGTATAGATGGAGCCTCGCCGCCGAAACTGACCAGCGACTGACCGAACATGATGACCGCCAAAGCGATCATCCCGATAACCGACTTTATGATGTTTTTCATTTTCATTGCTTGTCCTTCTCTGTTTGTTTGTTGTTTGTTTTCCACTTTTCTGAACTAAAAGCAACTCGGCCGCGTGGAAGGTTTTCGGCTCGAGCTATTAAATTATTAATGTTCGTTTGCCAACGAAAATACCGGTTTTTAAGCCAGTTTTCATTGACTAACTATTATTACATATAAATAGCAGATTGTCAAGGTTTTTGGCGATAGATTCTATGTAAAATCAATATTTAATTCAATATTAGCAAATATTTAGTAAATAACAAAAAAACCGCCAAATTTATTCTAGCGGCCGACATTTAATAAACTCTAAAAAAATTGTTAAACAATCAACCGTCTTAAATGCTGAGGGATATGAACTAAAATTTCATATGGGATGGTTTGCGCTAATTTTGCCAGATTTTCCACTGAATTTAAATCTTCTTTAATATTACTAATAACGGTAACTTTGTCGCCTAACTTTACCTCCGCTAGAGCGCTGGCATCAACCGTAGTTATGTTCATGCTTACTCGGCCGATAATTGGACAAAAATTTTCGCCAATTTTTAAAAATCCGCGATTGGACAATCTTCTGTCAACGCCCTCAAAATATCCGACCGGCGTACTAACAATTTTAATAGGTTTATCGGCTTTATAAGTATTGTTATAACCGACACAATCTCCCGCCTGAATATTTTTTACCGAACTGATTACCGATTGCATTTTTAACGCCGGCCGCAAATCCAGTTTTAAAAAAGGCGAAGGATTAATGCCATATAATCCAAGACCCAATCGAGCGACGTTTACCGATATGTCGTCGGCATAGTAAACTCCCGCAGTAGCCGATAGATGGTAATATTTTATGCTAGAAAAATTTTCTTTAAATTTTTTTACCAATTCCCCCCATTCTTTAATCTGCGTTCTCGTGAAACTGCTGTCAGGATTATCGGCATCGGCTAGATGAGAACAAACGCCTTCCAATCTCAAGCGCGGGCAATCTCTGATAATTTTTGCGGCCGCCTCAATTTGATCGTTCAGTATCCCTTGCCGGCGCATGCCCGTATCTAATTTTAAATGAATCGTTATCGGCTTGGTTATTATAGCGGCAACTTGTTGCAATTGCTCTAAGCTGGTTATGGCAAAAACTACTTTGGAAAGATTGCAGGAATTGATGTTGGCCGCGCCGGTGTAGCCAATAACTAAAACCTTTGTTTTAATGCCCTCGTGCCTTAAAACCATGGCTTCATATAAAGAATCCACGATGAAAAAAGGTATTTCTTCCCGATCCAATACTCTCGCCACCGGCGCTAAACCGTGGCCGTAACCGTTACTTTTTAAAACCGGAGCAAAAGCCAATTTCGGATAATGGCTTTTAAACTGGGCGAGATTATAAAGTAAATTATTCTTGGAAACTAAAATTTCTATATCCGGCTGATAGCGAGAAAAATATTTATTTACGGCTCTTAAAAATTTAAATATTTTCATAAAAACTAAATCTATTCTGTGGACACAGCAGGACTCGGAGCTCCTCGGTGCCGACCTCGGCGCTGAAGTTTCAAAACGGGGTCGACCTTTCCGATGTGAACCTGCCTGCCGGCAGGCAGGCGGAACGCTCTAACTTCACCCCGTTGCTTTTGTGGGCATAGAAGGATTCGAACCTTCAACCTCTTGAATGTGAATCAAGCGCTCTAACCGTTGAGCTATATACCCAAAAAAAGCAATGGGGCAAGACTGAGCTATGTGTCCAAAATTTATTTTCCCGCCTTATCCAGAGCTAAATTAACCAATCTGTCGGCTAATTCATTTTTCTCGCGGCGGATATGCTTAAAAATAACTTTTTTAAAACTCAAGGTCAAGTTATAGGCCTTAACGAATAAAACGGCCAAGTCTTTGTCCTTGACCTTGTACTCCCTATTTAACTGCTTAACCACCAATTCGCTGTCCAAAAAAAACTCAATCTCTTTAGCGCCCAAGTCTTTGGCTTTGGTTAAACCGGCGATCAGCGCCCGGTACTCGGCCTGATTATTGGTAGCCTCGCCGATATATTCGGAAATTTCCTCAACCGCGTTCCCCTGCTCGTCTAAAACCACGCAGCCGATGCCGGCCGGTCCGGGATTGCCGCGCACGCCGCCGTCGGTATAGATTATTAATTTCTCATAAGCCATATTATCGATTTACAATATTTTTTTAATTACGAATAAATTTTAAAACTGTGAATAATGAATAACGAATTATGAATCATGAAAACAGCAAATGCAAAATAGCAAAAATCATAATTCATGATTCTTAATTCATAATTCATTTTTTCTCATATCCACAATCTTCATCTGCACGCTCTTACGGCCGTTAAACTCATTAAATTCCAAATAATAAACCATGTCAACCTGATCGCCGATCTTTAAATCTTTAAATTTCTCCGCTTGATTAAAACCGACCGCCTGGAAAGCGCCAAAACGGAATTTTATATGCTGGCCGGTTAAACCCATACTGGTTTTATCCATTATCGTTAAGCCGCGGCTTAAAAATTTCGGCTTCTCGTTTTCTTCGCCATACGGCTCGAATTTTTCCAAATTATTAACCAACTGATCATTAATTTCAGCTAATTCTATCTCCGCGTCGACTAAAATCTTCGGCGTAATTTCCACTCCGGCCAATTCTTTTTTTGCTAACGCCTTAATTTTTTCAGTGAATTTCGCCAAATCTTCCCAGCTCTTTAAGGTAAAACCGCAAGCCGCCGGATGGCCGCCGAATTTATTCAGATTATCGCTTAACTTTTCAACCGCCTTAATAATATTAAACTCGTCTATGCTTCGTCCCGAACCCTTAATTTCTTTATCAAACTTAGTGATGACCAGCGCCGGACGCGAATACGCCTCGCAGAGCCGGCCGGCCACCAGTCCCATCACGCCTTCCGGCCAGGGACGATTGTCCGTCTCGCTTAAGTCCGGGCAAACCACCACTAAAATTTTATCATCCAGCATCTTGGCTTCAACTATCTTTTTGGCCGCCTCGAATATCTCCTCGGTTAATTTTTGCCTGGCTTGATTTTTCTCATTAAGCTTAACGGCAATCTGCTTAGCTTCTTCTTTATCCTTGGTAATTAATAATTCATAGGCGGTATTGGCATGATCCATCCGGCCGGCCGAATTAAGGCGCGGCCCGATTTGCCAGCCGATCTGCCAAGCTTTTATTTCTTTATCACCGTTAGCGTTAATTTTAGCGGCCTTTATCAGTTCATTAACGCCTAGCCTTTGGCGCTGATTTATGGTTTTTAGCCCAAGGCTAACTAAGATTCTATTTTCTCCAAGCAGGCTTACCATGTCGGCTACCGTGCCGATCGCTACCAGATCCAGAATCTTTTCTTCCAATCTTAATTTTAAATTTTCGGCCAGCTTGGAAGTTTCTATGATGGCCTTGGCGAGTTTAAAGGCCACTCCGACTCCGGCTAAAAATCTGTAGGGATAATTATAATCTGCCTTGGGATTAATAATTAAGCAGTCGGGCCAAGATTTTTTATCCGGCGGCGGTTCATGATGATCGGTAATAATTATATCCAGCCCCAAACTCTTGGCATAGGCGACTTCTTCCTGATTGCGTATGCCGTTATCAACCGTGATAATTAATTTAACCCCGTCTTGCGCCAGAGAATCAATGGCTTTTTTATTTAAGCCATAGCCCTCGGTGATTCTTCCCGGAATATAAACGCCGATCTTGGCTTTTAAAATTTTTAATACTTCCACAAGCACGGCCGAAGAGGTTACGCCGTCCGCGTCGTAATCGCCGTAAATGACTATGGAATTTTGCGCTCTTATATGTTTGATAACCAAATCCACGGCCGCGCGCATATCTTTAAATAAAAATGGGTCAGCCAAATCGGCCTTAGACGGATTAAAAAATAATTCTATATTTTTCTTTTCAATTAAGCCTCGATTAAAAAGCAACTGCGATATGATTTTATCATATTCAAAATTAGCTTTAAAAAAATCAGCCGACACCATAGGTTTTAACTGCCATTTATTTTGCATAATAGCCCTTACCACAAATATACAAAGATTAAATTAATTTATCTCTTATTTGTAGATTTGTAGCTGATTTGTCTGGCTACGCCAGATCTCGCGTAGCGAAATGGAATGTGATTGATTCGTGGTCTAAAAAAACACACCTACGGTCCAGGCCAGCATGGAGAAAATCACCATGATGCTTATAATCGTCCAAATTACTTTGTGAAAAGATTTCTTTTTCATAATTTTGCCCCCCTTACAAAGGGGGATTAAGGGGATTTAAACCTCCCCTGCCCCTCCTTTAAAAGGAGGGCTTTTCATCCGCAATGACATATAAAAATTTATCTCTTTAATAATTTAACAAAGATATCCGAAGGAATTTCCACGCTGCCCTTGCCGGACGCTTCCATTTTCTTCTTACCCTTTTTCTGCTTGGCTAATAACTTTTTCTTGCGCGAAACATCGCCGCCGTAGAGTTTGGCAATCACGTCTTTTTTCATGGCGGAAATTCTCTCGGCCGCGATAATCTTTCCGCCGATGGCCGCTTGCAATTTAACCACGAACATCTGCTTGGGTAAAGCTTCTTTCAAGGCGGTTACCACTTCTTTACCGCGCTTAAAAGCCTCGTCGCGATAAACTATCATGGCTAGCGACTCAATCGCGTCTTCGGCCACGATTATATCCATCTTTACAACATCAGTTTTTTTATAGCCGATAAATTCATAATTAATAGAGGCGTAACCGGAGCTGGCGCTTTTTACTTTATCGTAAAAATCAGTTAAAATCGCGGCCAAAGGAATTTCATAATGCAGAATCACCCTGGTCTCGTCAATATATTCGGTATTTTTATAAAGACCGCGCTTCTCCTGAACTAAGTTTAAAATCGGCCCGATGTATTCTTTAGGCGCGACAATATCCAGCTCTACCCAGGGCTCTTCAATCTTTTCTATGGCTGACGGATCAGGCAGCTTCTGCGGACTGCGGATGATCATATCTTCGCCGTTCTTTTTAAAAACTTTGTAAGCTACGCTCGGGATGGTAACGATTAAATCCAGGTTATACTCTCTTTTTAAGCGCTCTTGAAAAATTTCCAAATGCAAGAGCCCTAGAAAACCGCATCTAAAACCGACGCCTAGAGCCTCAGAATGCTCCGGCTCGTAAACCAGGGCCGCGTCATTAAGTTTTAATTTAGAAACCGCTTCGCGCAACTCTTCAAACTCATTGCCTTCGCGGGGAAAAATACCGGCGAAAACCATGGGCTTAACTTCGTTATAGCCTTTAAGCGGCAAAGTTTCGGCGCCATATTTTTGCCAAGCGACCGTATCGCCAACGCTACACTCGCTAACATCCCTAAAACCGGTAACAATATAGCCGATCTCGCCAACTTTTAATTCATCCGTTGGCTCATATTGGGGCTTAAAAACTCCCACTTCTAAAACTTCGCTGGCCGCTCGAGTAGCCAAGAGAATAATCTTATCGCCTTTTTTCAAATGGCCTTCAAATATTCTGACATAAGCCACCACGCCGCGATATTCGTCGTAAGTTGAATCGAAAATCAAAGCTTTTAAAAACTCTTGGCCGGTTGCTTCCTTGGGCGGCGGCACGTATTTAATCACCGCCTTTAAAATATCTTCCACGCCTTGGCCGGTTTTCCCCGAGGCCCGGAGAATTTCTTCCGCTTTGCAGCCCAGGAGCTGAATGATTTCTTTTTGAGTTTTTTCTATATCGGCCGCCGGCAAATCAATTTTATTTATAACCGGAATAATCGTCAAGTTTTGATCCATGGCCAAATATAGGTTAGCCAAAGTCTGCGCCTGAATGCCCTGGGTCGCGTCCACGAGTAAGACCGCGCCTTCAACCGCTGCCAAGCTGCGCGAAACTTCATAAGTAAAATCCACATGTCCGGGCGTATCAATTAAATTCAAGGAGTAATTTTTATATTCCATTCTAACCGGCTGGAGTTTAATGGTAATGCCTCTTTCTCTTTCCAGATCCATCTGATCAAGAATTTGCTCTCTCATCTTTCTTTTCTCTACCGTACCGGTTATTTCCAGCATGCGATCAGCCAGGGTGGACTTACCATGGTCAATATGGGCGATGATGCAAAAATTTCTAATATTGGTCATAATATTTATAAACTTTTAAAAACACGGCTCCGCGAATTGCGGAGCGGTTGCTGCCATTATCTTACTAATTCTTTGCGGTTTGGTCAATCTTATCCTGACTTGTCCCTTTTAGTATGACAGTCCAAGTTTTAATATAATTTCTTTAATTTCAGCGGATATTTCCGAACGCATAGTAATTTTCTCTCCGGTAAGTATGTTTTTAATTCTGGCATCGGTTACGCTCTTTAAAATTT
>JAUSEG010000014.1 GCA_030650415.1 bacterium | reverse complement strand
TCCCGACTTGTACCTATGAATAAAAATTAAAATTTTTTAATCTAAGATTAAACAAAAAATGTTAAAAAAAATCAATTTTGCAATACTAACAACACTTTAAAATATTTTATCAAAAAATTGTTTTATTTTAGGCAAAATATAATTTGAATTTTATTTTTTAAACTAATTTTAGGCAACCAGTTTCCTCTTTTGTAATACTAAAAGGGACAAGTCAGGAGCGGATTTTCTTCCGCTATTTTTTATTTCCTTTTTTTGTTTCTTTCAATAACTTTTTATTTTCGCTCTGTATTTTTCTTTTTACTTTTTGCGCGTCTTCTTCTGCCGGTAAACTTTCCGGATGAATACCTCTTTGCAATAGTAAATTTCTGACATCGCGATTATTTATCTCATGTTCATGTGAAATTCCGCTTAAGCCGGTCGGCGCATTATCTTTTTTTAAATTAAAAATAGTTATTTCATTGGCAAAATCTTTTGCCTTAATAGTAATGGTAGGTAAAAAATCAGCCAAAGGACGACTTTTTGGTATTCCCAATCTATTTTTCATATCATTCGTGGTAAAACCGCCAAAGAGGGCTTGGTCGCCCTTGCTTCTTATCACCGCGAACCCCGTATTATCAACTCCTTTTTCGTAAACTACGCCGGATAATTTCTTTTCTGAAAAACTTAATTTTTCTCTGGCTTGGATTCTTTCAAAGTCGTTAATTCTCTTTTCTAAAATTTCTTGTTTTCTTGTTTGTATCGCGAAATAGCTCATCGCAAAAGCGATTGGCTCTTTTGTCGAATCTCCGTTTTGCGCGATCAAATAGCACGCATAACGTGTTAAAAATATATCATCAACCTCTTTTATGCCGCCATTCGGCATATTTACAGCTCGGACAGTATTTGCAAAATTATCTTCAACATTTACGCCGGAATTTTTACAAGCTTCTTTTGCTTTTTCTATAACATTCAAAAAATTTTCCCACTTTGAGTATCCTAATAAATTTTGGATGTCCCTGGCAAACCAAAATTCAATTCCCTTAGCCTCATACACGCACTTATTAAATTCTTCGAAATAAGTTCTTATCAATTCTAATTTCATATATTTTGTTTAGTATTAGTCATTTTTTATGTTTTCCTGATATCAGGAAAACATCTGTGGATAACTAATATTTTAATTCTTTTATATAATTTTTAACTTTTTTATCAATTTTTTCTCTCTCTTCTTCTAAATCCTTTAACTCAACCAAAACTTTTTTTATATCAATAATTTCTTCCGCTTCGGCGTTATCAACATAGCGGCGTATATTCAAGTTAAATTCATTTTCCTCTATCTCTTTAATATCAACCACCCGGGCGAATTTTTCAATATTTTTATAATTGTCATAAGCCTTAACAATTTTATCAATATCTTGCACGCGTAAAGTATTTTGATTTTTGCCTTCTAAATAATCTTTTTCCGCTTCAATAAATAATATTTTGCCTTTTTTATTTTCCGGCTTGTTTTTATTAAATATAAATATAGCGGCCGGAATGCCGGTGCCGTAAAAAAGTTTAGATGGCAAAGAAATAATCGCGTCAATTATGTCATTCTTGATAATTTGCTCTCTGATCCGCCCCTCGCTTCCGCTCCTGAATAAAACGCCATGCGGCACCACTACGCCTGCCCGGCCGTTCTGATTCATTGACTTTATAATATGCAAAACACAAGCATAGTCCGCATTGCTGGTCGGCGGCATCTCATAGCCCTCAAGCCGGCCATATTTATTCGTATTAAAAATTTCGTGCGGCCAAACTTTCATAGAATAGGGGAAATTTGTCACGGTTATGTCAAATTTCTTTAAAGCGCCAAAATCATCTAAAAATTGCGGATTACTTAAAGTATCGCCGCGCCTGATATCGGCTGCGTCAAGTCCGTGTAGAAACATATTAATTTTGGCAATGGCAAAAGTTCCTAAATTAATTTCCTGACCGTAAAAATAAAGCGTTCTGGCTACATTTTCGCCCGCTTTATCTTTTAAATAATTATAGGCTTCAAGCAAAAAACCGCACGAACCGGCGAAAGGATCGCAGATATGGTCTTTTTCGTGTGGTTTTAAAATATTAATAATTACTCGCTCAACTTCTCTCGGCGTATAAAATTCTCCGCCCTTTTTACCGGCATCCGCGGCAAACTGTTTAATTAAATATTCATAAGCATCGCCGAGCAAGTCAGAGCTTATGTAATTACTGCCAAAATTATATTGCGAAAAATGATTGATTAATTTTTGTAAAACATCATTGGGAAATTTATCTTTATTGGCGAAATCCAAATCGTCAAAAATTTTATCAAGCTTGGGGCTGTTAGCGTTAGTAAGTTTGTCAAAAATTTCGTTTAACTTTTTACCGATATTTTCGGCTTGCTCTTGAATTATCGGCCAGCGGCAATCCTTTGGCACCTGAAAGCGATGATTATAATCCACGACGGCTAAAGCTTTATCATTATATTCTTCCATGACTTTTTTATATTCCTCGTCCCAAACATCACTGATTCTTTTATAAAATAACAACCCGAAAATATATTTTTTATAATCCGCGCTGTCAATTTGGCTGCGCAATATATCCGCGCTCTTCCATAAAAATTTTTCCAGTTGAGGCAAAGTTAATTGACTACCCATTTTATGTGTTATCGCTTCTATGTCTTCTGGTCGGTATTTACGATCTTGGCGCTTGCCGACTCGCAAAGGCACTAATGTTCCTTCTTTTTCCCAATTTCTAAGAGTATCTTGGTGAACTCCAAATATTTCTGAAACTTGGCTAATTGATAGTAATTTTAGCTTTTTTTTATCGTTTTTCATAATTTTCTTTAACATATGTTTTCATAGGTTATATAACCTATTATATTCTCGCCTCTTATTTTGTCAAGTATAAAAAATCACCGGGATTCATGCGGTGATTCTTTATTGTATATATAAACTTTTACGGTGTTGTAATTTTCTGCTGTTTATTTATTTACGTTTATGTCTATCTTGTCAGGTATATTTATCGTCGGCCCGCTTGGTTGTGATGGATTTGTTGCTGAGCCAGTGCCTGCTCTACGCAGAGCAGGCAGACCATAAAAGAAAAAGAGGCCAATAAGCACAATCGCTATAATAACACCAAAAATGATTCCCAGACTTGAGCTATTTTCGCTTCCTCCTCCGCTGGGGTTATTAATTACTGTTGTCATAAATTTTGTTTTTAATTACTGATAAAAATTACTTATTAAAGTTAATATTACTTAATCTTGGCTATCCAGCTTATTATGCGCTTCTTGATCCGAAACAGGTTTGCTCATGACTAGAAATTTAACCGCTCCCCAGGCAATAAGCGCGTAGATAATCATGGCCAGGAGTATGGACCAGTCAAAGATGCTTTTTCCGACCCGGGAAGGATTAACTACGTTCATAAATGACCCGGCCAGCGGAGAAGAAATAACATAGATAAACTGCGTGAAGCCGGCCGACACGTTAGCGCCGATAAATTTTAGAATAAAGCGCAGAGCTAAAAGTATTTCGATCACTCCCAATAAGTACCAGACGACTTGCGAACTTCTGAATCTACGCCTGATTGGACTGACAACTGACTGCGCGTTTATGGGTTTTGCGCCTATGGTAGCTTCACCCCCCTGTTCAGGCGGCATTACCGAGGTAGGCTGCTCTGATTCTATTATTGCCATAATGTTATTAATTTATGTTTAATTATTGATTTATATAATTATTCCCTATATTAGAAGCTGTTTCAAGAATAGCTATATTACAACCGTTCTTTATCTATATCTGTTTTTAAAATATTTATTTTAACGCCGCAAAACCCTGACAATCCAAATGAGCACTACTGCCCCTAAGAGCGCCACCAAAAAGCTGTAAAAATTAAAACCGCCCACACCGCTTTCGCCAAACAAGCTCATAATCCAGCCACCCACTACCGCGCCGATAATACCGACGACAATGTTTAGCACGATACCCTGCTCGGCGTCAGTTTTCATAATTAGAGACGCAATCCAGCCGACTAGGCCGCCAAAGATGATCCAAAGAATGATTCCCATAAATTTTTAGTTAATTAATAAATTTAATTATTTTTTTAGCTTCTTTCCCTCTTTCTCGGTCAAATATTCTTCTTCCATTTCTTGCCATTTCGCCTGCAACGCGATTATAAGTTTTTTCTTAGCATCATTAGCCAACTCCTTCTTTTTGGCATACTCCTCAACTACCGTAGCGGCTAAATGATCAAAACTTTTTTCAGTCGCGTCTTCTAACTGATGAAGGCTATTTTTTAAATGCTTAGATAGAGTCTTAAAATCTTTTTGCAATTCCTCAGTAAGCTCTTGTCCCTGTTTATTCATAGCCAACCCTACCGCGGCTCCAACCGCTAATAACCCGCCCAAAATAAGTCCTTTTTTGAATTTATTTTCCATAGAATTAAAATTAATTATTTTTTTAATTAGTTAAATAAACATCATTAAAACTCTTCTAATCTTTTACCACTCCCATAATTTCTTAATATTTTTATTTATTTTAATAAATCATCAATGCTGGCATTAAGCGCGTCGGCGATTCTTTTAACTGTGTTAATTCTTGGATCCGGCGTAGCCCCTAATTCTATTTTAGTGATTGTGTGTAAAGTAACGCCGGCGAGTTTTGATAATTTGTCCTGTGAAATTCCCATTTTATTTCGATATTTCTTTATATTTTCCGCGATAATTGAAATTCCCTTTGATTTTGATGTTGTCATATAATTTTAATAGTAAAACTTTACTTATATTATTTTATCTTAACAATATTAAGTATATAACATTACTAATAAAGAGTCAAAGACAATTTGCCAACTCCTTAAATTTCTTCTTACCTCCAAAACAAAAACAGCCCTTTTAAAAGCTGTTTTATTAAAATATGCTTATAATTTCACTCTTATCTACTCTTGCGGTGAGCTTGTCGAATCCACTTTATCAGCAAATACCACTAGCCGCTGGGAATAACTTTTAGTGGCTTTATCCCAAACCCCATCGCAGACAATAAGGTTAAGATGCGAACCTCCGTCATTTGAATTAAACACATCTCTAGCATCCGCCTTCGGGTCATACCTTCGGCTTTCACGCACTACGAAAGTAGCAATCTCGCCTTTTTCATCTTCAATATATAATTTATCGCCCTCGCTTAATTTATTCAAATCATCAAAGACCGAACCCTGCCCATTTTTCCAACGGCCATGATGTCCGGCAATAACCGCGCTACCATTATCTCCGGGGCGCGCCCCGAACTTAAACCAAGCTACGTCAGAAGGACCTTTCGGTACATCCATTTCCCCTTGAGACGTAAGGCCAACATACTCAACGGCGGCATCAACATTGATCTTTGGAATTTTAAGACTAACCGGCCTACCCGCCGAACCACTTTGCCCAAGCTCCGGTGAAGCAGGCGAAGCTGGCGTCCCAGAATTTGGCTGATCAACAGGCAGACTCTCTGATTTAAAAAGAATGACGTTTTGAGCCAATTCAACCGGCTTATCGTCAACCAAATTTTGCGAAGTTTGACTGTTAGCGGACAAATGCGCTTGTTCCGGCACAACGACACTCTGGACGAATTCAGCTGATTGATCATCAACCAAATTTTGCGGCGGCTGGCTGCTGGCAGCCAAAGCCGGTTTTATATAAGAGTCCTGAGTTGGCGAATTAAAAATAATAAACAAAAAATAGATAATTATTAAAGAGGATGTGATCCCCCCGATTATGGTTTCTATTAATGAACTATCAATATATCCCACCGGCGCGAGACTGGAACATTTACAACTACGGCCTTTTTGACGCAAACCCCTCTTGGTATTTATGGAAAGGGAATCTACATAATATATTTTTTGCCTTAAAGCGCTATTGTACATAGAATTTCCTTAACTAGTTATCTAAATTAAATTATCCGTTTTTTGATAACTACAATTAGCGAAGCCAAAACTAATATAAGAGCAACGATTGGTATGATAATACTCCAGATTATACTTTCCTCTAGAGGATAAAAACCGGCATTCGGCAACCCGGGAACAACGGTGGCCGCAGCTTTAGGCAATACCTGGCCGGGGTCTGCCACCACGACAATGGCAATTGCAAAATCTCTAGCTATCAAGCCATTAGCGCTGCCTTCGGCCGTGCCGGTATTGGTGGTTGTTTGCGTAAGATTTGATTGGCAAGTAAAACTCCAGGTTTCGTTGCTTTCAAGCAAATCATTTTTATTAACGTCTCCCGGATGTCCGGAAACTCGGCCTGGCAGACCGGTACATTTATCGTCAGCAATGCTGACATTGCTTAACGGCGCCGTACCGGGGTTAGTCACGGTATAGGTATAGGTAACAGCTCCGCCGGGAGCGGACAATGTCAGTGGGCTCGGGACTTTTGCCACATGAATTAGCGGCGGAACGACCGGCGCGCCGACAACGACCGTAGCGCTGGCGATATCAACCGCGCTGATACCATTGGCCCAGCCGGTCGCGGTAATGGTATTCGTGTGGGTGGCCGAGAGTGTCGTGGAACAGCGGTAGACCCAAGCTTCACTTATATCAAGTTTGGCATCGGCATTAATGTCGCCGGAAGCCAGAATAATGGGACTGCAAGTATCGCCGACCATAGTTATGTTAGTCACCGGAACCGTTCCGATGTTGCGAAGCGTGTAGGTGTAGATTACCGGACCGGGACCGGCCGGCAAAGCTAGGGGCTCTGGTACTTTCACCACATCAATGAGAGGCGGCACGGGCGGAACAACTACGGGCGCGCCTATATCGTTATTAGTAATAATACAAAATTTATTATCATTCGGATTAAGGTAAACAACGCCGCCAGCGTCGCAATCGCCGGAGAACACCCGGGTATAATTTAGGTCATTAATTTCAGTCACCTTATATTGAAAAGTCTCTCCAAGAGAAGCGCCAAATGTATTAGTCACGCCTGAGGCGACGAACATGCCATTGACGGCTAAGGGGAAGCCGGCGACAGTCTTAGTTCCACTATTATCATTAATAACTACTTTTACGACGTTAATCGTTCCATAATATCTTGAGCCACCGGACGCAATATCATCATTAGTGATAGTACAGGTCGCGGAACCGCCGTTGGCGATAACTAAGCCGGAACAGTTATCATAACTGGTTAAATAACCGACAACCGCTGACTCAGTCACGGTGTAGGTGCCGGCGTTAACGGTTAAATCATTTTGACCGTCGGCTTCAAAAACTTGAGCCGCGCCGGCGTTAACTGAGAAACTAAAATTTTCAACTTCCAAAGTGCCGCCATTATCATTAACCACGATTTTTTTTACGATTAAAGTGGCGGCATCATCATCGTTAGTAATGGTGCAGGTTACATTCTGTCCAAGCGAAAGCGTAATCGTGCTACCGGATAGACTTCCGCCGTCGCATGACCAACTTCCCGGCGTATAGCCAACAATCGTTGATTCAGAGAGAGCATATCCGACGCCGGCAGTTACTTCGTGGAAAGTTCCTGTTCCTCCATTATCGCTAAAGCCTCCCGCGCCGGTTGCCGTAAGTATCCAGGCAGCGCTGGTTGTCGCGGCGCCGCTATTATTAGTCACCTCCTTAACGAGCTTAAGGGTGGCCGCCGTACAAGTCGGTACGGTAATAGTGTCCGTATTAGCCGTGACCACGCCTGATCCGGCGTTGTATGCCAAAGCTCTTCCTGTCCACGATACAGTGTTGCCTATGGTAATGCCCGCGTTATCAATAATAGTTCCTACGAAAGTGGTGTTAGCGGCCAGCGTGGTAGCCGCGCCCGGAGTCCAAAATACATCACAGGCTGATACGCCAGGCGATAAACTTACCACCGAGTCGATTGTGGTATCAAACGCGCCGGTTGACCTAAAAATATAAGTTCCGGCAGAATCAAGAACAATTCCAGCTGTTCCTATGGCCATGGCGCCCGTAACACAATATACTCCTGGTGAATAATATCTAATTGTACCGTGAGTCGTGTCGGTGGCGAGGTCAATCGGTCCGTCGGCGAAAGTAAAGCCAGGGATGGTAGTGCCATTTCCACATGGCTGAGCCGGAGCAGACAAAGCTGTTAAGGCAATACCTTGATCTGTTCCTGCCGTTGACCAGGCTAGATTATTCACCTGTGTCGTTCCAGTGACCGTTAGCGACGCGCCTCCTCCCTGAGCTACCACGGCATAGCCAAGAGCCGCCGTTCCGGCAACTCCTGTAATAGTTGTCAGCCCTACATTATAGTTAAAAGTACCGGTAAGAATACCGTAGGTTGCCGCCGTTCCCAAAGATGGCGTCGTGGCCGCGCGCGCGACAATTGGTCCAATAAGACCGAGCACAATAAACACAAAATAAACAGCCAATACAGCTATTGAATTCTTATTAAATC
Organism: bacterium; assembly: GCA_030650415.1. Taxonomy (GTDB): domain Bacteria; phylum Patescibacteriota; class Patescibacteriia; order Patescibacteriales; family GWC2-42-12; genus GWC2-42-12. Next base: position 2,182 of record JAUSEG010000014.1, on the reverse strand, counting down.
TCATAGACATTCAATGAAATGGCTGTCAAGATATTTTACAGCTATTCCAATATGTGATTAATCTAAATTGCCCATTTTTTTCGAGCTAAATAGAATAAAAATAAGGCAACAAAAATCCCGGTTGGAACAATGATATTCCATGGGGCGCTACTATTGCCGTCAGGGCCAATTCCCGTATTTGGTAATAACGGAACAGGAGTGGGCGTGGGTGTAGGAGTCGGAGTAGGATCAGGAGTTGGAGTTGGTGTTGATGCCGGTGTAGGAGTCGGAGTTGGATCAGGGGCAACAGCAATATCAGTGTTAGTAATCGTACAAACCTTGTTTTCACCCGCAGAAAGCGTCACGTTACCGCTCGAATCACAATCTCCGCTGAAACTTGGCGTATAAAAAGCATTGGCGTCTTCGCTTACTACATAAGTGCCCGCGGCCAGTGAATAAGAAGTTCCCGGCGCCGCGATTCCGGCTGCCGGACTTCCGGCAACATCAGTCCCGGAAAGTTTTACGTGCAGATTAAAAAGAGCAGCGGCCGCGGTGCCACCGCTATTATTTACCACTTGCTTAACCACATGAAGAGTGGCTAGCGCTGGCGCAGCAGGAGGAGTAGGAGGAGGAGTGGCCGTACATGTCGGTACGGTAATGGTGTCTGTATCGGTCGTAGTTGTTCCTCCAGACGACAAGGCTCTGCCTGTCCAGGTGGTGTTAGCGCCCACGGTAATGCCCGCATCGCTAATAACAGTTCCAACGAACGTCGTGTTAGCAGCTAGTGTCGTAGCCGCGGCCGGCGTCCAAAAAACGTCGTTAGCGCATACACCACTCAAAGTAACAGTCGCGCCAGCCGTCGAAGTAAGCGCACCAACCGGCCTAAAGATGTACGTTCCGCTGCCACTAAGAGTAAGCGGACCCCCTACGTCCATCGCCCCAGAGCTGCAATATACTCCGGGAGCGTACACGCCGACAGCGCCGTGTGTTATATCGGTGGAAAGGTTGATCGCTCCGCCGCCGAAAGTAAATGTACACGCCTGAGAATTTAAAGCAGATAAAGCGGCGCCCTGATCCGCGCCTGCCGTGGCATACGGGATGCCTGATCCGTAGTTTGTATGCGTGCCCAAGGGAGCGACTGCCGGTCCGGTGGTAAAGCCGATATCTCCATTAATCGTGGTCCCTGCGGTCGTGTTGGTGTAGGTGCTGGAAAGAACACCGTAAGATGCCGCTAAGCCAAGAGATGGCGTTGTGGCCGCGAGTGTAGCCATCGGCCCAATGAGACCAAGCATAATAAACACAAAAGAAATAACCAAGGCATTTACCATTGAGTTCTTGCAAAATGGTTTCATAATTGTTTATTTTAAATAGTTAATTATTTTAATCAGCAAAATTTTCATTAGTTATATTATTATAACATTTTTTAAAAAAATAACAAAATTAAAAAAGTGGTGGAGGTTTAAAAACTATTACTTAATCTTATTAATTGCTTACCCCGCGGATTATACTGATCAAATTTTATTTTAACAGATCATCAAGCTCGCACGAAAGCAGGGCTGATTTATTGAGCACAATCTGCTCTTTCTGATTTAAATTATCAGCCGTCATGCGGATAACCTTGGTAACGATGCTGTCGCCCAGCATAATATGATTTGTTTTCTTAAAATACTTTTCAGTTTTCTGATAAAACAGCGTGGCATACCGTTTTAATTTTTTTTGTGTGGCCGACGCCATACGGCTAAAATTGTCTGCCAACTCCACCAGGTCGCTTATTTTATTATCAATATTTATTGATAAATCAACGTCCTGAAATACAATCCAATAATCGCTTATTGTGTAGATAATCCTAATAGATCCGCTATCTTCCGTCTTATACCAATATACAAAAGAGAAATTATCTGTATGAGAGTCCTGATGAATCTCAATGCGGTTAAGACCTTTAATAGTATGAATTTTATAATCATCCAGCAACCTAAAATAACTTTCACGCCAATTTTTAAGCCAATTTGCAATAAAGACCTGATCTAAAAAAAGCGGCGTCAAATCCTGTTTAAGATTGGTGTCGTAAATACCCTGCGCCAAGGGAGCGCAGGGCGTTAAATTCATAATTCAAACAGCCTAAGCTGTTTTACGTCCTGTTCTCTGCCCTGGTTGATTATATAATTTTCAATGATTTTTTTGCTGCCCCGGCCGCTGACTGTTG
>JAUSEG010000003.1 GCA_030650415.1 bacterium | reverse complement strand
CAGCCCCGCCCCGCACTTCGGGGGCGGGGTTTTGCATTTGAAGCGAATTAAAAAGATTTTCCCCTAAAACAAAAGAAATTTTAATGCTTTCGGGCGAATAGGTTATTTTTTGTTTTGAGGGCGGTATCAATTTTTTCTTTTTTTTAAATCTTTGGTATAATAAGAGCGAACCCAATCCATACGCTCCGCGATTTTTTATTATAACTTAATTGTTGTAATACCGAAGGGGCAACTCCTGTCAATTTCGCGAAAGCGGGATTGGGTTCGCAGGGTTGCCCCTTTAGTTTTAAAAATATGACTATAAAAAATTGCGCGATTTATACCAGAGTTTCAACCGACAACCAAGCGGAAAAAGAGTTTTCGTCTTGCGAAGCCCAAGAGCAAAAAATGAAGTCGTTTATTGCCAGCCAGGATAACTGGCAAATTTTTAAAGTTTATACTGACGCCGGCTATTCAGGGGCAACCACCGACAGGCCGGCATTGCAGGAATTGCTTTCGGATTTAAAAAAAGAAAAAATTGATATTGTTTTTGTGTATAAGATTGACCGGCTCACCCGTTCGCCCAAGGATTTCTATCAGTTGATCGAATTTTTTGAGCAAGCAAAAATTGATTTTATTTCTATTACTGAAAGATTTGATACCTCAACGCCCGCAGGCAGACTGCTTAGAAATATTATGCTTACTTTTTCCCAATTTGAAAGAGAGCTAACCAGCGAACGAACAAAAGATAAAATGCTGGAGCGAGCTAAAAAAGGCATGTGCAATGGCGGAAATACGCCTTACGGATATATGCGGGAAAACAAAAAACTTATCCCCTGCCCGAAAGAAGCTGAAGAAATAAAATCAATTTTTGAAAACTATCTTGAAACCGGCTCATTGTCAAAAGTATATAAAATGGCGATAGAAAAAGGAATTAAGAATAAGCGGGGCAAAAATTTCTCTAAAACCACTATTTTCTCTATATTAAGAAATGTCGTTTACATCGGAAAAATAAAATATAACGATGAAATTTATCAAGGTACGCACAAACCGATAGTCTCGGAGGAAATTTTTGCCCTTGCTCAAAAAATACACAAAAACAAAAGGAAAAATTTTAGAGTATACAAAAATTTTCTTTTCGGCGGTTTAATAAAATGCGAAAAGTGCGGCTCTAAAATGACCTCCTATTTTACGAATAAAAGAACGAATGGAAAGCTGACAAGATATTATTACTATCGCTGTACTTCCACCTTAGGGCACGACTGGCAGGCTTGTTCGGTGAAACAAGTATCCGCCGAAAGATTGGAAAATTTTTGTATTGAAAATTTAGAGCGAATTTCCGTTGACAGCGATTATATTGAAAATCTTGTTTTTCGGTTAAACCACGACCTGCCAATAACCTCGCCTATTTTGCAAAATAGGGCTTCACCGACGGGGCACGAGGCCGGATACGAACTAACGCCAGCATGCTCTAAATTTTCGCAATTTTCGTCAGAGAAAATTGCTCACACTCTAAAATTTTTCCTTTCCGCCCTCAAAACTAAGACGGGAGTCGAAAGAAATCTTTTAGCTAAAAGATTTCTTGAAAAAATAACCTATTCGCCCGAAAGCATTAAAATTTCTTTTGTTTTAGGGGAAAATCTTTTTAATTCGCTCCAAACTCAAAGCCCCGCCCCCGAAGTGCGGGGCGGGGCTAAATTCTCGTCTGAAAGTTTTTCCGCCCTTAGGCGGAAAACTGAAGATGAGTTCGTTTCGTTATGTTATGCTCCCGGGGTCAGATTCGAACTGACGACCAACTCGTTAACAGCGAGCTGCGCTACCACTGCGCTACCCGGGAAGATTTCAGATTACGCTTCAAAACGTAAAACTCTTATTTTATTACAAACTTTCAATTTACACTTGTCCCGCCTTCGTCCCGAGCTCAGGCCGAGGGGAGCTCAACGAGGGGCTACCCGGGAATGGTAAATAATCAAACTAAAATCTGCCCAAAGGCAGGTTTTATTATTATACAAACTTATAATATTAAGTCAATGATTTATCTTTTGACTTAACCCATTTTTCAATTTCTAGCCAAATAGCCTCAATTTCAGCCAGATTTAATTTTCTATCCAACGATATTGTAATGCTTCTTGGATCAACCTTTAATACAACTCCCCGCTTCTTTAATTCGGCTAATAAACCATCGGGAAAATTCAATTTATTAAACTGATCATCCTTGCAATATATCTTCTGAGTGTTTTCCGAAGCAAAACCCGAGCCCTGTGTTTTAAAACCTTTGCGGTTCAAATTTAAAACTGCTTGTCTGACTTGAGGTTCTATTTCTTCCAGATAACAGTCTAAAGCTTGTTCCTCTTCTGTCTTCTCTGCAATTTCCGCCTTTCTTTTTGCTAGAGCGGCCTGGCGGTCTCTGTGGACTTGTTGCCTTAACTTTTCATAATAACTAAAAACTCCCATCCTCTCTTCACTTACTGTTCTGCCATTTTCTCGCCAAAAAAGTCGTAAATCAGCTAATTCTGCGGCATCGCCCTTAGCCAAAATTTTTGAAGCTAAATCTTCATTAAAGCCAATTGTATCGCCCTGAGCATCTTTTGACCTTAAATAATCAATCATTTTTACCCCATTTTCAAACCTCTCCGGCATATTCGTAATTCGTAATTTTTAATTGCTAATTGATTTAATAATCCCTTAACTTTTTAATGCCAGGATGCTTCTGAATTCTTTCTATGGCCTTAGCTTCAATCTGCCTGATGCGCTCGCGGGTTACGTCAAACTCCTGCCCGACTTCTTCTAAAGTATGGGCCACGCCGTCGGTCAAGCCAAAACGCATTTCCAAAATTTTCTGCTCGCGCGGAGTTAATTCGGCGATCACCGCCTTAACATAATCTTTTAACAATCGTAAAGCGGCCGAACGGTCGGGCGAAACGTTTTTAACGTCTTCAATAAAATCTTCCAAAGTCGAATCTTCATCATCTTCACCGATCGTCGTTTCCAAAGAAATCGTGTCTTGGGAAATTTTTATAACATGCCTAACCTTATCGATATCCTCGCCCATCTCGGCGGCGATTTCTTCGGGCAGAGGCTCGCGGCCCAAGTCCTGAATAAGCTGGCGCTGAACCTGCTGAAATTTATTGATGGTTTCCACCATATGCACCGGAATTCTAATCGTCCGGGATTGATCGGCTAAGGCACGAGTAATCGCCTGCCTGATCCACCAGGTAGCGTAAGTGGAAAATTTATAACCCTTTCTGTATTCAAACTTTTCCACCGCGCGGAACAAACCGATATTGCCTTCCTGAATTAAATCCAAGAGGCTCAAGCCCTTAGAGCCGGTAAATTTTTTAGCGATGGAAACGACCAAGCGCAGGTTGGCTTCAATAATTTTTTTCTCCGCTTCTTTATCGCCCTTTTCCTTCCTCTTGGCCAATTCAATTTCCTCGGCGCCTGAAAGAAGCGGCACTTTGCCGATTTCCCTTAAATACATCTGAATGGAATCGGCGCTTAATTCGGAAATATCAAATTTTTTCTTTTCATTAAAACCGCTGATTTGTGAAGTTTTTTTCTTTAAATCATCGCTCACGCCTAAAAATCCGCCCGTGTCTTCAATTATCTGAATGCCATTTTTCTGTAATTCTTCTAAAGTTAACTCATAATCAAAAATATATTCTTCAACTTCCGGAAAAATATGGAGTAATTCGGTTTCGGTAATAAAACCGCGCGATCTGCCCTTCACAATTAAATTTTTTATTTGCTCTCCCGTGGGCTTAACTGTTTCGTGTTCAACCGGAGCCTTGGCTTTTTTCTTAGCTTCTTTTCCATGAATCGCGCCGCGCCAGCCGTGGGCTTTACCCCCGGCAGACTTTTTTATCTTTTTAGCATATCTTCTAAAAAATTTATTTTTTACTTTATTGGCTTTTTTCGCTCCGAATTTTGCTTGCCTCGCCGAATCTAGGCGGGCCTGCGGTTGATTCTTTTTCCCCTTAGAGCCGCTTTTATTTTTTTTAGACATAAATATTCTGAATAATTTTGAGCTGTCTGAATTATTTTAAACCGATTAAATTTATTTCTTCAGTTAAAGCCTTGTATTCCTGCATCAACGTCGTCAGTTTTTCCGCTTTCTCCTGAGGTTCTAAAATTTCTTTTTCCGCCAAAACGATAAGCTTGATAATTTGTCGGCGCCGGTCGCTTAAATAATTAACTTTTAAAATTCCCACCCATTCAATCATCTCGGCTCTGGCTTTTTCCGGCGTATAATCGTAAAAATCTTTATCAGCTAAAAGCACCAGCTTATCTAGCAAGCTGGCGTACTTATGATTATTTTCTCTATTATTAACTTCATTTTTATCATCTTGTTCTAAATCTTCCAGGTTATTAAACCAATTTTTTAAATCCTGATAATTTATGGCCAAATCAAAATCTCCTCCTTCATGAGTCCAGAAATCTATGAGTTTATTATAATAGATAATCAAATTTTTGTAAAATAGCTTATAGTCGTCTCCAACCAAGTGCTCGGGCGCGATATGATTAATGATATATTCCAGGTGCGCCGGATATTTTAAGCCAAGCGCCAGGAGCAATTCGGACAACCTGGATTCACGGCTCTGCTTTTGATCTTTAAATTCAAATTTCTGCCGATCGTCCGGTTTAACCGATAAAATCGGCGTCTTCAATTTCTGCTCCATTCGCTCGACAATTTTATTAAATTCAGCTCTTAATAAACTTTCATTAGTATCGACTTCCTGGCTTAATTTTTTAAGCCAAAAATCCTGTTCAATCTTTGAGCCGAACTTAGAAATTACCGGCAATAAAATATTAATGCTTTGACGCTGGCCGTCAAAATCCTTTATATTAAATTTCGCGAAAGTCTTATCAAAATAATACTGCATCACCGGCTTAGCGGCCGCGACCGCCTGACGCCAGCCGTCAGGATTCTTTTTTATGCATTCATCCGGATCTTTGGCATCCTTAATTTCTATAACTTTAATTTGCATTTCCGCTTGCATGGCTTGAGCGATACCGCGCTCTGATGCCAGGTCGCCGGCTTTATCCATGTCAAAAGATAAGAGCAAGTTATTGGAATAACGTTTAATTAAACTAACCTGATCGCTCGTTAGCGCGGTGCCCGAAGAAGCCACCACGTTGATAAAACCGTTTTGCTGAGCCGTAATCGCGTCCATCTGGCCTTCAACTAAGACTACCGCGTCCTCGCTCTTAATCGACATCTTGGCTTTATCCAAACCGAATAAAATTTTTGATTTTTCATAAATCATGGTCGCCGGCGTATTAATATATTTCCCCATCTTTTCGGTTGCCTCTTTTTCCGGGTTGACGCGAGCCGTAAAACCTACGGCATTGCCGTTAATATCGTTTATCGGGAACATAATTCGGCCGCGAAAACGATCATAAAATCCCGGATTTTTTTCTTTTTTAACACTCAGACCGGCTAAAAAAATTTCATTTTCAGAAAAATTCTTGCTCTTCAAAAAATTGGTTAGGGTTTCCCAAGTATCCGGGCTATAGCCGATTTGCCAGGTTTCAATCGTTTCCTCGATTAAACCGCGTTTTTTTAAATATTCTCGCGCCACCGCGGCCGCCGGGCTGGCGAGTAAAACTTTATGATAAAATTTAGCCGATAATTCCACAATATCCAGTAGAACATTTCTTTTTGAGGTTAGCGCCGGATCGGCGCCTCTTTTTAAGGTTACTCCGGCTTTTTTAGCCAACAGGCGCAAAACTTCGATGAAGGTCAGGCTCTCAATTTCCATGACAAAAGAAAAAACGTCCCCGCCTTTTCCGCAACCGAAGCAATGCCAAATTTGCTTTTCCGGACTAACCATAAACGACGGGGTTTTTTCCCGATGAAACGGGCAATTGGCGCGAAAATTAAAACCGGCCGCTTTAAGCGGAATATATTCGCGGATGACTTCCACAATATCAAGTTTAGCTTTTATTTCATCGCTTGGGTTGGGCATAATATTTAAATGACAAATGGCTAATGTCAAATGACAAATCAAATCCAAATGTCAAAAAATTAATTAGTCATTGAAAATTTGTCATTCTTAAAATTTTTTTATTATTTCCAAAATTTCCACCAACTCGGCTTCACTTCTTTCTTGGCTGTACCTTCAAAATGTTTTGGCCTTATTCTATCTAAAATTCCCTCGGAATTAAAGTTTTTTCCAGCAGTAAAAATTGCCGGCCCGGATTCGTTAACTATGAACCTTTTTATTCTTGCCATTTCCGCCTCCACCGTTTCTCCATCATACTCCGCGTTATGCGCGCGCGCTCCGGCGTAGCTGGCCTGCTTCTGATCCAAATGCAAATTTAAAATTAACCGGCCATTTTGCTCAACTAAGTATAAATGAAATCTCGGGTAATACCCTCGGCCAAAACCTCGGACAAAACTTTCCTGGCCGGTATTTCTATCGACCAAATAGGCGTAGCCGGCCTGTCTTAGTAACTGCGCCGGCGACTCTCTTAGGTTATTTTTATCTAATATTAGCTTCATAATTTTACGACTTACTTGCCTATTGATGATTTTATCATAGTTTAAAAATTTGATTAGGTCAAAGGCAAAAAAATATGGTAAAATTAATTTATATGCTAAACATCTATTTCTATACTATAGCCAGTGTTTTGATCGTTTCCCTGCTCTCGCTCATCGGAGTTTTTCTCCTGCCCGTTAAACGAAGTAATTTAAATAAGCTAACCATCTTCTTAGTTAGTCTTTCGGCCGGAACGCTCTTAGGCGACAGTTTTCTGCACCTTATCCCCGAAGCCGTAAAAAAAAATGACGGCGTAGAAACCTGGCTCTGGCTCTTAGCCGGCATCTTATTCTTTTTTATTTTAGAAAAAGTTATCCATTGGCGCCATTGCCATCTACCGACGACTGAAGAACATCCTCATCCTTTCGGCCTAATGAACCTAGTCGGCGATGGACTGCATAATTTTTTAGACGGCCTGATTATCGCCGGTTCGTTCTTGGTTGATATAAATTTGGGCGTCGCCACGACCATCGCCGTCATCGCTCATGAAATTCCCCAAGAGATCAGCGACTTCGGTGTCTTGCTCCATGCCGGCTTTAGTCGAGCTAAGGCTTTATTTCTAAATTTATTATCCGCGAGCTTAGCTATCCTAGGCGCGCTCTTAGTCTTAGTCGTTGGCGACAAGATGGAAAATCTTACAAATTTTATTATCCCTTTCGCGGCCGGCAACTTTATTTATATCGCCACTTCCGACTTATTTCCCGAATTAAAGAAAGATAATGACAAGCTCCACCAAGCCTTTTTACAATTAGCCAGCATAATTATCGGCATCGGCTTAATGCTGGCGCTTAAAAAACTCGGTTAAAAAATATAAGTTAATAATTATCACGCCGTTGGTTAACTCTCTTCTACTGTCATTCCCGCGAAAGCGGGAATCCATTTCTGTTAGAATTTCTGGATTCCCGCCTTCGCGGGAATGACAAAAAGAATGTTTAACAGTTATCCAGCGCTCTCAACCATATGCCCCATTTAAACAACCATTTTTATAGAATTTTAATTTTTGCTGTCGGCGTTATTGCCACCATCGCTTACCGAATCGTCGTAGTTTTAAATCATTACAGCCAATTCTGGGTAGAGGTAGTGTGGTATATCGGCACCATCGGTTTTATCTGGTACTTCGGCCATCGCTATCGTGTGGAAAACCGCCGCGATAAATTAATTGAGAAACTTCAGCTGATTAATAAAATCGAGGTCAGCCAGTCGTTTAAAGCCGAAGATAAGTCCGCTCTGCTCTATATTTTAAAAAGTCTGGAAACGAGTTTGGCTAAATGGAATTATATCGCGATATTCTTTTTTTCTTTTCTGGCTATAATCTACGCGGTTTATGTTGATCTGGCGGCCATTTTAAAATAATTAAACCACTCGCAAATAAAAATACTTCGGTTCAGGCCGAGGTATTTTAATTTCCTGTCTAATTAAGAGATAATAAAGCGACGGCAACGAAAGCGGCGACCACACCCAAGATTCCCACTATGCTTAATCTTTCGCCAAAAATTAAAACGCCAATTAAAACCGTGGCTAACAAACTCATGACTGACCAGATCGCGCCCACGATGGATAATTGATTTTTCTGTAAAATCGCCGGTAGCCAGGCTAGCACGCCCAGAGAATAAATCGCCAAAATGCCAACCACTAACAATGCTTTCGGATTAAGCGCGAACTTTTTTGAAAAAAATTCGCCGCCGGCGAAAAACAAAGCCGACAAAGTCAGCCAAATCAAATAATTTATTGATAATAAAAATTTCATATTATTAATTTGCGGGAGGCTCCCATCTATTATATCTAGCCTTAACCAGCTCAATAATTATTGGCATAACCGACAGTATGATAATACCGATAATCACCAGGGAAAAATTTTCCTTTACGCCGGGCAAGTTGCCGAAAAAATAGCCAAGCATGGTAAAGCCGAAAACCCACGTAAATCCTCCGGCAAGATTATAATAAACAAACTTTTTATAATCCATCCTGCCTATGCCGGCGACGAACGGAGCGAAGGTTCTTATAATCGGTATGAAGCGCGCCAGAAAAATTGTTTTGCCCCCGTATTTATCATAAAACTTTTGCGTTCTATCTATGTGCTCCTGATTAATGGGAATTTTCGGATTATCAATTATTTTCCGGCCAAAGTAGCGCCCCAGCCAATAATTTACCGTATCGCCCAGGAAAGCGGCCGCCCAAAGCAAAAAAAATAAAGCTACAATATTAAAAGCGCCAATGGCCGAAAAGGCGCCGGCCGCAAAAAGCAGAGAATCTCCGGGCAAGAACGGCGTAAACACCAAGCCGGTTTCGGCGAAGATGATTGCAAAGAGAATCGCGTAAGACAATATTCCGTAATGAGCGATGATTTCGCCCAAGTGAATATCAATATGAAGAATAAAATTAAAAATAACGGCAAAAATTTCCATTGATATTTTGATTATTTTAAAGTGCGGAGGGTGAGAGATTCGAACTCTCGATGCCCTTTCGGACATACATCCTTTCCAGGGATGCGCACTCGACCACTATGCGAACCCTCCATTTTAATTGTCATTCCCGCGCAGGCGGAAATCCAGAATTCTTAAAATCATAATTCTAGATTGCTCCCATTTTCTTTAATTCAACATACACTTCATTAATCGGCAAGCCGACAATGGAATAAAAGTTTCCTCTGATGCTTTCCATTAAAACCGCACCTTTGTCCATTAGTCCATAAGACCCGGCCATGTCCAAGGGTTCGCCGGTCGCTACATACTCGTCAATTTCCGCGTCGCTTAAAGTTCTAAATTTGACTACGGCCTCGCTATGCTTATTTACCACGGTTTTATTCTTAGTGTCAATCAGGCAATAACCGGTGATGCCCCTATTCTTTTTGCCCGACAGCTCGCGCAAAACTCTTTTGGCGTCGACCGCGGTTTTAGGCTTGCCTAAGACTTGGCCTTTAAAAATTACGACTGAATCCGCGCCGATAATAATGGCGTCGTCGTAACGCGCAACTACGGCTTGGGCTTTTTTTAAAGCTAAAAATTTAGCCAACTCAATTGGGTCGGCTAAATTTACGCTATCTTCGTCAAAATTACTCTCAACAATCTCAAATTCCAAACCGATTTGTTCCATTAATTTTTTCCTCCTGGGCGATCCCGAAGCTAAAACAATTTTTCTCTTTTGCATAATTAAGGCTATTTCAATAAATTGTTAATTATATTTTTCATACCCGATTCCTGCTGTCCGTCAGGCGTGGTAAAATCTTCAAACGGATAGGCACCCGGATAAATATTACCGTTAATAAAACTGGTCGGCGTGCCGGAAACGCCGGCGTTCTTGCCTCCGGCCATGACTTCGGCCACCTTGGCCGCAAATTTTCCGCTATCCAAGCATTGGTTGAATCTGGCCGTATCTAAACCTAAATCGGCCGCGTCTATTCTATGCTGATCCTCGCTTAAACGGCCAGCCTTATTATCAGCGAATAATTTATCATGCATTTCCCAAAATTTTCCCTGCTCAGCCGCGCATTCCGAAGCCTCGGCCGCTTTTTTCGCTTCCGCATGGCCGGGTAAAGTGTAATGCCTAAAAGCAATTGTCACTTTATCGGCAAAATCTCTTTCTATTTGTTTTATAGTCTCTGAAAAATCGGCGCAAAACGGACACTCAAAATCGCTATAAATTATCATCTGGATCGGCGCGCCTAATTTCCCGAAAATATGGTCGGTCGAATCAATCGGACTCAATTTACCGGCTTCATATTTATTGCCATTATTATTCTGATCATTCGACGGCAATTTTTTACCATTAATCATAATCAAGCCGACCACCGCTATTATGGCAATCGCTATAATCAAAACTGTTTTATTTTGTTTAGACATAAATTTATTGCCTGTCATTGCGAGAAGCCTGTAATCAGGCGACGAAGCAATCTCAGGTTGCAAGCACTTATTAATTTATAATAAATCTTTTTAAATAAAATTAAACTTATTTTAATTAGTTTTTCTCTTCCCCATATTTTTCTTTCTCACCAGAGATTGCTTCCCCCGGCTCAAGGCCGGGGTCGCAATGACAGTAAAGTTATATTCCCGCTTTCTTTAAATGCCACTCGGTCGCCAACTCATAGCCCTGCGCCATTTTCAAAATCGTCGCTTCGTCAAATCTTTTACCGATTAATTGCAAACCGACCGGCAGGCCATTATCAAAGCCGCAGGGAATAGAAATCGCCGGCAAGCCGGCTAGCGACGCGCCGGCCACAAAAATATCTTCCAGATACATCTTCAACGGATCCTGAACTTGCTCGCCGATCTTAAAGGCCGCGTGCGGAGCGGTCGGCGTTAATAAGCAATCAACCTCTTCTAAAACTTTATCCATTTCTTGTTTTATTTTTGTTCTGACTTTCTGCGCCTGTAAATAATAGGCATCATAATAACCGGCGGATAAAGCATAGGTACCGAGCATAATGCGGCGCTTGACTTCCGGGCCAAAGCCCTGGCCTCGACTCTTAGTATAAATGCTCATTAAATCCGCTTTTTCTTCCCCCTTGACAAAGGGGGGCTGGGGGGGATTTTTCATTACGCTTAAACCATATTTTATGCCGTCAAATCTGCCTAAATTTGAACTAATCTCCGACGGCGTAATAATATAATAAACCGGCACGACATACTTGGTGTGCGGCAAACTCACTTGTTTAAACTTCGCGCCTAACTTTTTAAAATCTTCAATTGCTTTATCGATCGCTTCGGTCACGCCCTGGTCCGTACCGTCAACAAAATATTCTTTTGGCAAACCGATGGTTATTTTATCTAAGCCCCCCTTCAAAAGGGGGGTAAGGGGGGTTTTCGCGTTTACCGTTGTCGCGTCATACTTATCCACTCCGGTGATTACCGACAGTACTAAACTAGCATCTTCCACGGTTTTAGTTAAAGACCCGGGCACATCGGTTGAACTGGTCATAGAAATCAGCCCAAAACGAGAACTTCGGCCATAAGTCGATTTAAGTCCAATAACCCCGCAAAAAGCCGCCGGATATCTAATCGAACCACCTGTATCCGTGCCGAGAGCAAAAATACACATATCAGCAGCCACAGCCGCGGCCGAACCGCCCGAAGAACCGCCCGGTACACGCGTTAAATCCCAAGGATTATGGGTCGGGCCAAAGGCGGAATTTTCCGTAGACGCGCCATGAGCGAATTCATCCAGATTGGTTTTGCCCAAGAGCACGGCGCCGGCTTCTCGCAATTTTTTTATTATCGTCGCGTCATAAGGCGCGATATAGTTTTCCAAAATTTTAGATGCGGCCGTAGTTCGGACGCCTCGCGTTAAAATATTATCCTTAGCCAAGTATGGAATGCCTAATAAATTTTCAGTTTCACCTTGAGACCGCCGTTCATCAGCTTGTTTCGCTTCTTTTAAAGCTTCTTTTTCGCAAACGGTTAAACAGGCCTTAATTTTCCCGTCGGTATCTTTAATCCGCGCTAAGCAGGCCTTGGTTAATTCCAAAGAGGTGATTTCTTTATTTTTCAGAAGTTCGCTGGCTTGTTTTATGGTAAGTTGATTTAATCGCATAATTTTTCTATTTGTCATTCCCGCGAAAGCGGGAATCCAGGAGGAAAAAGCAAAAATAATAAAAAATAGCCAAATGAATATATATCTAAAAATATATACTATAAATAATAATAGTATGTTTAACCCCTGGATTCTCATGGCTACGCCAGATCTCGCGTAGCGATGACCGATAGCCTGCGGCTTCGGGAATGACAATATTTTTTTATTCTATCACCCTCTTCACTTTAATAAATCTATCTTCTTTTTCCGGGGCATCGGCTAAGGCTTGTTCAATTTCTTTTTTATCCCAATCTTCCGCCTTATCTTCGCGTAAAACGTTGGTCAGGCCCGTAACTTGCGCCGTCGGTTCCACGCCGCTAACATCAACTTCTTTAAGCTGGTCGATATAATTTAAAACATTGGACAGCTGTCCGCCGTATTTTTCTAACTCGGTTTCGGTTAAATCCAACCGCGCCAGTTTGGCAATATGTTGTATTTCTTGTTTTGATAATAGCATAATTTATTCTTTATTTGTCTGCTAATAGACGGCTTTATTATCTATCTGTTGGCATAAGCCGTCAACACAACCAATCATTAGTCGGCCAGTAATTCCAGTACAATAATCCGGACACTGTTTTTCAACGTTAACATATTTTCTATTACCGAAAAAACATTCATTCGTATTAATTTTTGTGCCACAAACGCAATCTTCAGCAGTTCGGCAAGCTTTTTGATCCTCAACTGCTTTCGGACATTCCGCAAATTCGCAATTGGCGCCGGAACGGCCAACGGCAGAACCGTCAGGACATAATTTAGCTTCCATGGTACAAACTTTTTGGTTTATATCTCCGGCAGGCTTCGAAGTCCCAAAAGGACACTTCGCAAACTCGCAATTCCGACCAACACGGCTGACAGATGAACCGTCCGAACATAATTTAGCATCCAAAATACAACCGCCGGTATTTTGCCAAAAATAATATAAGCCATAAGAGACGCCGCCCAAAATTAAAACGGCGGTTAAAACCAATAATGCAATTTGCTGCTTTTTTGACATAAAATTATTTATGATACTCACTTAAGGCGGTCGGCTGAGATTAGTAATTTTTGAAGCGAGGACTGTTCGAGCCCCCATCACTTTTTTCTCTATGTCCCAAGTTTTGATAAATTTTATATTTTAACTTTAATATAAATTTTTTAAAAATGAATAATAAAAAATGATGTGGGCGAGTTCCGCAACGAAAAAATCACTAATCTCAGCCGACCGCCAAACAACCATATAAATTCTATCACTAATTAAGACAGCATTTTCATAAACTCCTCTTCATTTATAACTTTCACGCCAAGTTTATTGGCTTTTTCCAGCTTACTTCCGGCATCTGAACCGGCTATGACATAATCGGTATTCTGGCTGACCGACGAAGAAATCTCTCCGCCCAATTCTCTTATCTTAGCTTTGGCCTCGTCTCTTGTCAATTTTTCTAAACCGCCGGTTAAAACAAAAGTTTTACCGGCCAGTTTAGCATTTACCGATTCAAATTTTAAATTTTTTACTCTGACTCCGGCGGCCGTCAGCCTCTCTAAAAGCTCTAAATTCTTTTTATCATGAAACCATTCATAAGCGCTTTTAGCCATAATTTCTCCAAAATCATAAAGAGAATTTATTTCAGCCAGACTGGCATTGATAATTTTTTCCAGGCTGCCGAAATGTTTAGTTAGAGCTATGGCGGATTCTTCGCCCACATGTCTGATACCAAGCGAATAAATAAATCTGGCCAAGTCGACATCTCTCTTGGCCGCCATGGCCGCAACTAAGTTCTCGGCCGATTTATCAGCAAATCTTTCGAGCGGCATTAAATCGCCGACGGTTAATTTATAAAAATCACTAATATCTTTAACTAAGCCTTGTTTAATCAATTGCTCAATAATTTTCGGGCCTAACCCTTCTATATCCATGGCATTTTTCGAAGCCCAATGCGCTAGGCGCCTTAAATTGACCGCGTAGCAATTTTTATTAACACAGCGATAAGCCACCTCGCCTTTAACTTTTTCCACTCCGCCCTCGCACATCGGGCATCTAAGCGGCACTTTAATCTCCAATTCCCTCCCCGTGCGCAAACCGGGTAAAACTTTAATTACTTTAGGAATAACGTCGCCGGCGCGTTCAATAATTACCGTATCACCGATTTTTAAATTAAGTCTCTTAATTTCATCTAAATTATGCAAAGTAGCTCGGCTAACGGTCACGCCGTAAATCCGTACAGGTGTTAATACCGCCGTCGGCGTCAGTACGCCGGTTCGCCCAACTTGCCAAATAACCTCTTCCACTTTAGTGGTCGCTTGTTCAGCCGCGAATTTATAAGCCATAATATATCTCGGTCCCTTGCCCACGACTCCCAATTTTTCCCATAAATTTAAATTATTAACCACGATAACCACGCCGTCGCAATCAAACGGCACCTGATCTCTATTTTTTTCCCAATCGTCATGATATTTAATGGCCTCGGCTAAATTACGGCAATACTTATTTTCTTTTAAAACCTTAAAACCCAGTAATCTGGCTACTTTATGTTCCTGCTCATGATACTCTAAGCCTAAATCAATCGCTAAAGAATAAATATGGCAGTCTAACCGTCGCTCGGCCATTAGCTTTGAATCTAACTGCCTGATTGAACCGGCGGCCGCGTTTCTGGGATTGGCCAGGAGCGGTAAGCCTTGCTTTTTATACCGCGCGTTTAAATCAGAAAAAACCTGATTAGTCATAATCGCCTCGCCGCGCGCTTCAAACCTGCCATTTTCCAAAATCTGGTACAATTTTTTTATTGACTCCTTGGTTAAGCCGATTTTTAGGAGCTCGCGCTCTTCGGGCCGGCGTAAAACCAAAGGGATAGCCTCAATAGTTTTTAAGTTCTGTGTTACTTCTTCGCCGGTCTGGCCGTCGCCTCGAGTCGCGCCCAGAACGAATCTGCCCTTTTCATAAACTAAGGCCACGGCCAAGCCGTCCATTTTCAGCTCCGCGTAATAACCTCCAATTGCGCCCCCTTGATAAAGGGGGTTAGGGGGATTATCAGAAGTTAGAATTCTCTTCATCCTTTTTTCCCAATCAGTCATATCTTCCGGCGAAAAAGCGTCAAACAAAGATATCATTGGCAACGAATGCCTGACTTTTTTAAATTGATCAAGCGGCTTACCCGCGACTCTCTGCGTCGGCGAATCGGGAGTAATAAATTCCGGATAGGCGGTTTCCAGCTCCTGCAACTCGTTTTTCAAGCTGTCTAAAGCCGCGTCCGAAATTAAAGATTTGTCTAAAACATGATAAGCATGGCGATATTTTTCAATCTCCTGTTTTAGCTTCTCTATTCTTTTTTTGGCTGGCGGTTTTTCCATAGAGTTTACTCCGTCTGATACGAGCTCTCAACCGATCTCTTAACGCCTTGATAGCTGCCGGTTGATGTAAAAGTGACGATTGAAGCTGGTACTAACGGCGGAGATGACGTGGCGTAATTGACCATATAAGAACTGCCGTTAGATAGATCACATGAATTAGAAACAAAATCACATTGTAAGATATCATTTAAATTATCATCAGGCAAAACAAGTTTAGGATCTTTTTTTCTGGCTTCCCACAAAACCCGTTCCAGGCCGGTTTCAGCGGCAAAAAAAGCTATACTGGAATAGCCGGTCAGCCGATTCATTCTGATACCGGCCAAAACCAAACTGGCCGCGCCCAAAGTCACGACTAAGATACCGCTTAATATAAGCAAGGTTAATAACAATATCACGCCCTTTTGATTCTTTTTATTATTCATAATATCTTGATGAAACGGTAATTTGCAGCTTCATCTTTTGCTTATGTATGGCTAGACCGATTGCCTCAACGTCCATCGACATAGTAACGTAAGGCTGAACATCGCCGATACCATCGTCAACCGCGTTAAATCTTAAATTGCTGACTTTAATTTTCGCCGGAGTCGCGAAATCAGGAACGCCGCCGGCCGTTACGCCTAAACGGCTATCTAACAAATAATAGGAAACACAAGCGCCGTCTTTATTCTTAAAATATATTGTATCATTAATGCCATCGGTAGTTACATTAAAAACTTTATTGGTTGCTCCGGGCAAACAGTCAGTATCGCTTTTTTGCGCCATTCTGATTTCTTTGCTCATCTTCTCTAAAGCATAGCGCATGTTTTCCTGCACATTCTGCGCGCTGATAGCATTCCTTTGACCGTCGATAACCATTTTAAATATTTGGGTCGCAACCAAAATCATAAAAGTAAATAAGGTTATCGCCACCAATAACTCTAATAAACTTGTGCCTTTTTCAGTCCTTAGTTTTTTTATTACTTTTTCATAATTCATAATTCATGATTCATTATTCTTTTTACCGCCAATCATATAAATAAGTTTCCGCCGTGTAATCATGATTATTATTACCATCTTTCCAGCGGATAGCGCATTTAACATCCAAATATTCAGCCTGGCTATTGTCCACGGTAATCAAGCGATAAAAGTTAGTGGGCAAATTTCCACCAGTTGTGTGAGTATAAAAACCGCCGCCATTAATATATAGCCTAGATTCGATTTCATTAAAAAAATCCGCCGGCGGCGGGCAGTCAGAGGGACAGGTAGAACTGGTTTCGCCAGAATCGCAAACGCCATTTTTACAGGTAGCCGAGCAGTCAACGGGGCAATTTTCGATATTTTCGCCGCCCTGATCGCAAACGCCGTCTCCGCAATGGCAATCGTCGCAGGATTCAATCCTTTCTCCAAGCAGCGGATCGCAAAACCCGTTACCGCAAGCGCTACCGGCGGCTATAATGTCTATACTGCTTCGACCGCCGTAATCTATAACATATGAACTAGCGCTTATATCCTGATCCCAGCCATTACTAGGCGTCAGCCAATTTAAATCTCTGGTATTTCTGACTAATTCCAAACCTTCTTGCGCCAACCCGGAGGCAATCAAAACATTTTTATTAATATATTGCACCTGGATGTTTTGAATTACCAGGGATGAAACGCCAATCATACCCATGGTAATTATCATAGTCGCCACGATTACTTCAACGATACTGATGCCTCGGTTGTTATAAAATTTCGATTTCATTGGTTTTAATTCACGTCTATTAGCCCGAAAGGATTCACGGTCACCGCGGCCGTTGAATTATTTATATTTTCCCTTAAAACAACTTGCGCGCTGTCGGCAGCAGAACCATTAACATAAGTCGTTGGGTCGGGCGGAAAGAAAACAATATTAAGCGGACTAGCCGGACTCAAAGAACTGATAGTTACTCCGGCCGGTAAATTTTTTATTTCTTTAGCCACGTCTTTATTAATGTCGTTATTATATATATAATCACCGTCTTTATCAGCAAAAATTATATAATTAGACGCGCCGGAAACAAAATGCACGCCCCAGCCGCCCGAAGGCGTGGTAATGCCATCATAAGTTTTTGAGCCTAAGCTGTAATTTTGCGCCAACCTTATATCCGAGGCTAATTTCTGCGCCGCCATCTTAAGCTCCGAGCGCTTATTGGTATTATGATAATTAACCATAAAGACGCTGCTGACCAGGCCAATAATAAAAACGCTAGCCAACAGCTCAATCAGGGTAAACCCCGTTAAATTGCGGCTTAGCCACACCGGCCTGGCCGGATTTAACGGGGTAAAGCCGGCGCTATTGCTTAAAATTTTATTTTTATTCTTATCTAACATGTTAATTTCAAATTAGCGCGGTAGAGCCACGCTATAAATTTTTCATAATATTGCGGGGAACGCAATTTTATTTTTGTCATTCCCGCGCAGGCGGGAATCCAGGAGGGAACGCCAGAACTATTAAAATGGTGGGAATATTAAATAACAATTATACCTTTTACCCCTGGATTCCCGACAGCCTTCGGCTTCGGGAATGACAATGGTGGGAGTAATCGTTTGCAATAAATATTTTAATAATGATATTTTATCACTCCGGCTTAACCTCTTTCCACCCTGGCAAGTTGGCATTCACATCAACATCCAGAGTTTTTTCGTTGTAATAAGGAGTATTGCCGGTATCGGTTTCGTCAGTTACTGTTAATTTTACATTGACTACGCCAGTGCTATCAAAAATTATTGTCGGATTTTGAACGTTGGCGACCTCTATTCCATTAATCTTCCAAGACCAGTCGCAAGTAGCGGCGGTGCATAGTTCCGGATTAGTCGGATCTTTGGGAGCAGAAAAATATCTCCTGCTATCATCTGTAAATTCAACTTCTTCTCCTCGGCTTGGATTCAAAGGAAACCAGGTAGCGTTTGGCAAAGGAAATTTATGTTTATAGGTAGTAAAGGTCGCGACCACGCCGTCATTATTATCCGTATCCTTGCCCGTGCCATTGCAGTTCGTAGGGATAGAACAGTCATATTGTGCCGGCACCGAAGCCGCGCCATGATTATCCCAAACCTGAACCGACCATTTATAGCCGGCGCCATAATTTAATTCGGCCTGCAATGGGAATTGGCAAACGCACTTAGTTGAATCAATGCAGCCGATTACGCCATTTTTCATGCAAATACTATTATCAATTTTACAATCAGCCGAAGGTACGCCGGCCCCAGTACATTCGCCTGTATTTAATACTACGAAATTGTCCTCTGCCCTCGTTACTATAATCTGATATTTATTGGCGAATGAACCGGCATCAGTATCAACAAAACTAAATTTTAAATTAGCATATAGAGCATTCGTTCTGGCGTCATTATAACTCCAATTAGGCGCGGTCAGATTAATGGCCGTTGGCGGACTGTTGATATTGCCGATCACTTTATAATTTATTACTGGTGTGGAACTATCATCATTTCCATTGCACCCGTTAGTGATAATATTTGAATCTACAAAACTGTTGCCGTTTTTATCACAATCAGTTGAATTAAAACTTATCCAGCCGATACCGCCGGCTCCGCCATCATTAGCATTCCAGGCCCAACCACTGAATTCACTGGTCGCCGGATTTATGGTTACGCCATAATCCGACCCGCCATCGGCAGGAAACTTTCTAAGCTTAACCCAACCGTTATTATCATCGACTCCCGAAGAAGGCTTAAAAGATAAAATTCTTGCCCAGCCATCGACTACACCGGCGCTGTTATTATTAGCTATTTCAACACCGTTTTTATAAGGCTGGTCTGGTGGATCGCCGGTGTCGCTTCGATTAAAGCTTATCCAGCCCACACTGGAGCTCCAGGCATAACCGCTAAAATCTCCCGTAACTAAATCTATTTTTACACCGTATTCGCTGGTGCCGCAGGTGTTGATCGGAGGCGAAGTGCCATCAGTTGTATGATCACAGTTAAAACTGATCCAGCCGGTATTGGCGTTCCAAGCCCAGCCGGTAACGTTATCGGCGGCGCTGGCTCTGGTAATTTTTATATTTTTTTCTAAGCCGAATTCAAAATAAACAACCGCCGAACTAAAGCCAATGGCAATAATCAGCATTAAAATCATAATTAACCAAGCCTTTGGCTTAAAATAATTTTTCATAATGCGTTTGTCATTGCGAGCCACTCCTGTAATCAGGGTGGCGAAGCAATCTCTTTTATTTGTCATTCCCGCGAAGGCGGGAATCCAGAAATGTAGTTTATACTGCTCCCTCCTGGATTCCCGACAGCCTGTGGCTTCGGGAATGACAAGACTACGCTCGCAACGACATAATGGTCTAAAATATATTCAAATACCAATTTAAAATCTCCGTGTGCCAAAATAAACTGATGATTGAACCAACGGCTAAAAATACGCCGAGCGGTACCTCACTGCCCCATTTTTTCTTACCAGCCAGAATTAAACCCACGCCAACGATTGAACCGATAAAATAGGAAATAAAAATCGCGAGTATTACCGCCGGCCAGCCCAGAGCCAAACCCATGAGAAGCCCGAGCCTAATATCTCCCCCGCCAATCCATTTTCCATTAGAAATTAGGAACTGAATTAAGAAAAAACTACCTCCTATTATACCAGAAATTAAGAGATTCCACAAACTAAAACCCAGCACTAAATTCATTAAAAAAACTACTAAACAGGCCGGTAAAGTCACTTTATCTAAAATTTCATACCAGCGTAAATCGTAAATAAAAATCACGACCATCACGGAAATTAAAAAGAAATCGCGCAACATCAACATTGAAAATTGAAAATTCGTGAATTCGCCAAAAAACGCTGCTCTTGAATTAATAGCAAAAGAAACCGCAAAAAGAATGCCTGCGGTTAGCTCCACCAATGGATATTGAACTGAAATTGCCTTCCCGCAATGCCGGCACTTTCCCAAAAGCAAAACAAAGCTAAGCACCGGAATGTTATCATACCAAGCAATTTGTTTTCGGCATTTAGGGCAATAAGAGCGGTTCATTAAACCCTCGCCCTGGCGCAAACGCCAAATCAAGCAGTTTAAAAATGAGCCGATGATTAAACCGAAAACAAAGACGAAAATAATAATTATTGAGGTGGGCATAATTATTTTAATGACGAATGACTAATGTCTAATGACAAATCAATGTCAAAGTTCAAATATCAAAAAATTAATTCATTAGTCATTGGTCATTGGAAATTTGTCATTTTCTTCATTATTTATTTAACTCGTTATAATAATTCTTCAAATCTTGATTCTCCGGCGCTAACTTTAAAGCCTGATCTAAATATTCTTTGGCTTTGATTAAATCTTTTTTATCGCGATAAAGCAAGGATAAAGCCAGCGGCCAATTATAATCGGTCGGACTTAACATCAGTCCTCGCTTATTCCAGGCAATGGCTTTATCAAATTGACCTTGAACATAATAAATATCAGCGATATTTTTATATAAAGTCGCTCGGTAAGGATCAAGCTTCAAGCCTTCTTTATAATAATCAAGCGCCAGATCGTAGTCTTTTATTTTAAAATAAGCTTGACCCAAGCCCTCGTAAAGACGAACCGCGATTGAAGAAATCTGAGTGCGATGCTGGTCATTCAAATCCGGATGATCCAGCGACGGTAAAACCTCCAGCGCCCGCTTATAAACATCTAGAACTCCCTGATAATCTTCTTGCATCATTTTTTGCCTGCCTAAATCCTCATAAGCAGTGGTAAAATATGGAAAATCCTTGATTAAGCCGACATATATCTTTTCCGCTTTTTCGTAATAAGCTTTATCTAAGTTAGATCCAAGCAAAGCGTAAGCGCGAGCCAAATTAATTCTATTGTCATAAAATTCTTTATCATCAACTAATTCAATAATCCTCGACAATGAATCTTTACGCGATTCCGGCTGAGTTATTTCGCTAACCGAAGGAAAACAATTTAAAAATAGAACTAAGTATCGTTCCTGATAATAGTTATTGCTCGGGCTTAAGTTTAAAGCCTTCTCCATATTATTAATTACCCCCTGGCAACCGGGAGATTCCATTGACTTTAGGGCTTTCACATAGTAGATTTCCGCTCTGATTTGATTTAAATTATTGGTATAAAAAAAGATTAGAGCCACGGCCAAGAGTGAAAACCAAATCAAAAACTTTGAAAAATTTGTCAGCTTAATTTCTATTTCTCGGTTCTTTTCTTCGTAATTAATAATCAGCCACGCCAGAGCTAAAATTAAAAATAAATAGACATAGTTTGTGAACAGAGAAAAGCTAAAAAGATTATTTATAAAATACCCAACTAAGGATGCGGACAAAAATATGATCAGCCAATCTTCCGAGCCAAGCTTATTCCTAGCGCGTAAAAATATGATTGCTTTATAGATAAGATAAAAATAAAACGCTAAATTGGCCATCAGCCCTAAAAAACCTAGAGTCAAAATTTGATCAAACAGCCAATTATGCGCTCTGTCCGGATAACCGTTAATGGCTTCATACACGCCCCAATCTTGCCGGTAATGTTTTATAAAAATGCTTGATAGTGTCTCGGGGCCATAGCCGAAGATCAGCCGGCCGAAACTTTCCCCCTTTATTTCTTTAACCGCTGACTCTAAGTAATAAAGCCGCATTTTATTGGAACCGCTCTTAGGGTCGGTTAAGCTTTTTAACCGGTTAATCACGCCTATGCCAGACGAATGACTTTGCTCAATCGGCTTAATAGCGTTTAAGCCAATAATAATTATTAGACCGATTAATAAGCAGCCGACGAAACTAATAACCAATTTTTTCCGCGGCCCAAACACCAGCCAAATTAATAACAAAAAAGCTGTCGCGCCGAAAAACCCTAGCCAAGCCGCCCGAGAATAGGTAAAAATCAAACAAAATAATTGCATTAAAATGGCTAAAATAACAAAAAATCTCGGTAATATCCCCTTGGCCATAAAAATTAAAGCGTAAAGTGAAAAAGGCAAAACTAAAATCAGATAATGGCCGAAAAAATTCGGCTGGCCAAGAGTCGAATAAATACGGCCAAGATCTACGGCTTTCTCCGACCAATGCACCGGGTCTAAATTAAAATATTGAATTAAACCATAAACGGCGGTTAAAGACGCCGAGAGAATAACTGCGGCAACTATCCGCTTAATCTGCTTAAAATCTCTAATATTTAAAATTAGCAAAATAAAAAACAATAAATAATTAAAATAATTATAAAAACCCTGCTGGCGTAAAAAATTCCCGAAAAAACTTTGACTGGGATTAAGCGAAAACCATGAACTTATAAAAAATGACGACAATAAAAAAAAGACAAACAAAAATATTTTTCCACTGCCTCGGTAGCTTAATCGGCCGGTTATGAAAACTTTAGCCAAATACGCCAAAAATATAAGAGAGATGATTATTCTAAAAAAAACAATTTTATAAAGATCAACGATATTATAGCTTAAACCGGTAAAATCAAAAATTAAAGGAATAAAAAAAACTATGGCTAAGATACCGTATTCAATGATATAGTCAAAAATTTTGATTAATCTTTCCTTTAATATCAAATTACCAATCATATTCTATTTTATGAACAATGAATAATTAAAAATGTAAATCTTAAAATGAAAAATGACAGTTTAAAATGCCAAAATGTCTAATTTAATAAATTTTACATTTTGCATTGTCATTTTTCATTTTGATTTTTTAACTTTACATTTTCTACCATACCAATATTATACCCCAATTATCACCATAAGAAAAACAGGGCGGATTAAAACCCTGTTTTTCCTTTCACCCCGTTAAATCCGCAAGGCGGAAATTTGCCAAAGGCAAATTTATTTAACAGGGGTAAATCCTTAATAGGACCCTTTTAAAGACTCTTTATCGGATGCCAGCCGGGCTGGCCGTTCTTACTCCCGCTGGTACGCCGCCGGTTATTCCGCCCAAGCAATAAGCTAAGGTATAGGAAGCGCCGCTCGATGTCTGAGTATAGGTGTAGATTGAACCGGTGCAGCCTGTATCAACCGGGGTTGGGTTAGACGGGACGGTCGCCATATAAGTAACGGTGCCACAAGCTGCCGGTCCGGTTAAATCCGTATTGGCATCAACTTCCTGCCCTGCGGCTGTTCCATCAGGATAGCTATTACAATCATTATAGTATAACTCCAAAGCCGTCTGAATTTGCTTGATGTCGCTAACGCGTTTGGCGTCTCTGGCCTTCATTCTGGCATTATTCAAAGCTACTACCGCTAAAGTTGATAATAAGCCGATGATGGCGATAACCACCAACAACTCAATTAAAGTAAAACCCGCCCGTTTTGAGCCGTGTCGAAAAATTTGTTTTCTCATTTTTCACCTCCCCTCTCTTTACACGAAGATTAACCCAATCACAAGCATGGGAATTAAATCGTGAAATTAATTTATTATTCACTAATCACTTATCCACAATTATACCATAAAAACCATAAGTCTCATAACTCATAGCTCACTAGTCTCGTAACTCATAGCCCGCATCTCATAACTCAAAATGCCGAGCTAAAGGAGTTATGAGTTACGAGCTGTGAGCTTTGAGACTTCACCAGCCCCTAATAACCTGTAAACTGGTATTATCTTCAATCCGATAAACTAAAGCATATTCGGAACCATCGGCTTTGCTGACATAGCGATACAGATAAGTGGAGTCAACGGCCGGATTATTAGTCGGATTTTTCGGATCTTTAGGCATAGGATTTAAATAAGGTCTGGCGCCGCCGGTTAAAGCCGCCCCCAAAGCAACCATATAGCAATCCGCGTAAGCCTGATTGGCAACAGCGCCAAAATCCTCTCTTGTATTATCCCAACTGCCGCAGGCCGGATATTCATTATTATCATCATAATAAAGAGCCAGAGCGGTTCTCATCTGCGCCATATCGGCTTTTCTTAAAGCGTCTCTGGCCTTATTGCGGGCGTTATTAAGCGAGACCACGGCGAAGGACGAAAGAATGCCGATGATGCTTATTACCACCAGGAGTTCAATCAGGGTAAAACCGTTTGGCTTAAAAAAAAGATTTTTTTTCATGTTTTTTTGCTTCATAAATATTAATTAATTTTAAATTTATAATTTTCAATTTCTAAACAATGATTTAATGTTTTAATTTCCAATTATTATTTAATTATTTTCCATTGAAAATTGAAAATTCTAGAAGTTGCTGGCTAAATTATACATGGGTAAAATTATCGCCGCCACCATAATACCTACGGCTATACCCATAATTACCATAATTATCGGCTCCATTAAAGTCATTAGGTTGGCGACCATCGTAGAAATTTCCCGACTATAAAAATCCGTGATTCTTCCCAAAATAATATCCATTTTTCCGGTTTTCTCCCCGATATTCATCATTTGCGAAACCATTTTAGGAATGGTCCGGCTTTCCATAAAAACGCTGGAAATTGAATTTCCGTCTTCAACCTCCTTAATGGTTTTCTCGATCAGTTCCTGATAAACTTTATTGCCAACCACTTCGGAAGCGACTTTTAAGCTGTTGGAAATCGTCACGCCCCCGACGATCAAAGTATTCATGGAACGGGTAAAACGCACCAGATAAATCAGCTGAAACAGGTGGCCGAAAATCGGCAATTTCAATTTAATAAAATCAAATTGACGCCTGCCCGAGGGGCGTTTGGTATAAAATTTAATGCCGAAAAACAGGCCGCCGGCGATCGCTATAATCAGCCACCAATAATTCGCCATAAACCCGGAAGTGCCGATTAATATTCTGGTGGTTATGGGCAATTCTGTGCCGCTTTCGGTTAAAATCGAGGTGAGTTTAGGTACCACGAAAATCATCATTACCACGCCAACCACGGCTAAAGAGCAGAGAACAAAAATCGGATAAATCATCGCACCCTTGATTTTACTCATCATATCATAGTCTTTTTCCATTTCATCAGCCAAATAGCTAAGCACTTCGTCCAGTTTACCCGAGGTTTCACCCGACTTAACTACGCTAACATAAAAACTGCTGAAAACTTTCGGGCGCTTAGCCAGCGCCTCGGATAAGGGCGAGCCGGCGTCAACCTCATCGGCGATTTCCGAAACTATCATCTTTAAAGTGATATTTTCGGTCTGCTCAATTAAAATTTTAAGCGATTGAACCATGGCGACGTTAGCTGAAATCAAGACGGAAAATTGGCGCGAAAAAATCACGATGTCCTTGCCCTTAACCCGATTTAAAAAAGCTAAGTTAATTCCCTTACTGGTTGGCACTTCCGAGATTGAAACTATAGAGAAGCCTTTTTCTTTCAATATTTCCTCAACATAGTCCCGGCTATTGGCTTCGACCATGCCGACCTGCAGTTTCTTATCTTCGGTATAGGCTTTATATTTATAAATCAGCATACTATAATAATTTTCAATTTTCAATTTACATAATTTTCAATCAATGACCAATGAATTAATGATTTAATTTTCAAACCGCCGGTAATGGACACTTAATTAAATCCGACTTAATGCTAAGAGCATTGAAAATTAAGCCATTAAAAATTCATTGAAAATTGATAATTGTAAATTGAAAATTTATTAAAGGTCTTCTCTCCTGACTTCGCCTAATTCAATCAACCTGTCCAATGATTTTTCCAAAGTAATCATGCCTTCTTTCTTGGATATTTGCATGATGCTTTCCAGCTGATAAATTTTTCCTTCTCTGATTAAAGCTTTAACCGCGGAATTATTCAGCAATACTTCATTGGCCAAAATTAAACCCCCGCCTCGCCGTTTAACCAATTTCTGAACCACCACGCTCACCAAGATATCGGCTAAATTATAACGAGCGGCTTCAAGCGTCATTTTTTGGCTAACGCCGGCTAAAACTTTTTCTAAAACTCTAACCGAACTATCGGTGTTAATTTCTAAAACCACCAGGCAGTTTCCCGAAGCTAATTCAAAAATTTTCTGCATCGATTGATTAAAAACCTCTTCATCTTTTATTTCATTTATATAAACGACATCAACGTCTTCATTCAAGCAGTAATCCAGCCCGTCCATAACCGTCTTAACGTCGCTCCCCACCTGCCTCTGGGTTATAAGGCTTTGCTTACTGACAAACAGGCATTCAATCGGATCTTCTATGGTAATAATATTTTTTACCGCGGTTTTATTAATTTCTTCAATTAAAGAAACGGCCGTAGTGGTTTTTCCCGAATTATAAGCTCCGGCGATTACTAATAAACCTGAATTAACTTTTAAAAAATTATTAGTCTCTTCGGGCAAACCCAGCTCAAGAAAGTTTTTTATGGCGCTGGAGATATAGTGGAAAGACAGGGACAATAAATCTTTTTGATAAAAAACGTTGATTCTAAAACGAAAATTAGTGATATTTTTCACTAAAATCAGACTCTTATTTTCGCTTAGTTTTACCACTTCCTCCTGGCTTAAAAAAGTTTCCGCGAACTTGCTTAAGATCTCGCTGGTCATCATCTCCTGGCCGGCCAGAGCCGAAAATTCTCCGTCCACCCTGATCATCGGCGGACTGCCAACGGCCAGATGCAAATCCGAGGCATTTTTTTTAGCCATTTCAGACAAAATTCTATTTAATAAAATCGATGGCACTTCCATATTATTTATTTAAAATATTTTTTATTTTATTCACCACTTCCGACGGCATAAAATGAGCTTTAATCAAATAATCTTCCGCTCCCATTTTCATGCCCTGTTCAATCTCGTCTCTCTGGCTTAAATTAGTTAGAAGAATTACCGGAATTTTAGCGGTTGCCGGATTCTGCTTAAGCTGTTTTAAAACCTCAAAGCCGTTTAATTTTGGCAGAACGATGTCTAAAAGCACAACATCGGGCAGCTCTTTTAAGGCAGCTCGCGCGGCCTTCTCCCCGTCCTCAGCCATAATTACCTTAAAACCATCTAGCTCAAACTTAGTGGCATACATGCCCAGCAAGAACGAATCATCTTCGGCTAAAAGTATCTTTATTTTTTCTTTCGGCATATTATTATATAGAATTAATTAGCTATTGAAGCTCGCGCGCGAGCCGTAAAAGCCGCGGCCGACAGACTTCAAACCGTCCTGATTATTTCTTCCACAGTGGTTAAGCCCAGCAGCGCCTTTATTATACCATCTTGCCTCATGGTTATAAAATCCTGATTTTTTACCAAGTCGTCAATCGTTAAGTTTTTTTTATTATCCATGATAATTTCTTTTATCTTATCATTAACATCAAGCACTTCGGCTAAAGCGACTCTGCCCAGATAGCCGGTTGAACCGCAGCGGGCGCAGCCCTCGCCTTTATAGAATTTAATTTTATTTATAGCAAAATCCGGCAGCATTTGTTTAATCACCGCGCTTGGGGTAACTGCCAATTCTTTTTTAATATTTTCGATGACATCATCCGGTAATTTCTGCTCAACCTTGCAATGCGTGCAAATTTTTCTGGCCAGCCTTTGAGCCAAAACAAGATTTAATGTCGAGCCCAAGAGAAAAGGCTCAATCTTCATATCTAGAAGCCTGGGTATGGCGCCCAAGGCGTCGTTAGTGTGCAGGGTTGATAGAACAAAGTGCCCGGTCAGACTGGCATGAATGCCCAATTCGGCGGTTTCGTTATCTCTGATTTCTCCAACCATTATAACGTCCGGATCCTGGCGCAGAAGCGAACGCAATCCGGAGGCAAAAGTAAAACCGATTTCCGGCCTAACTTGCGACTGATTAGCTCCCTTAACGTAATATTCTATCGGATCCTCGAGCGTAGAAATATTTATACCTTCCTCGTTAAGACTGGTGAGAACGGAGAAAAGCGTGGTTGATTTACCCGAACCGGTCGGCCCGGCCACCAAGAACATGCCATCGGTTTTTTCCAAATTTTTTAAAATTATTTTTAAGCCCGGGCCCATAAAGCCCAAATCTTCGAGAGTTGGGGCGCCCTTGGTTATATCTAGAATTCTCATCACGACTTTTTCTTCTTCAAGCAAGGGTAAAACCGAAACTCTTAAATCAATATCTCGATTATTAATATTTATTCTGATTCTCCCGTCCTGAGGCATTCTAGTTTCATCAAGCCTTAATTCGGCTAAAACCTTAATTCTGCCGACAATCGCGCTATGAACATTTTTCGGCAAAATCAACGAAGTATGAAGAATGCCGTCAATTCTATATCTAACTCGGCTCTCTTTCTGCATCGGTTCAATATGAATATCCGAAGCCCGGCCCTCAACCGCGTGCCTGATAATTACGGAAACGATTTTTGAGACCGGAGCCACTCTTATAATTTCTTCAATTTTTTCATCTTCGGTTCTATTTTTAGCTTGATCTAAAGCGTCTTCCTCGTCTTTAAATTTTAACGCTCCGGAAACCTCTTCATTCAAGCGCTTATAATGCACCGAAGAATCTTCGGAGTCTAAGGCCGAAGCCTCTCCCTCAGAAACTTTATATTGGGCTAAGGCCTGCTCGAAACTTAATCTGGAAATTAAAAAATATTCGGGGCTTAAACGTTGTTTCTTGGCTAAGAAATCTATGGCCTCAATCGCTTTATAATTTTCCGGATCAAATATGCCTACCAGCATTTTTTTCGTATTAATTTGGAAGCAAATGGTTTTATAATTACCGGCCGCTTCCAAAGGAATCGAATTTAATGCCTGATCGGAAATTTTTCTATCCAGCAAGCTTTGATAAGTGAAGCCATAAACTTTGGCTTTTAGCTTGGTAAGTTCTTCAATATCAACCGAGCCGTTCTTAACGATCGCTTCTTCCGGATTAACGCTAAAAACCGGCAAGGTTTTTATTTCCGCCAGCGCTGCGGCGGTTATTAATTTATTTTTAACTAATAAATCTATTAGTTCTTCTAGTTTTGTCATTATATGATCATTATAATAATTAATATATTGAGCGGCCGCTTGACGATTAGTTGGGTTTAAAGGGATCTCTCTTGCCCAAATCCAAATTTTCCTGAGGGCCCAAGATATTTTCTCTTAATTCATTATATTTTTTACTGGAAAAAATTGTTAAATCCAAGCCTTTGATATTTTTAACCTTGCTTACTTCCGGATTGGCTGGTTCGAGGGAAGAAGCGCCCGGCGCGGGACTTTCTACGGCCGCGGGCGCGCTATCGCTTGAACCGCGATTTTTATATAAGACAAAACCAATACTGCCAAGCATCAGGGCGATAATAAAAATATAAATTGTTAATTTTTTAGTTGATAGCTTTTTTAATACCAGCATAAATTATTTTTTTGCTCATTTAAACCCCCGTTAAACTGGGGCGCGTAATAATTTAACGAATTGAATAATAGGAATAAATGGTAAAAATAACCTTATTTTTTTCCGAATCGTAGTCCACTTTCGCTATATCCATAAGCCGCAAATTATTTTCAAAAGTCTTAAACAGGTTTTTTAAAATCGAATAGCTCACCGAACTTAGGCTAATATCCATTTTTATTGAACCGATTCCCTCGGGCAACTGCTCAAAAATTCCCGCTGAAATTACTTTTTTTTCATCAGAATCAACTCTTAATTTAGGCTTAAGCTGGCTTTTAAGATTTTCTTCAATCTTAATGGAGTTTAAAATAACGCCGTTTTTTAAAGCCATCGACTCAATCTCGGTAATCAAATGTATATTATTATCGCCGGCCGGAACCATTTCGGCAAGCCTTTTTTTATCCGCGTCGCTAATTGACTGATATGAATCTTTTAGGCTGCGAATGGCCTTTAAGTCGCGATTTTTATTTTCATAATCGCCTTGCAGATTTTTTTTTGCCGCTTCGTCGCCCTTAATCGTCTTTTGATATTGGGGGTAGACAAAGAATAGCAAGCCGGAGGCAAAAATTATAAAAACCAAAGCCAAGCTTAAATAGCCGAAATAATCAATCAAAAAAAGGTTTATCCGTCTTTTTAATAAACTGTCAAACTTTTTTTCCTGTTTATCATCCAATTCTTCGCCGCTTGGCGGATGGACAATGTTTTTGTCTTTATTTTCCATATTATCACTCAATAAAAATATCTTTTGAAATTGTAAAATCTAAAGTAAATTTAACCTTATTCCCATCGGCCGAATCATCGGTCATAAATTCTCCGCCCAGCGTGCGAGCCTCGGTTATTTTTTCATTATCTCTTAAAATATTGATTTGCTCGGAAATATTACTAAAGTCTGAAGCAACCGCCTCTAACGAATAGCTGCCTCCGGTAGCTCCGCTAAAACCGGCGTAATAAACGTCTTTGATCGTATTATCTTCTAAAAATTTAAAGAAGTTCGTCCAATATATGTGCTTGGCGAATATTTGAGAAACTATTTTCAACCTGGCCTGAAAATCAAGAATTTCCTTCAAGCCGACTTCCTCCTGCTTGGTTTCTTCCGTTAAGTCATTAAGACTCTTGGCCTGCTCCTGAAGTTTTTTTTGATTCTGCCCTTGGTAAAAGATCAGCCCAAAATGAATTATTACCAATAAAAAAATCGGAATTAAAATAGCATTTATTAAAGTAATAATTTTCCTGCGCCAATCAAAGAAAGTTATTATTTCCCCTTTAATCAGGTTTGTTTCTAAAACTTTTGCCTGCTTAAATTTTATTTGAGGCGGCTCTTTTTTTTCTAAGGGTTTTTTCTTAACTTCCGTTTTTTCTTCCTGGACCGGTTTGACCGGCGGCGGTTGAATGATTGGCGCTTCAGTTTTTTTCAAAGCTTCTGCCGAAATAACTTTAGCCGGCTTTATTCTCGGCTGGCTTAAATTCGCCAGGCTGTCCTTTATCATCTTTAAAAATCTGCTTAAAAAGCTACTCTTTACCGCTTTTTCCGGCTTCGCCGCGAGCGGTTTTTTTTCTACTAAGGCCTCTGCCTTAAAGGTTTTTTTATTCTGATCAGCCCATAGCGCGCGGTTATCCATTGCCAGAAGAGCCTCGTTAGAGAGCTGCTTGACAACTAGGGGCGAAATTATCGGTTTAACGGGAATTTCGGCCTGGCGAACCGCTTCGCCTCCCCGCTTCGACTGGTCGAAGACGGAGCGAGGGCTCGCGCCAGGCGAGACGGGCGAGCTGAACTTCGCCGCGCTTAACTTATCGGCTAGCGGAGGCGGAGGAGAAACAGGCAGGCTTCTTTTATTTTTTTCTTGGCTAAAAATCTGGTGATAACTTATTAAAGCTTCTTTATGATCGGGCTGTTTTTTTAATTTTTCCATTAAACCGGCCAGCCAGCCCTTGCCCGGCTGGATTTTTTCTTTGACCGCTGAACTTTCGTTATGTTTTATCAATTTTAAAATTTCTCGACGCGAATCTCTGATTTTATTTTTATCAATACTCGGCTTTTCCACGGTTGGCTTTTTAACCGGTTTTTTCCCGCCAAAAAAAGACAGCAGAGAAAAAGGCGCTTCTTTAACCAGGGGTTTATTTTCATCCGGCTTTGTCCAGGCTATTTTTTCTTTTCGATTATTCTGATCCTTGGACTCTTTATCATCAGCCAATTTATTGTTGGCTAAAAAATCAATATCGGACATATTAATATAATTTTCAATTTCTAATTTTCAATTTTCAATGATTTAATTTTCAATTATAAAAAACCGCGTTGTTTGAAAATTGAGATATTAAATCATTGTTTAGAAATTAGAAATTAAAAATTAAAAATTTATTATTCCATCCCTCTAAGCGACAAACCTATGGCTATGGCCATACGGGGCGCAATTTCATCCAAGAGCGGTTTTAAGTCGACTGGACAAGAAACTTTTGCCCAAGGATCGCCGGCCAAGACATTAATATTCAACATTTTTGATAGATAGCTGGTAAAGTTTATAAGCAAGGCCGAACCGCCGCTTAAAATAATTTTATCAACTTTTTTATTGCTCTTATTTTGATAGATATTCAGAGCGTATTTTATTTCATTTATAATCGGGGAAATACTCTCAACTATGGTTTTTGGAATAGTATTGTCCGCCGAATCGATTGAACTTATACCCATATCATATTTAAATTGCTCAGCTCGATCCAGGCCGATATTAAGATTATCGCTGATCGCTTTAGTTATAGTCCAGCCGCCGATATCAATGCTTCTATTTAAAATCGGAATGTTTTGATCAACGATATTAAAACTGGAGGTTTTAGTGCCAATTTCGACAATCATGACGGTTGACTTATCATTGCCCAAAAGCGACCGAATAAGCGCGAAGGTTTCGGTTTCCAGACTTGATAAATTTATCTGGGCATTTTTAAAAATTTCAATGTATTTTTTAACCAAAGTCCGCGGCGCGCCGGTTAATAGAATCTTTGTGTCACCCTTATTGCCTGCCTGTCCGGCCGGCCTGTCGGTAGGCAAGGCAGGCAGGCCGGTTTTTTCTTCACCGACATTAACGATTTTTTTCCAATCTAAAATCATTTCTTCGAGCGGCAAAGGAATCACTTTCTTTGCTTCCCAATTGATAGCTGAGGCTAAATCTTTTTTATCTACGCCGGATAGGCTTATAATGGAAGAAAAAACCGAGAAAGTCGGCAAGGCGGAAATCGCTTTACGGCTGGTAGCGCCGGCTTCTTGGCAAATCTTATTAATAATCGCCGCTATTTCTTTCGGACTAGCCTGGTCTAAATCATTAAAACTTTCACTAAAACCATAGGTTAAAAGCTTAATTTTGCCGCCTTCATTTTTCAGCTCAACTATTTTTATGCTTGAAGAACCGATATCTATGCCTAAGCAGCTTTCTCTGGGAAAAAATAAACTCATAAAAATTGAATTAGATAATAAATAGCCGCGCTTTGACATCAAGGGCTATCGTATTATATAATTATATAACAATAACGCTAAAGGTTAAAGAGATGACTAAATAATTTCTTACCTGCCTCAGATTATTATACCACAAATTTTCAATTTCACAAAAATTTTCCCTTGTTTAATAAACTTTCATTAATTCATATGGACTTTCTAAGCAAATATAAAAAAATCTTCATCGTCATTGGCTTTATTTTAGCGGTTCTTATCTTCGGCTATCTGCTTTACATCATGTTTTTTAAACCTAGCCTGCCTCCGGCCATAACCCCGGGGACAGGAACTTCCACCAGCCAAGGCGGACTGCCAATCGCCCAAACCGGCACAGGCCAGATAGTCGAACCGGGCCAAGGTTCGGGAAACGGCCTGATATCTGAACCCGATGGAAAAATTCAAGCCAGTCTTACCGCCCAAGGCGGATTAACGCAAACAACCGAGCTGAATCAAACTCAAAGTCTTGGCGCGACTCTATCGTCTGATGGCAATGACCTTTTTTATTATGACAAAACAGACGGCAAATTTTACCAAGTGACCAAGGATGGAAAAATCACTCCGCTCTCGAGCGCGGTTTTTCATGAAGTTCAAAAAATTACCTGGTCGCCAAATAAGAACAAAGCGATTTTAGAATATCCTGATCAGGCAAAAATTATTTACGATTTTAAAACTAACAAACAAATCAGCCTGCCCAAGCATTGGCAGGATTTTGACTTTTCTCCGGATGGCTCAAGAATTGTTATGAAGAGCCTGGCCGAAGCGGTTGATAATCGCTGGCTGGCGGTAATTAACGACCAGGGCACCGAAGCGCAAAGGATTGCCGCCTTGGGCGAAAATGATGGCACGGTTTATCCTTCCTGGTCGCCAAACAACCAAACCGTGGCTATGTTTACCGAGGGCATCGGACTTGACCAGCAATCCGTCTTCTTTGTCGGATTAAACAATGAAAATTTTAAATCCCTGACTATCGAGGGCCGCGGTCTTACGACCGAATGGTCGCCTCAAGGCGATCGCCTGCTCTATAGCGTTTATTCAAGTTCTAATGACCTTAAACCGGAACTTTGGATAGCTGACGCGCAAGGCGAAAGCATTGGCGGCGGACGAGCCAAATTAAATGTCCAGACCTGGGCGGATAAATGCGTCTTTGCTTCTAAAACCGACGTTTACTGCGCTGTGCCGGAACAACTTGAAGAAGGCGCCGGTTTATTCAGAGAGCTGGCTAACGGCGTTAAGGACAGCCTATATAAAATTGATACTCAAACCGGCCTTAAAAGATTGGTGGCCATACCGGACGGGCAATTCACCATGTCCGATTTAATAGTTTCTGATAATGGTTATTATCTCTACTTTACGGATACTAACACGGGCAGGATAAATAAGATAAAGCTTAAATAACCATTATTTGTCATTCCCGCGAAGGCGGGAATCCAGAAGTGTCAAAAAAGCATGAAAATTATAAAAAAAGTATTAAATGGTTATCTTAATAGCGCCTGGCTTCCTTTATTTATATATGTAATCCTGGATATATCTTGTACCTTAATATCGCGGGCAGTTATGGGTAATATAACCACTCCAGCTACGATAACCTATACTCAAAATTTTCTTCTAAAAGTATTTATATTATTAAGTTCTGCTAGAGCTATAGCCCTTTTTGGTATTTTTGTAGCAATAGTAGTCCAGCTCTTTAGAAAGCGATGGAAAACGTCCTTGATATCACTACTTTTATTAGGCGGATACTTTCTGCTAATGGCTTTTCTAATAATATCTTATACTCATGTCAAACAAAACCTCCACGCTCTACGTCTGTAAAAATTGCGACGCCCAATCTCCTAAGTGGAGCGGGCGTTGTTTAGAGTGCGGCGGCTGGGGAACTTTGGAGCTAAAAACTGTGGATTTTAAGCCGATCGAAAAGACGCCAGGAGCCAGCCCGGCCGAAATAGTTGATTTAGAAAAATTAGACCAACCGTCCGGATTTAATCGACGCCGCACTAATATCGAAGAGCTGGATCGAGTCTTAGGCGGCGGGCTGACTGCCGGCTCCTTGGTCTTGCTTGGCGGCGAACCGGGTATCGGCAAGTCAACTTTAGTCGCACAAATCGCCGCGGCCATCCAGAGAAAGAGCGAAGTAATTTACGTTAGCGGCGAAGAATCGGCCGGCCAAATCAAAGAGAGATTCAACCGGCTGGGAATCAAACCGGAAAAAATTAAATTCCTGAGTGAAACCAACGCGGAAAAAATTATTTCTACCATTAATCAGCTAAAACCCGGACTGGTGATTATTGACTCCATTCAAACCATTTATTCCTCCGCTATCGCCGGCGAGGCCGGAGGCATAAATCAAATCCGCGGTTCAACCGTCGGCTTTTTAGAATCGGCCAAAAAAAATAATATCGCCATTATCTTAATCGGCCATATTACCAAGGACGGGACGCTAGCCGGCCCGAAAACGCTAGAACATATTGTTGATACCGTACTCTATTTAGAAACCGAAACCAATCATGATTATCGGATATTGCGCGCCACTAAGAATCGTTTTGGCTCAATCAATGAAATTGGCATTTTCGAAATGACGGCCGGCGGTTTTAAAGAAGTGCCTAACCCGTCCTTGATCTTCATGGAAGAAAACCAAAATATCACCGGCTCGGTGATAAGCTGCGTAATCCAGGGCACGCGCGCCTTTTTAACCGAAGTTCAGGCCTTAGCCACCAAGACGGTTTTTGGCTATCCGCAGAGAAAAGCTTCGGGTTTTGATTTAAACCGCCTCTCGGTTCTAATCGCGGTTCTTACTAAGCGCGCCGGTTTAAATTTAACCAATCAGGACGTTATTTTAAACGTGGTTGGCGGTTTAAAAGTCAGCGACCCCAGTCTGGACTTAGCCGTTTGCTTGGCCATCGCCTCCTCGCTTTTAAACCAAGTCATCTCTAATAAAACTTTGGTTTTAGGCGAAGTCGGTTTGGGCGGAGAAATTCGACCCGTGGCCAAACTGGAACAAAAATTAAAAGAAGCCGAGAGATTGGGCTTTACTAAAGCCATCATCCCGGCCGGCGCCTATGAAGCAAAAAAAATTCAAATGATTAAAATAAAAAACTTAGCCGAAATTATAAAATACCTGGCTAAGAATTAATCTCTCATTGCAAATTATTATTTTTTGTCATTCCCGCGCAGGCGGGAATCCAGGCGCGCGAAGTAAAAAAATCGTTTATGGATTCCCGCCTGCGCGGGAATGACAATTTTCGGACAATCAAAAAACTAAACTAATCATTCTAAATGCACTCCCCTCTCCCATTCGCCTAACTTCTCTTTAAGATCAGACCAACTATTTAAACTCGGATCAATTTCAATTAATTTTACCGCCTCTTCCCTGGCCTTCTTCATTAAGTCATAATCAAACAGCGTGGCCATTTTAAACTCGGGAAAACCTTTCTGCTCCAGGCCGTAAACCTCGCCCGGCCCTCTGAATTTT
This sequence comes from bacterium, assembly GCA_030650415.1. GTDB lineage: Bacteria > Patescibacteriota > Patescibacteriia > Patescibacteriales > GWC2-42-12 > GWC2-42-12. Next base: position 5,549 of record JAUSEG010000003.1, on the reverse strand, counting down.
AGGTCAATTTTCGCCAATTCAAAGCCGTTATGGTATTTTACCAGAGCGGCCAATCTGGCTAAAGTTTTATCCGCCTGGCTCGAGGCTTGCCCCGTTAAATTCGCTTGGCGACTATTTAACTGGGTAAATAAAAAACAATAAGACTGATGAACGCTCCGGCCGACTCGGCCGCGAAACTGATGAAGCTGAGCCAAACCAAAACGATCCGCGCCCTCAATCATCATAACCGAAGCGTTAGGCACATCCACGCCGACTTCAACGACCGAAGTGGCCACGATAATTTTTATTTTTCCGGCCAAGAACTCACTCATAATTTTTTCTTTTTCCGCGGATTTCAATCGGCCGTGTAATTTCCCCATGGCAATTTCCGGAAAAACAATTTTATCAAGTTTTTTATACTCTTCTTCGACCGACTTTACGCCCAATTTATCAGATATATCAATTAAAGGGCAAATTACGAAAACTTGCCGGCCGGCGCGAATCTGCTCGCGAATAAATTCATAAGCCAGCTGGCGTTTTTCTTCCGGCACCACTTTAGTAATTATTTTCTTCCTGTCTTTCGGCATTTCATCAATCACGGATAAAGACAGATCGCCGTACATGGCTAAAGCTAAACTCCTGGGTATGGGCGTAGCCGTCATACTCAAGAGATGAGGCACCAACTTAGCGCCGCTTTTTTCCATTAGAGTCTTTCTCTGCTCGACGCCGAACCGATGCTGTTCATCGATTACGGCTAGGCCTAAATCTCTAAACTTAATATCATCTTGAATTAAAGCCTGCGTGCCGATAATGATGTCGGCTTTCTCTACTATACCCGCCGAATCCAACTTTAATTTTTTGTCATTAAGATTTTGACATTGGTTTGTCATTGGAAATTTGTCATTTGACATTAGCTTATTTGTCCTCGTTACTAACCCAGTCTTTACATCAAAGCCCGCTAATAATCTAGACACCGTCTCATAATGCTGTCTGGCCAATATTTCCGTTGGTACCATAAAAACCGCCTGCTGGCCGTTTAAAACCACGTTAAGCATGGCGATAACGGCCACTACGGTCTTACCAGAGCCAACGTCGCCTTCTAAGAGCCGCGACATAGGCTGGCCTTGTTCTATGTCTTTAAGTATTTCCCAGGCGGCTTTCCGCTGCGCGTCGGTTAACTTAAACGGCAGGCTGTCCACGAAGGTTTTCGTCTCCGCCTCATAAAATTTAATCGCCGGCGCCAAACTTAATTCCAGATTTCTTTTAACCAGCTGTGACTGCAGTTGAACCAAAAAAAGCTCATCGAACGCCAAGCGCTCGCGAGCTTTTTTAATCTCATTATTATCTTTTGGAAAATGAATGTTTTTTATGGCCTCGCCCAGGCTTATTAGCTTCGCGTTTTTTTTCACCGTATCAGGTAAATAATCTGTGACCAGCGCAACCGAACCTATCACCTGCTTAATCAAAAATCTCACCTGCTTATGCGATAAATTGGCGGTTAAATGATAGTTCGGCACCAGGCCCTGCGTGTGCACGGCTGAGTCGCCGCCGGCGTTGGAAATTTCATAAATTTTTTCATAAACCGGCGAATTCATAGTTAAAGAACCATAATCCTCATCTACCTTGCCGGCGAGAGACACCCGATCACCCACTTTTAAAATACGCGCAATAAAGGGCTGATTGAACCAAATAACTTTTAAAGTTTCCGTGCCGTCGGTTATTAAAGCTTCGGTAATATTCATTCTCCGCCTCGGACTGCGCTTATTCTGCAAGAGGTCAATCTGCCCGACTACATTAGCGATTGAGCCGGCCTGAAGGTCTTTAATCGGCGTAACTTTAGTAAAATCATCATAGCGAAAAGGAAAATAAAATAGTAAATCGCGCGCCGTGGCTATGCCCAATTTTTTAAGCTTCTTAGCCGTGGCCGCGCCGACACGGGTGATATTGATTATATCGGTTTCTAAAGTCAACATGTCTTCATTTTACACAAAAAAAGCCAGACTTTCAATAAATCTGGTAAAGGACGTATGAATTATAAGAATTTTAATTTATGCCTCTGGCCTGTCTGTAAGTATCGGGGGCGTATTTTTTTATCGCCTCGTTCCAGATTCTTAAATTCTCCAGCTCTTCGCGCCAGTGTTCTTTTGAAAGCTTCATGGGAAAAATATTGTCGGCCATTTCCGGCGGCTGTTCTTCATGCGTTAAAAGATCCTTTGCAATAAAAGCCTGAACCGCTGTTTCAGGATAGCCCATTAGCCTACCGTAAGCCTCATGATCTTTTTTTCCACTTACCTCTAATAATCTATCTAAGGTTTCTCTGTCGCGCGCGATAGCTAAGCGCGCCACTACATTTTTCCTTCCTTTAACGTCTTTATTGGCAAACTTAAGCCCAACTTTAGTCAACGCATCTTTGACAACTTCCTCATTGTCGTTATTATTATATAAATCTAATTCTGTCGCCGGTTTCAAATCAAGAGCCACTAACATAATTATGGCCTGCCCCACAGAGCCAATATTTAATTTTTCCAATATTTTTACTTTCTCTTGTTTTATTTTTTCTTGTTCAAAAAATTGATCAACATTTTCTCCCATCATATAGCGCTTTGTTAATTTATAACATATCTATACTGTGCGCCCACGAGGAATTGAACCTCGGTCTCAGGCTTCGGAGGCTTGCGCTCCCCGCCTGCCATTGCCTGTGCCCTCAAGAGGAATTGAACCTCTATTTCAGGCTTCGGAGGCTTGCGCTCTATCCTTTGAGCTATGAGGGCAAAGGCACTGGCGGGCAGGTATCCGTTGAGCTATGGGCGCTTATCTAAAATGTCATTGCGAGGATCCGCAATCCGCCAGCCGGCGGCGGAGACGAAGCAATCTCACTAATTTGTCATTCCCGCGCAGGCGGGAATCCAGGGGTGAGCAGTAAAAAATATATATCCTCTTCCAAACCCTGCGCCATACAAAAAATTTAAACCAGCCTATGAGAAGTAATAATATTCCTGCTTCTCCCTCCTGGATTCCCGATAGCCTTCGGCTTCGGGAATGACAAAATAAATAAATTTTCTTCGCTCGCATTGACAAACATCAAAATTACCGGCCTCTTCTTCTGCCGAAATTACCGGCTCCGGGGCGCCTGGCAACCCGGCCGAAGCTCATGGTTCGGCCATACCGCCTTACTACCGGCCGCATATTGGCCTGCTCCAATTCGGCGAATTTTTTTAAAGTTAATTTTTTGTTGATCAATCTTTCAATACTTCTAACGTCCCTGCCTTGGTCAGGCGTAGCGAAAGAAATCGCCTTGCCGATTTTACCGGCTCGAGCGGTCCGGCCGATGCGATGAACATAATCTTCAGAATCATCAGGCAAATCGTAATTCACCACCAGCTCAATATCCGAAACATCTATACCGCGCGCGGCAATATCCGTGGCGATAAGAATCCGATATTTTTTCGACTTAAATCCGGCCATGGATTCCTTGCGCTGATTAAACGACAGGTTGGAATGAATTTCCGCCACTTCATATCTTGCCATTTCAAGATTTCTGGCCAAATTTTTTGCCCCGTGCTTAGTCCGGGTAAAAACCAAGACTGAGCCTTTATATTCATGGAGAATTTTTTCCAATTGTTTATACTTATCTTCTTTTCTCATAATATAGACTTCCTGGTCAACGCGCTCAACCGTCGTGCCCGGGGGCGCGACTTCAATATGGATAGGCATGGTCATATGGACGGAGGCCAATTTTAAAATTGCTCTGGGCATAGTCGCGGAAAATAATAAAGTTTGGCGCTCTTTAGGCACTCGTCTGATAATTTCTTCAATTTGCGGAGCGAAGCCCATGTCAAACATCCGATCAGCTTCGTCCAAAACCAGAATTTTAACCATATTCAGCCTGACCGAACCTCTTTTTAAGTGATCAATCATTCTGCCCGGAGTGGCAATAAAAATATGAGGATTTTTTCTTAAACTTGAGAGTTGGCTGCCAATCGCCTGACCGCCAATTAAGGAAACCGTTCTAAGACCCATTTTGCCGCCTAACTGGCGCAAATTTTCATCAACCTGCATAGCCAATTCGCGAGTCGGCAACAATATCAAACCCTGGCCGTTGGTTCCGAACAATCGCTCAATCATGGGAATACCAAAGGCGAAAGTCTTGCCTGTGCCGGTTTGCGCCACGCCAATTAAATCCTGCCCTAACAAGCCTGCGGGGATAGACTTAGTTTGAATCGGAGTGGGATTCTCTATTTTCAAGCTTTTAAGCGCGTTTAAAATGGCGGCGCTAACGCCCAACTCTTTAAAACCTGATTCAATTTGTTTGATTGGTGTAGACATAAAAAAATAAGCGACCTCTTCGGCCACTTACTTAATGAAAAATGACTTGAGATCTAAGTTACTGATAGAATTAATCTAGCATTAATAAGCTATTGTGTCAAACAGATTTTGTCAACAAAAAAACAGCAATAAAAAATTGCTGAATTTTTGATTTTTTATCTGGTGCAGTATTCTTGAATTAGTCCGAACGCATTTCGGAAAAGAAATCCCCCCGCGAAAATTCGGAAAGGCGGCGGAGCCGCACCGCTGACAATTTCAAGTTTTTCTTTGGCGGCATTCAATTCAAGAATTCGTGAAGCGAATACTTAAATAATAAAGGATTTTTATGAAAATTTCAATGATTTTAGAAAAAAGAAGAGCCCCGAACGAAAACGTGTTTCGCAAGGGGCCCTGGAATTTGCGCGAGCCTCGGCTGAATCTAATCACCAAAGGCTTTTCTTCTCTGTCGCGCGCAGTAGGGACACTGACCGCCGTCGAAATAGCACCCATGAGCGGTACAGTACTTGTCATTTTCCCGACGCAGACGAGCATGATTGCTTTCCCCGTCGGTGATATGACGACCCTCACGAGTACAGTAGGTGCAAGTGTCTCCGTCGTAGAAGCACTGATGAATTTCGCATTTGGGCATGGTTCACCTCCGTTTCTTTGGTTTGGGAATGTGCCAACAAGCCGAAAGGCTCATTTACTGGGCTCGATAGAGCATTACATATTTACAACGTTAAGTCAAGGGGCAACAAAAATCCGCGATGTTGCGGTTTCTAATTTCCTAACTCATATGATTAAAAAACTTTCTTCCCCCAAAATTAAAATATGGTTCGAGCCGATGTTTTTCTCCGGGTTCTTTTGCGGTTTTGAGTGGTGCGGCTCCGCCGCCTTTCCGAATTTTCGCGGGGGGATTTCTTTTCCGAAATGCGTTCGGACTAATTCAAGAATACTGCACCAGAAAGGAAAAGTCAAAGAGTTTTGGTTCGCCTCGCTTCGCTCGGCGACTAATTCGTATTCAATTTTGGGGGTAAAAACGAATTCACGATTTCGCATTTTGGGGGAAGAAAATTTTTTAATCCTTAATCAAAAAACAATATGAAATACATACTTTACGCTCGTAAATCTACCGAAGAAGATGACCGACAGGTTTTGAGTATTGAAGCGCAACTCGTAGAGTTGCAAGAGTATGCCGCCAAAGAAAAACTTGAAATTGTCGCCTCGTTTTGCGAGGCGAAAACCGCAAAAGAACCCGGGCGAAT
>JAUSEG010000030.1 GCA_030650415.1 bacterium | reverse complement strand
CGCCAAGCTTGTGGGAATAAAACACGGCTTGATAGTAATTTTACTGGGCACGGCCATCAGAAATATCCTTGTTATTTTGGGAATTTATTACGGAATCCCTTTTCTTTTCAATTAACACCGCTGCAAAAAAGCGGTGTTTTTTTAAACGAGGAAACTGACAATCAATAAAGCGACAATGTTCAAAACCTTAATCATGGGATTAATGGCGGGCCCGGCTGTATCTTTATACGGGTCCCCTACCGTGTCGCCCGTGACCGCTGCTTCATGGGCCGAACTTCCTTTGCCTCCCAGGTTTCCGTCTTCAATATATTTTTTAGCGTTGTCCCAAGCCGCTCCGCCCGAAGTCATGGAAATAGCCATAAAAACTCCGGTCAGAATACTGCCGATTAAGAGCCCGCCAAGGGCTTGGGGGCCTAAAATAAACCCGACCAAAATCGGAGTGATCACGGGCACCAGTGCCGGCAGCATCATTTCTTTGAGAGCGGCTTTAGTGACAATATCCACGCATCGGCCATATTCGGGTTTTCCTTCGCCGGTCATTATGCCCTTAATCTCCTTAAACTGCCGCCTGACTTCCTGGACAATTTTCCCCGCGGCTTTCCCCACGGCCGTCATGGCCAAAGAGCCGAAAAAGTATGGAAGCAATCCTCCGATAAACAAACCGATGATAATTTTATAATTATCCAGGGAAAAAGAAATCTTAGCTCCCAAATCCTGAAGCTCTTGAGTATAAGCCGCAAATAGGACTAAAGCCGCTAATCCAGCCGAAGCTATGGCATAGGCCTTGGTAACGGCTTTGGTGGTATTACCCACGGCGTCAAGAGCATCGGTCACTTCTCTGATTTTAGGATCAAGGCCGGACATCTCGGCAATACCCGAAGCATTATCGGTAATGGGGCCGTAAGAATCCAGGGCCACGATCATGCCTGCTAAAGAAAGCATGGAAACTACGGCAATGGCTAATCCCATTATCCCGCCGAAATAAAAACTGACTAAAATTCCAAGGCAAATTAAAATAACCGGCAAGACGGTGGACTGCATCCCCACGGCTAAACCGGTGATAATATTGGTGGCGTGGCCCGTTTGGGAAGCTTCAGCAATAGACCTGACTGGTTTGTATTTTTTGGAAGTATAATATTCGGTGATTAAAAACATTCCGCCGGCCAAAAGCAAACCCATTAAAGCAGGCAAATAAATTTGCCAGAAAGAAAAATTTAAAGAAGGAGCGAAATTTTTAACGACTAATAAAAATCCTAAAGCAGAAATAACCGCCGACCCGATTATGCCCTTATAAAGAGCGGACATAATACCCTTGCCCTTACTTAGTTTCACAAAAAAGCTAGCGATAATGGAAGATAAAATAGACGTGCCTCCCAGAAAAAGCGGGAAAAGAATAGCCGCCGCATTGCCGGGGAAAATTAAAGCCCCCAAAATCATGGCTGCGGCCATGCTGACCACGTACGTTTCAAAAAGATCGGCAGCCATGCCGGCGCAATCGCCGACATTATCCCCCACCAGGTCGGCTATGACCGCGGGATTTCTCGGATCGTCTTCAGGAATATCTTTTTCAATCTTGCCGACTAAATCAGCCCCGACATCAGCGGCTTTGGTGTAAATGCCTCCGCCAAGACGAGCGAAAACAGAAATTAAAGAAGCCCCAAACCCCAAAGCGATTAAAGATTTTAAATCTTGCGTCAAAATATAAAAACCGGTTACGGCCAATAATCCAAAGCCAGCGACCAAAAAGCCGGTGACCGCTCCCCCTTTAAAGGCCAAACTAAGCGCTGAAGCCAAGCCCTTTTTTGCGGCTTCGGCGACCTTAACGTTAGTTTGAGTTGAAACAACCATGCCAGCAAATCCGACTAGAGCGGAAAATGCGGCTCCCAATAAAAATCCAATGCCGGTTTTAAAGCCCAGCAATATCCAGAGTAAAAAGAATAAAACAATCGCCACGATACTTACGGTTTTGTACTGCCTTTTTAAATAAGCCATTGCCCCTTCTCTGATATATTTGGAAACGGCAATCATTTTGCCCTCTCCGGAAGGAGCCATTTTGATCTGTCGGGCCAAAAATCCGGCGAAGATTAAAGCGAATACGGAAACGATGAGGGGTAAATAAAACATAA
>JAUSEG010000029.1 GCA_030650415.1 bacterium | reverse complement strand
TTTCTGTTTTTAATCTTCTCTTTCACTTCTTCCATGAATTCCCTCTTAGCAATTTCTCTGGTCGTTTTCTCTCCCCTATCTCTAACAGCAAGTTTATCAGAGTTCATTTCCCGATCGCCAACAACCAGCATATATGGCACTTTTTCGGCCACGGCCTTTCTGATTTTATTGCCCACGGTTTCATCCGTTTCATCAACTTCCACTCTAATATTATTCTCTATAAATTCTTTAGCCAATTTTTTACAAAACTCCACGTGCGTCGCGCCAACGGAAACGATTTTCACCTGCACCGGCGACAGCCAAACCGGGAAAGCGCCGGCGTAATGCTCGATTAAAAAACCGATAAAACGCTCATGAACCGACAGCGGCGCGCGATGAATGCAATAAGGCATTTTGTCTTTGCCGTCTTTGTCAATATAAGTAAGGTTAAATTTTTGCGGCTGGGCAAAATCAAGCTGGATCGTGCCTAGAGTATATTCTTTACCGATCACCGAATAAATATTGATGTCAATCTTCGGGCCGTAAAAAGCCGCTTCATTCTCCGCTTCATAAAAATCGGCTTTCAGCTCCTGTAAAACTTCGCGCAAAATTTGTTCGTTTGCTTCCCATGCCTTGGGCAAGTTAACATACTTACCGCCCAAATCCTTCGGATCGTGCTTAGACAAACGATACTTGATGGTTTTAACGCCAAACAATTTATAATAATATTCATGGAGTTCTATAACCTCTTTTATTTCCGCTTTAACCTGATCCGGCCGGACATAAATATGAGCGTCATTCATCATCATGGCTCTAACCCGAAATAAACCCTGCAGTTCGCCGCTTTTTTCATAGCGATGGCACATGCCATACTCGGCCAACTTGAGAGGCAACTCCCGGTAGCTCCTCGGTTTACTCGCGTAAATCGTGTGATGAAATGGGCAATTCATGGGTTTTAAATAATACTTTTCTCCGTCAATCTCCATCGGACTATACATGCTCTCTTTATAATGCGGTAAGTGCCCGCTTTTATAAAATAAATCTTCCTTGGTTATGAGCGGCGTGGAAACCCTTTGATACCCGAGCTCGGTTTCTTTCTCTTTGGCCAATTTTTCCAACTCCTCGCGCAATATCGCGCCCTTAGGCAGCCAAATTGGCAGACCGGCGCCTATTTCATCGCTAAAAGTAAAAATTTCCAACTCCTTGCCGAGTTTCCGATGATCCCTCTTTTCCGCCTCGACTATCATTTTTAAATAGTTTTCCAGTTCCTGCCTGGTCGAGAAAGCTAAACCGTAAATTCTAGTTAGCATCTTATTTTTCTCGTCTCCGCGCCAATAAGCGCCGGCCAGTTTTTCCAGCTTAAAACTGCCTAACTGAATTTGCCCGCTGGATTTAAGATGCGGCCCGCGGCATAAATCTTCAAATTCGCCCAATTTATAATAGCTGACGGTCTTTACCTGTGCTGAGCCTGTCGAAGCATCTCCTTGCTTTTTCAAATCCTGTATAAGTTCTAGCTTATAAATTTGCCCGCTCTTTTTTTCGCGCGCCAGCGCTTTAGCCACCGGTAATTCCGATTTCTCGAAAGGCAAATTGGCTTTAATAATCGCTTTCATTTCTTCTTCGATTTTAGCTAAATCGCTATCGCTTAATTTCTCTTTAGCAAAATCTAAATCATAGTAAAAACCGTTATCCACGGCCGGGCCGATAGCGAATTTCGCTTTAGGATAAAGTTTTAAAACCGCCGCGGCCATAACGTGCGATAAAGAATGCCGCGTTAATTCTAATTTTTCATTTTTTTCTAAAGACATATTTTTTTGCTTGTCATGGCGGACTTGACCCGCCATCCAGGGGCGCGAAGTACAAATTGCATTATTCTATTATCTTATTATTGCTCCTTACTCCTGGATTGCGGCTCGGTGGCCGCAATGACAGACTATTTATTAATTAATTTTTTATAATCGTCTTTCGTTATACCCATAATAATTTCATCAATAAATCTGCCGTTCTTCCAAATCGCCTGCTTCTTCACGCCTTCAACTTTAAAACCGCATTTCTCATAGCATCGTTTGCCGCGCGGATTGTGCGGGAACACGCCCAACTCTACTCTATTTAATTTAAGCTTCTTAAAACAATGCTTTGAAACCGTTTTTAAAACATCCGTGCCTAAACCCTGATTCCAATAATTTTTATCGCCAATAAAAATCCCCCAGACTGCCTTCAAATTTTTTCTATTAATATCATGCAGCCCCGTGCTGCCGATGTGTTCGCCACTATCCGTAAAAATTGCCCAATTCAACTTACTTTTATCAGTTAAACTATTTTTAATATATTCTTTCTCTTTATTTAAAGTCAGGCCCCGGCCGTCAATAATCAAAAACCTGCTAACTTCGTCATCTTTGATCCAGCGTAAAAAATTTTCCGCCTGACTGATTGCCAGCGGTTTTAAAATTATTTTTTCTCCTTTTAAAATCGGCGCTTTCATATATTTTAACTTGTCATTCCCGCGTAGGCGGGAATCCAGGAGTAAATAGTAAAAACGTTCTTTCTTTTCTAAACCTAAAAAATATAATAATTTTAATCAGCGAGCGAGAAGTAGTTATGTTTTTACTTCTCCCTCCTGGATTCCCGACAGCCTGCGGCTTCGGGAATGACAAATAAATAAACAAATTTTCTTGTAAATACCCTGCGCCAAGGGAGCGCAGGGCGTTAAATTCATAATTCAAACAGCCTAAGCTGTTTTACGTCCTGTTCTCTGCCCTGGTTGATTATATAATTTTCAATGATTTTTTTGCTGCCCCGGCCGCTGACTGTTG
>JAUSEG010000028.1 GCA_030650415.1 bacterium | reverse complement strand
CAACAGTCAGCGGCCGGGGCAGCAAAAAAATCATTGAAAATTATATAATCAACCAGGGCAGAGAACAGGACGTAAAACAGCTTAGGCTGTTTGAATTATGAATTTAACGCCCTGCGCTCCCTTGGCGCAGGGTATTTACGAATATTCTAATCATGCTATTCACAATTTTATTTTTTATTTTCGCTTGGCGCCGTCTTGATTGGGCGGTGATGTTTTTAATTGCGACCCTGCCCGCCTATTTAATTAGGTTCAACGTTTTTGGACTGCCGTCAACGATTTTAGAAGCGATGATTTGGATTGTCTTCATGGTTTGGATAATTAATAATTTTGGCAGAGTAAAAAATAATTTTTTAGAGAATTTTAAAAAAAATAATCAGAAAATTAAAATCCGCTATCCGTTTGACTGGGAAATGGTTCTGCTCTTGCTAATCGCTTTAATGGCCGTTAGCGTAGCCGGTTTTAGTTCAAGCTCGTTTGGTATTTGGAAAGCCTATTTTTTTGAACCGGTATTATTTTTTATAGTTGTCTTAAACGTGTTTAAGTATAATGCGAAGGCCGCGAATGAAATGCGAATGCCGCGAATGAAATACCCCTTAGAAAAGATTCTTTGGTCATTGGCTATTAGCGCCCTAACGGTGTCGGCGCTGGCGATTTATCAGAAACTAACCGGCGCGTTTATAGATAATCCGGCTTGGGCGGACGAGAATACTAGAAGAGTTGTGTCTTTTTTCGGCTACCCTAACGCGGTTGGGCTATATTTAGGGCCGCTGGTGTTAGTGATGATAGGGTGGTTATTCAATGTCATCCTGGAGCGCAGCGAAAGCGGAGCGATAGGATCTCAAGGGGATTCTATCGGTCGTCGCTGGCGCTCCTTCCTCCAGAATGACAAGATGAGAATAGTCTTTATAGCGCTGATAATTATTATGTCGGTTTTTTCCATTTATTTTGCTAAATCTAAAGGCGCTTTACTCGGTGTCGCCACCGGATTAATAATCTTTGGCTTGATGGCGAGTAAAAAAATCAGATATGCGACGATTATTTTATTGTTATTAATTGGCTTTGGTCTAGCGGTTTATCAGTCGGCCAGAAATTTAGCGGTAGAAAATATTACTTTTAGTAATTTGTCCGGACAAATTAGAAAAGCCGGTTGGTCTGATACTTGGCGGATGTTGAAAAATGGGCATTTAATCACCGGCGCCGGTTTAGCTAATTATCAGGCAGCCGTTGCGCCCTATCATACCGAAGGCATATTTTTTAAAGATCCTAACGATCCGGAGGCGCAGCGCAAGCTGGTTTTTAACGAAGCCTATCGCACGGCGCATTGGCAGCCGTTAGAAATTTATTTGTACCCGCATAATATTATTTTAAATTTTTGGTCAGAGTTGGGGTTGGCCGGATTATTAATATTTATTTGGATAATTTTTAAATATTTCTGGCTGGGAATTTCCGGTTTGTCATTGCGAGGAGCAAACGCAGATCCCTCTCCGCCGACTGACGGATCGGGACAAGCTTCGCAATCTTACGAACAAGACGATCGGAGATTGCTTCGCTCCTTGCAGTCGCTCGCAATGACAGATAAATTTTTACTCTTAGGCTTAATCTGCGCCATGGTGGTTATAATAATTCATGGCTTGGTCGATGCGCCGTATTTTAAAAATGATTTGGCCGTGATGTTTTGGCTGTTTATGGCGATGATGAGTCTAATAAAATTAGAGAGCCTTAATAATTAACATGAAAATTATGAAATTTTTTCAATCAAACGAAATGAACGACAAAAAATTATTTTTACTGGGCCTTTTAAACTCATTGGGCACGGTGGTTTACATTATCGCCGTGGCGGCGTTTTTAAATAACGCCCAAAGAATTTTCGGTGATGAAAAAAGTTTTTTTATCCCGATAATTATGTTAATGCTGTTTGTTCTATCGGCGTTAATTACCAGCTTGCTTATTTTAGGAAAACCGGTTATTTTTTATTTTGAAGGTAGAAAAAAGGATAGCGTAAAATTATTGATTTACACCATAATCAGCTTCGCGGGGATACTCGCACTTGTAATTTTAGCTTATTTAGGGTTAAAATAAGGCGATTGGTGGGATGGCCGAGTGGTTGAAGGCGCGGCTCTCGAAAAGCCGTATGGCAGAAATGTCATCTAGAGTTCGAATCTCTATCCCACCGCCAGGACAATTTAGCATCGGATAGACTCTCTTTCCTATGAGAACGGGGCGGCTCGAGCGGTTCGAGCCCGATCTCCATCAGGATAAAAAAGGTTCTAAGGCGACCGACCCCTGTATAGGGATTGGTCGTTTTTATTCCTAAGATTCAGAACTTTAAGAAAGTCTAAATAAGTCATAATTCATAGCTTCAGTCAAATACATGAAAACAAAAAGGAATTTCGATTCGAATCTGATTTCTAACTTTTCTATTGTTTGTGCAAAAATGAATAATTTACTATTTTTTAATGTTAGCGTAAAATAAAGCCAGGGGATCGTAAATGTGCAACTATAGTAAATAACAATAAAATTTGATGTTATTTACTTGGTGACATGAAATTAGAGTTAAATTTGTAAATACCCTGCGCCAAGGGAGCGCAGGGCGTTAAATTCATAATTCAAACAGCCTAAGCTGTTTTACGTCCTGTTCTCTGCCCTGGTTGATTATATAATTTTCAATGATTTTTTTGCTGCCCCGGCCGCTGACTGTT
>JAUSEG010000027.1 GCA_030650415.1 bacterium | reverse complement strand
TTTTCATACAAAATCCATTATGAGCGTTTTTCCGCTTCTTCACAAGGTGAGCCGAGAACCGGCTCATTTTGTGTTAGAATACATCACCCCGTATTGGAGTCAGAGTGCCCTCATCGCATCATCTTGCATTAGAGAAGACTTGAGCTTTTTGATAAGCAGAAAATATGATATAATACAGACGAGAGGATCTTTAAAAATCGTCTATAGAAAAGCTTCACTAAGACTGAACAAGTTTTGGATTACAAGAAGTTGGCTGCCTAGAACCTATCTCAAAAATAATCTTTAGCGCGATTTTGGTCTATTTCGGCTACAAAGCTTTAAAATTTCGTCGCCATAGCTCGCTATGCCTTCTCAATTTTAAAACTTTTCGCTCGAAATATCCGCCAAATCGCCTAAAAGCTATTTTTGAGATAGGTTCTCATTTCTTTAGGCCGTGGCCTAAGGATGCGGTAACAAGGGTAAAATTTATGCTTAAACATTTTTAGGCAAACGCTTGAATATGTCTAAGAACATAGCTCTGTTTTTTTACAGGGACCCATTACAAAATAGCCAATTCTTGGTCAGTTGCGCCCCGGGTTGCCGGGGCATTGGTGAAGCTTTTTTATTTGCCAAAAATCCATAAAATGATAAAGTAGATAATAGCCTTATCGGGCTGTAGTATACCGGCCTGCCGCTTCGCGGCGAAGCCGCAGGCGGTAGTACGCATTATGTATTATGTTTATATATTATTAAGTCAAAAGGATAATAAAAAATATATTGGTAGCACAAATGATTTGCAGAGAAGATTATATCAGCATAATTTAGGATTAGTGAAATCCACCAAAGGCAGAAGGCCTCTTGAAATGTTTTGTTTTGAACAGTATGGTAGTGAAAAGGAAGCAAGAACCAGAGAGAAATTTTTAAAAACTCACAAGGGTTATATTGAGTTAAAGAAAAAGTACGGGCTGTAGTATACCGGTAGTACGCATGCATGGGGTGCATGTAGACCGGGTTCAATTCCCGGCAGCCCGACATAGACGAACGTTCACGCTCAAGGAGTGCGTCCGCCTTAAAGGCGGACGCAGACATTAAAAAAAAGTTTTTAAATTCAGCATTAAAATCAGCCAAAATTTTCCACTCCTCCCTCCACTCCCAAACCACCTCTCTATTTCGCAAACGGCGGTTCGTCGGGCGCGAAGCGCCCAAGACAAAAACAAAATTTTTCTAAATAATGATTTAAATACTGATTTCGCGGTATAGCCACAATTTACAAAAATATTGTTTTTGTCTTACCAATTTTTTCCGTCCGCCGCCTAAGCGGCGGTGACAAAGCAAGTTTTTAATTCCGCGCTCTAATTTTATACATCTATGAAATATTTTCTTTATGCCCGAAAGTCCACCGAGGACGAGGAAAGGCAAATTATGTCGATTGAAGCACAGCTCGCGGAGTTGGCCGAATACGCTAAACGAGAGAATATTATCATCTCCGAGCAGTTTATTGAGAGTAAGAGCGCAAAGAAGCCGGGACGGGAGATATTTAACCGGATGATGAGCAAAGTTTATGAGAGTATTGAGCCGGTCGGCTTGATTGCGTGGCACCCGGATCGCTTGGCGCGCAATTCCGTTGACGGCGGACAAATAATTTATAGTATAGATATTGGTAAGATCGCTTCTTTGCGCTTCCCTACTTTCTGGTTTGAGCCAACTCCGCAAGGCTTGTTTATGTTGCAAGTGGCTTTCGGGCAGTCCAAATACTATTCGGACAATTTAAGCGAAAACGTTAAGCGCGGAATTAGACAAAAACTCAGGCGCGGCCAATATCCTGGCTTGGCGCCTTTCGGTTATGTTAATAATCCTAAAACCAGAAATATTGAGCCAGACCCTTTTAAAGCTAAATTGGTTAAAATCGCTTTTGAAGAATTTGCCACGGGCAATCATACTTATGAAAGCTTAGGCCGACGCCTGGAGTTTTTGGGCGTAGTTGGCAAGTTAGGTAAACCGCTATGCAAAGCGGTTATACATCGGATGTTAAATAACAAAATCTATCTAGGGATAATTGAAAGAGGTGGCGAGTGCTATGAGGGCGATTTCCCGCCAATTGTTTCCAGAGCGGCTTTTACAGCCGTTCAGGAGGTTATTAACAACGGCAAGCGGGTTAGGGTTAAAAAGAAAAAACACGGTTTCCCTTTTCTCGGACTATTAAAGTGCGGGGAATGTGGCGGAGCTATTACCGCACAATTAGCTAAAGGCAACGGCGGAATCTATACCTATTACCGCTGTACTAAAAAATTAGGCAAATGTAGCCAAAAATATCTTGGCGAGAAAAAACTTTTTAACCAACTAACTGAACGGCTAGAAAAAGTCGCTCTAAACGATGATTGGAAAGAAAAAATGTTAGTTAAAGTTAAAATCTGGGAAAGCGAACAAAAAGATGATAATAAATCTTTCGCCAAAAATTTAGAGGAAAAAATTAGAGACACGGAACAGAAATTAGATAAACTGGTTAATGCCTATTTAGACGGCACGATTGAAAAAGATATTTATTTAGCTAAAAAGAACGAACTCGTGCAAACAAAAACAGACCTCTCGGAAAAGAAATCTGATTTTGGGCGAAAGGAAAACAATTGGCTCGAACCATTGAGAAAATGGATAATTGACGCTAACTACGCCAAAAAACTTGCTTTGTCTAAAGATTTTATGGAAATAAAATCTTTTACGGAAAAAATTGGAACGAACCGCCGCTTGCTAAATAGAGAGGTGGTTTGGGAGTGGAGGCAGGAGTGGAAAATTTTGGCTGATTTTAACGCTGAATTTAAAAACTTTGCCTTAATGCGCGAGCGAAGCGAGCGCATTCCATGCGCTCATAACGCTGAAGGTTTCATATGGTCGGGCTGCCGGGAATTGAACCCGGATTACACGAACCCGAATCGTGCGTAATACCGTTATACCACAGCCCGTGAATCAATAATGATAAAATCCCCCGCCCTAACGGGCGGCCCCTTTGTTAAAGGGGCTAAATTTATTATTTTGCTCTAACCAAAATATTTAATAAATAACTGACAACCGATAAAACTATGCTGAACAGCATGGCAACCCAAAAACCGCTAACGGAAAAACCCTTAATAACCGAAGCGGCCAACAAAATCAGTAAAGCGTTAATGACAAAAGTGAACAATCCTAAAGTTAAAATGTTAATCGGCAAAGTTATTAAAATTAAAACCGGTTTGACCAAAACGTTAATAATCCCTAAAAACAAGGCTAGCCATAAAGCCGACCAAAAAGTAGCGACCGCGACGCCGGGAATCAAATAAGCGCTGATAAAAATCGCCAGAACCATAATCAGCCATCTAATAATTAAAAACATAAATTTATTTTTAATTTATAAGGAAATATATTCCGGCTCGGAGGCCGGAATGACAAAAAACCTGGTGGACCTAGCCAGAATCGGACTGGCGTCTCGACAATGCGAATGTCGCGTCATACCACTAGACCATAGGCCCCAAAAAAATTTAATCGCTCAACTATTCTTCTTTAGTTGTTGAACTGGCTGACTTTACTTCCGGAGTCGAGGAGGCGCTGGGCGGCAATTCCGGTCCAATAGTTTTCTCCGGACTGTTCGTTCCACCCTTGGTTAACTCAATGCTATTTATAATAACATCTTCCGTCGGGTGATCATTTTCATTCACTTTAACTTTCCCTATCTTTTCCACTATATCCAAACCGCCGGTTACCTCGCCAAAATTAGTATGCTTACCATCCAGCCAAGACGTAGCCTCAGCGGTAACGATAAAAAACTGGGAACCATTAGTATTAGGCCCGGAATTGGCCATGGCTAAACTGCCTTTGACTAATTTATGCTGATTAAATTCATCCTGAAACTGGTAGCCCGGACCGCCCTGTCCGTCGTTTGACCAATCGTTGTCTTTGCTATTGGGATCACCGCCCTGAATCATAAAATCCTTAATTACTCTATGAAATTTAGTGCCATTATAAAATCCGGCTTTGGCTAAATTCATAAAATTATTAACCGTAATCGGCGACTCTTGAGCATAAAATTTAACCGTCATATCGCCTAAATTAGTTTTTATAACCGCACTGTCAAACTGCTCGGCTAAATTTTCCAGCTGCTTTTGATTAGCTTCTTCGGTCGCTCCCTGCGTCTGACCTTGCTCTTGCCCTTGAGCCGGTTCGCTGGCCGAAGAACTGCCGCTTGGTTTCATTTTTGGCGTTAAGCCGTTTTTTAGCGCTGTCATTCTACCTATTATATCCGCTTCATTAAAATTGTCCATAGTTTTAGGCGCGCTGCTCTCGTCATAACTAAGTTGATTATTAGAACAGGCGGTTAAAGTTAAGGTTAAAATAATTAATAAAATAAATTTTTTCATATAATTAATATATTTAAATATATTTCTATTTATCGTAAAATTCTTTTTTTATCTCTTCGTCGTCTTCCATTTTTTTATCTTCAATTTTTTCTTTGGCCTTTTCTCTTAATTCTTTTAAATCCATTTTATTAAGCTCGAGGCTGCGTTTTTCCAAATACGCTTTATCGTTTAATTTTTGGTCTTCAATAACTTCGGATAACAGCACGTCTAAAATCGCGCCGATTTTCGGGCCCGGCTCTATGGTTAACGCCTTCATTAAATCATCGCCGTTAATTTTAAGCATTTTCACCGAAACCG
>JAUSEG010000024.1 GCA_030650415.1 bacterium | reverse complement strand
CGCAACAGTCAGCGGCCGGGGCAGCAAAAAAATCATTGAAAATTATATAATCAACCAGGGCAGAGAACAGGACGTAAAACAGCTTAGGCTGTTTGAATTATGAATTTAACGCCCTGCGCTCCCTTGGCGCAGGGTATTTACTCGGTGCGCGAATTAAAGACTCCTTGTATTATCGGCACGAAAATCGCCACTGAAGTTTTAAAAGACGGTATGACGGTGGAAGTTGATGCGAACGAGGGGATAGTAAAAATAATAATGAAAAAATAACCTCACCCCTCCCACCTCCTCTTAATTTCCCCCTCTGGCAGGGGAGAACCTCCTTAGCAAGGAGAGGGGATATCGTTCAAGAACGCAGTTTTATTGACTTTATGTCTTTTTTATGCTATTTTTTTAATATGTCAAACGATAAAATTTTAAAAATTTTAAAAAATTATCAGAAAACTTCTCGCCACAGTAAGTCGCGTCAGAAGTATTTTAAGTTGTTTGAAAAAAAAATGTTATATCGAACCACTAAAACGGAAAATCCGCGAACAACCATGAGTCTGATCAATAAAGTATTAAATAAGTTGGCGATTAAAAATTCATGAAAAAGAAAATAGGAGAAACGAGTTTCAAAGAAACCGCCTTCGGCAATATCCCGCGTTCAAAATTGATTCCTTTGGAAATAGAGGGAACAAAAAGGGCGTGGGATTTTGTTATGGGCAGATTAAAGGCGGGAAAAATCAGCTTTTCGCTCGGCTTTATTCAACAGGCGCATAAAATCGGCTTTGGCTGGATATTCCCGGAAATGGCCGGCAAATTTAGGAAAATTGATGTTGCTGTTTTAAACCATATTCCGCCCAAATTTTACTTGGTTGGCCAGCTTATGGTTGAGTTTACTCAAGACTTAAAAACACGGCTTAAATATTTGCCTAAAATTGAGAATTTAAAGTTTATTGATGAACTTACGCCTTGCTCGCCTGGGCGCATCATAGGTTTTTGTGGATTCACCCCTTCGCCGATTATAATGGCAGAATCGGCAGATTGCTCAATAATATAATTTTATTGGATTTAAATTTGCCGCCGATTGAATTAAGGGTGGAAACTAAAATGGGTAGAAAAAAATATATTGAAGTTTTGGCGAAAGCGGATAAAGGAGATTATAAAGGCCTGGAAAAATTGATTAGATCGGCTATTGAAGAATCAATTGAAGAAATTGAAAATTAGATGATTTTATGTTTCGTTATTCTGTACAAATATGTACAGTTAAAATAACCATCAGATGTTCAATAAAACCAGTAAAATAAAAGTTACCGTTGATAAAAGCCATCTTTTCACTTTAGGCGAAAAAATGTACCGCGAAAGCATTGAGTTCGTGCGCGAGCTGGTTAATAACGGCTATGACGCGGACGCCACCGAGGTTTCCGTTTTGATTGACGATGAAAAAATTATAGTTAGCGATAATGGTTCGGGCATGAACGCGAAAGGGCTGGAACAATTTTTTACCATCGGCTCGGAAGAGAAGAAAGCCAATAGCCTTTCCCCCCGTTTCGGCCGTAAGCGCATCGGCCAGTTCGGCATCGGCAAGTTTTCCGCTCTGGCTTTAGCCGATGAGTTTATTGTGGAAAGCGTTAAGGGAAAATATAAATATACGGTTGTCTTTAATCGCGCTTTGTGGAAAAGCGATCAAAGTTGGGATCTGCCGATTACCAAGGAGCCGGCCAGCCCATTAGATAAAGAAGGCACAAAAATTATTTTAAATAAGTTAACGAAAAAAGTCAGCTTGGCCGAAGCGGAGAAATATTTAAGGCAGTCCGTGCCTTTGCGCGCTAAAAAATTCAATGTTTATCTGAATAATAAAAAAATCAGCGCTAAAACCGTGCCGGGTCGGATTGTCTCCGTAAATATAAAAACCATGTATGGCTTGGTTGAGGGGGAAATTATTGTCGCCCTGAACGCGGGCGATCTTGACGAGCCGGGAGTAGAGTGCCGCGTTAAGCAGGCGCTAATAAAAAGAGATTTATTCGGCCTGGAACGCAAGTATCACCAAGCCGTGGCTAAAATCGCCGGTAGTATTAACGCCGATTTTTTGCCTTTGATTTCCGCGCGCAGCGACTTCGTTATTGACAGCCAGGAGTATAAATTATTTTATCAGCTGATGCGGGCGCAATTGGAGAAAATTTTAGTTGAATTAAGAAAACAAAGCGAAACGAAAAATTTTCAAAAAGTGAATCAAGAGTTGCAAGAGGTGATGAAGCAGATAAAAGAGGCCTTGCTCATGAATCCCGACTTTATTCCTCAAGGCAAAGCCGTGGCCAGATTAAATAAACAGGCGCGCCAAGCCAAGGCCGCGGCTAGCGCTTTTATTGAGGAAAAAAAAGATAATCCAGCGGCAGGAGAGCCGGAGAGCGAAGAGAAAAAAAATACGCCGGAAGCGGTAAAAACGAAAGAGGAAAATGCGCCGGAGACTAAGCCGAAAATTGACGCTAAGCCGCTAGTGGTTAAACGAATTCAATTAAAAAAATTAGGTATTTCCTGCGGCATCGTAAGCTTGGGGTCAGATGGACCGGAAGCGCTAAGCCAGGGGAATTTAATTTATATTAATCAAGATAAGCCGCTCTATCAGAAGTTTTATAAAAAGAGAGATCTGCTTGGCCTGCATTTAATGCGCTTGATTACACAGGAAATTGTTTTAATGAAAAAGTCGCGGATTACCGCGGCCGAGGCGTTTAGCTGGCAAGGGAAACTTTTGCAGGATGCTCTGGGCAAGTAAATGATAAAAATAAAAAATAGAAAGAATTAAACTCTGCCGCGCCCGTAACGCTTCGCCGCGCCTGCTAACGCCTGAGCTCGGGACGAAGGCGGGATAGGTCGCGGGAATGACAAAAAATAAAAACCTCGCCATCTTAGCTCGGCGGGTTTTTTTAGAGCCAAAAATATCCGCCAACCCTTGCGTTATCTGTCAATAGTGTTTATAATTTAATTATGAAATAAGGAATATTGTTATCGTGGAAATAATTTTTTTTAAATTTGCCATTTGATCCATACTATTAATTAGTGAGATTGCCACGCCGCCCTGATTACAGGGGCGGCTCGCAATGACAAAGGGAACAATATGAAAAAACAATTTGACAAAAAAATTCTCATGATCGGCTACGGTTCGGTCGCGCGTTGCACCCTGCCCATCTTGCTGGAAAAAATTGAGGCGCCATTAAATAATATTACAGTCATCGATTTTGAAGATAAATCAGCCGCTTTGAAAAAATACACCGACCGAGGTTTAAAATATGTCCGGAAAAAAATTACGCCGGATAATTTAGATCAAGTGTTAAGCAAGCATTTGGCAGACGGCGGGTTGCTAATTGATTTGGCCTGGAATATCGGGGCTAACGATATTATTAGCTGGTGCCATGAGCATCAGGTTCTATATGTTAACACTTCGGTTGAAGTTTGGGATTCATTGGCCGGGGTTTTTACCGAAACGCCATACGAGAAATCACTTTACTGGCGGCAAATGAAATTAAGAAAACTGTCCAAGGGCTGGCATGATGCGCCTACGGCCGTGGTCGATCACGGGGCTAATCCTGGGTTGATTTCTCATTTTGTTAAACAGGGACTAGTGGATATCGCCAAAAAATCAATCGCTGATAAAAAGGCTATTGGTAAAGACAAGGAAGAGCTGGAACAATATTTAAAGGATAAAAATTTTTCTTGGCTCGCTAAAAAATTGGGAGTTAAAGTCATTCATTGCAGCGAGCGGGATACCCAGATTACCAATCGGCCGAAAGAGGTTGACGAGTTCGTCGGTACCTGGAGCATCGAAGGCCTAAGGGAAGAAGGCACGGCTCCGGCGGAAATGGGCTGGGGCACGCACGAGAAAGAATTGCCGGCTTTAGCTTATATCCCGCCTCGCGGACCGAAGAATCAAATTTTTCTTGCCCAGATGGGCATTAATACTTGGGTTAGATCCTGGGTGCCGGACGAAGAAATCGTTGGCATGGTAATCAGGCATGGCGAGGCTTTCGGTTTATCAGATCGTCTAACCGTTTGGGACGGTGATCCCCTCGACCCTGCTTCCCTCGACTTGAGCTCCCCTCGGCCTGAGCTCGGGACGAAGGCGGGACAAAAGCGGGACAGGAAAGCGATTTATCGGCCGACTGTGCATTACGCCTATATGCCATGCCATGAAACTCTGTCTTCGCTTCATGAATTGCGCGGCCGCAATTATGAACTTCAGCCGAAATTAAGAATTATGGGCGACGAGATTACTTCGGGCGCGGATATTTTAGGCGCGCTTTTAATGGGTCATGACTATAGTTCCTGGTGGACGGGGAGTATTCTAACGATTGAAGAAGCCAGGCGATTAATGCCCGGACAGAACGCCACCACTATCCAGGTGGCGATCGGCATTTTATCCGCTGTTCTCTGGATGATAGAAAATCCAAGGCAGGGGATAAATCTGCCAGACGATTTGCCGCATGATTTCGTTTTGGATATTGCTAAGCCGTACTTAGGTAAGTTTGTTTCCAAGCCGTCTGATTGGACGCCGCTTAAGAATCGCACGGTTTATTTTAAAGAAAATCCGGCGAGTAAGATTGATGAAAAAGATATTTGGCAGTTTAAGAACTTTTTGTTTGTAGATTAGCTTTGTCATTGCGAGGAGCGCGAGCGACGAAGCAATCTCACGAACAGTAAAGAATAATCATAATATAATAGTGGCGACTTTTAATGAAATATAGATATTCGTGAGATTGCCACGCCGCCTTGAGTACAAGGGCGGCTCGCAATGACAATCAATACAGATTAATTGTTTAATAAATAAAAATATATTACTCTATGCCTGATTATACAGCTATTATTTTCGCGCTAATTGCTTTGCTTAGTTGGGGATTGGCAGAATTTTACATTCAGAAATTATCCAGAATAATTGGAGTCTGGAAAGTGCTATTTAGCGTGGGGGTTATGGGTTTTATATTCCTACTTCCTTTTATTAAGAATGAAATAGTTGCCTTGGATGCCGGCGGCATTATACAATTGACTATTTTAGGCATGGTTATTTTTTCCGCCTCTTTTTTTAATTTTGCCGCTTTGAAAAAGGGTAAAATTTCCATAGTTGAGCCCTTGATCGGCATGGAACTTCCCTTAACCGTGGCTTTGAGCGTTGGCTTAGGCAGGGAAAGTTTAACTATTATACAGTCATTGTTGATTGTCGTAATTTTTATTGGCTTGCTCATGGTTATTACCATGCACCACAAGCATCTCCATCAGACTAGGAAAACGATTGAGAAAGGCGTGATGTTGGCGGTGGCCGGGGCCATCTGTCTGGCTTTAACTAATTTTTTGGTCGGGGTTTCCAGCCGGCAAATCTCTCCTTTAATGGTTATCTGGTTTGCCCATACGGAGTTAGCCATTATTTGCGCGTTTTATTTGATGTATATCAAAAAATTTCATGCCATGATAGTTGATTTGAAATCCCATCTTAAAGCAACCATGGCTCAAAGTCTGCTTTACAATTTGGGCTGGTTGGCTTTCGCTTTTGCCACGACTACTATCGCCACTTCAATCGTTACCGCCATCAGCGAAAGCTATATTATTTTGGGCGTGATATTAGGTATTTTCGTCAACCGTGAAAAATTAAAGCGTCACCAAATAGTCGGTCTAATTATTGCAATTGGAGGCATTCTCGTTCTTTCTATATTAATGGCCAGCTAGGTTTAAAATTATATAAAATATTTGATAAGTTAATAAATATCGCATGTTAAAGTGCGGTATTTTTGTTTAATAATAGCAAAACTATCTAAAATCATTGACATATTTAACGGGGTGTGTTATAATTTAATATTGCTGGAATTTCATTCTAGCGATTATAATACCGTAACACTCGGTATCGAATGAACCTTCGAAAACGGAAAGGGAAACACATTGAAAACAAAAATGATTATAAAAATTCTATCATGGTTAGTCTTCCTGCTGGCGAGTTCCGAGCCGGTGCTGGTGTTCTTAGCCCTCAAGCATTCGGCGACTATCTCTTGGTTCGAGATAGTCATGGCAATATCCTATACCCTCATCGGTTTGATGGGTATGGCGACAGCCATCTGGGTTTTTCGCTTTGAAATTAAGATGGGGAAACTCGTCACCGAGGGATGGGAGTAGATCAATGCCGTGGCCGTGGCCGAAAGCGGTGACGGCGTAGGCGAAAAGGGATTTCACGGGTCGTTTGAACTTTTGTTCGGGCGACCCTTTTTTCTTGTATTTTTCACTTTAACTTGATAAAATATGCTTATTAGTGGTTTTAAAACATTTAAATAAAAATTAATTAATGCCATTTGGCAAAACATAAAAAATATGAGCGAAAAACCAAGGAGTCTGGATCTTTATGTATCAAATTACGGAGAAGAGCTGACGGATGATTTAAAATTACACAATCAAAGTTTAAAGCTCGATGCTTCAAAAGATAAAACGGAGAAACCCTACGAAGAACCTAAAAAGGGAATGAAAATAATAGAATTACTGGAAGATGTCGGCGACCATGAGCTTAAAGTAATAGGTCATTGTACCTATAAAATTTATGAAGATCCCGTTCCTTTTCTTTATGCTTCCTGGGTGGTCAGGAAAAAAAAGCTTGAGCCAAGAAGCGAAGCAGAGCTAAAAGATAAAACCACTGGTGATTTGGTAATGGAGCAGATAAATGATTATATCAAGGGAAAGAATCTGCCGGGGATTCTGAATAATGCGGTTCCAGCTAATGCTCAAGCGCGCAATTTATATGAAAGAAATGGTTGGGTGTTTATAGAGGGAAATTGGATGGGCTATAACTTGCCTGCGGACTTGAATGAAAGTCAAATAGCTGAAATAATAAAAAATATTAAAGCAGACGATCCTTATTTTTCCACGCATCCGGAAGAGGCGGATCATCAGAATCACTATGACAAAGCAGCATAAAAAGTTTCTACAAAAAATCGCGGCCGAACATGGCACGCCGGCCTTTATAGTCGATCACGATATAATCAGAGCCAATTACCGCGAGTTTAAAAAAAGGTTGCCTGACGTGCAGATTTATTTCGCCATTAAAGCCAATTCCAATCCGGAGATTGTTAAAACCATGTTTGACATGGGCGCGAGCTTTGACGTGGCCTCTTTTCCGGAATTTATGACGGTTCATGAAAACATTAAAAATTTGCCGGCTAAAGAACGGCAGGATTTTATTTGGGATAAAATAATTTACGCTAATACCATTAAACCGGTGGAAACTTTAAAAGAATTGAATCCCTATAAACCGCTCGTGACTTTTGATAATTCCGCGGAACTGAAAAAAATTAAAGAGCACGCGCCTGATGCCGGCTTGGTTTTGCGCATCCGCGTACCCAATACCGGTTCGGTGGTCGAGCTGTCCAGTAAATTCGGCGCTCATCCGGGCGAGGCCGTGGACTTAATCGCCCAGGCCATAAGCTACGGGCTCGGCGTTGAAGGCATTAGCTTCCATGTCGGCAGTCAGTGTTGCAACTTTGATAACTATGTCCAGTCCTTAAGTTTAGCCTCGGCGATTTTTAAAGAAGCGGATTTAAGAAATTATCCGATCGGTTTTATAGATAGAGAAGGCAAACGGAAAAAAGTTTTAGATATCGGCGGCGGTTTTCCGGCGCAATATACGGCGGACGTTCAGTCTTTCTCTGATTTGGCAAAAAAATTAAATTCGGAGTTTAAGCGGTTATTTTCTAAAGATAATGTGCAAATTATCGCCGAGCCGGGTCGGTTTATGGTGGCGACCGCCTGCACCTTAGTAACGAAAATCGTGGGCAAGGCGATTCGCGATGGTAAGACCTGCTATTACTTAAACGACGGCGTTTATCACACTTTTTCCGGCATTGTTTTCGATCATCAGCATAATCCGCTCCATGCTTTTAAGGACGGTCCGACACAAGTCTGTTCAACTTTCGGCCCGACCTGCGACGCTTTTGACACGATTTCTCTGGTCGATGAACTGCCAGAAGATTTAGAAATTCATGACTTACTCTATGCCGAGAATATCGGCGCTTACTCCGTGGCTTCGTCAACCTACTTCAACGGCTTCCCGCCGGCGAAAGTGGTGCATGTGAATAAGAATAGATAGGAACGCGTAACGATTATTTTATTCTGTCATGCCGGACTTGATCCGGCATCCAGTGGCGGAGGGGGAGATTAGGATAGTAAAAAGAAAATAATTATCAGTCACATCTATGGCAATAAAAAGCAAAGTTACATTATTAGGAATATGGAATACCTTAGTCATGGAAGGCTGGGCTTGGTTTTGCGATGAAATGATTGAACACTTTTTTGAACTAACCGGCCGCCGTATCGGCGTTTTTACTTATCTTAAAGACGATTTGCATTATCAATGTTTTATTTCTAAGACTCTGAAACCGCTTAGGGAAGACCTAGAGAAGATGTCGGAATCGGGACAGAGAAAATATGTTCAGAAGATAGTAGACGACTATTATCGTCAAGCAAAATTTTTAGAAAGTCTTTTAATGAAATTGGCTAAAATTAATTTTTCAGCCGAAAGCGACAAAAGTATTATTAATTATTTGGAGGAATTGTCTTCTGTCTGGCCTAAAGTGACTGGGCAGATTTGGTATGCAGTATTGCTTGACATTTGGTACCCCTCTGCGATACATAAACTTAATTTAAAGCAGATTATTGCTCCAGCGCGGGATCATTGCGGCCATTTGCACGAAAAATCAAATTTGATTGAAAAAGGTATTTATACGGAAATTGCCAAACGGTTGAGAATTACTGTTGAGATTATTTATTATTTGACCCCGTTAGAGATTATGCAAGTGATTTGTAGCCGAGATTCTAAAATATTAAAGGCGGCCGAGCGTAGAATGAAAATATGTGTTACCACCAACGCTTTGGGAAAATATACTGTTTATGATGGTGCAGAAGCGGAAAGGTTAGTTAAACAATTTAATCCTCCTACGGCTGGCGCGAGAAAAGAGCCGGTGCTTAAGGGATTAATTGCTAGTCCAGGAAAAGTTATAGGCAGGGTTAGAGTGATTTTATATAATAAAGATTTTGTAAAATTTAAAAAAGGCGAGGTCTTGGTGGCGTTGCAAACTATGGTTCATTATTTGCCGATTATGAAATTATCGTCGGCTATTTTAACGGAATTTGGCGGTTTGACATCGCACGCGGCGGTCGTTAGCCGAGAATTTAAAAAGCCATGCATTGTTGGCATACCTAACCTTATCGTTTCGCTTAAAGACGGCGACTTAGTGGAAGTGGATGCTAACAAAGGAATTGTAAAAATTATTAAAAGAAATTAAATCCCCCTTCATCCCCCTTTGTTAAAGGAGGAGAACACCAGATTGACATTGTAGTCAGGATTGATTACAATTGTTATATAAATTGATAACAGTTATGGACTTACTCAAATTAACCAAATCAAAAACCCGTAAAAAAATTTTGCAACTTTTTTTCGCGGACGATAATAAAAAATATTACCCCAGGCAGTTGGAAAAAATTCTTGAACTGCCGGTCAGCAATATCCACCGAGAATTGACTGCGCTGGAAAGATCAGGGATTTTAAGTAAAGAAAAAATCGCCAATTCAGTTTTTTATTATCCCAATAAAGAGTCCGCCATTTTTAAGGATTTTAAAAATATAGTTTTTAAAACCATCGGCATAGAAGGGACTTTGCGCGAAGAACTGGAGAAAATAAAAGGTGTAGCCAGAGCTTTTATTTTCGGTTCTTTTGCTAAAAACGAAGAAGATTCTTTTAGCGACGTGGATTTAATGGTTATCGGTGATGTTAATGAAGATGAGCTAATTCAAAAAGTCAGCAAGCTTGAAAGTTTATTCAATCGGGAAATTAATTATCATCTTTGGGGTGAAAATGAATTCAAAAAAAAATCCAAGACCGAATCATTCATCCAATCAATTTTAGCCGGTCGGATCATTGAACTTATATGAAGCCATTGATTGAAAAATTAGAAAAAGAAGAACTCATTGCCAAAGAGAAAATTGGCTTCGAACAGATAGCTAAACATCTTACCCGAGCCCATAAAGATTTAAAAGTTGCTGAAGCCAATTTAAAAATAGACAGTGAAGCGTCATATAATTACGCCTATTTGGCCATGCTAAGAGCCGGCCGGGCGGTTATGTTTTCTTTTGGTTTCAGGCCAATTGACGGCCAACAGCATAAAACCGTTGTTTTGTTTGCCGGGGCGGTTTTAGGCGAAGAATTTTCTAAAGTAGTTGCCGCCTTTGATCAGATGCGTAAGTTTAGAAATAAGTTTACCTATGATGAAGCCGGGATTTTAGTATCGCTCGCGCAGACCGAGCAATCTTTAAAAAACGCTAAGCAATTTGTTGAGCGAGCGACGGATTTTATCAGAAGTAAAAATCCGCAGATGAAATTATTTTAGAAAGTGAAATCTTGCCGTCGAAGTGGACGCGGGTAAGGGGGTGGTGAGGATTTTAAAAAGGGAATAGATTCCGGCTCGGAGGCCGGAATGACAGAGGAGAATGACATTGTAGTAGAAAATTACTACAATTGTAGTATAAAACTACTACAATAAAATTATGCTGGATTTTGGTAAATCAAAACTTAGAGAAAAACTTTAAAGTAATTATAGAATTTGTCGGTCAGAAATTCGGCAAAAAATATGTAAGTTTGATTGGCAGTTTTGACGAGATGCGGAAAAAAAGAAACAAAGCGATTTACGAACCGTTTGGCAATATCGGCGAGAAGGAAGCGGCCGACGCGATAAAAACCGCTAAAGAATTTATCAGTATTATTTATAATCACATTCGAGATAAAGATCAACAGCCATCCCTAAGAATTTGAAAGAGGTGAGTTATTAAAGGCAATATTTTATCGCCTCGAATTCTTACTTTAACGGCTTTCCGCCGGCGAAAGTTGTGTATATTAATAAGGGGAGGTAGAGAATAAAATTATAAAGAGACATGAGGCAAAATTACGATAAAATTTTTTTACAGAATATTTTAGATCAATACAATGGTTTGGGAAAAATTGATCGTTTTTTTCTTTATACCTCTGGCTATGAAAACTCTAATTATTACATTCAGACTCGAGAAGGGCAATATGTAATAAAGATTTTTGAGGGTATCGGAGTAAAGCCGGAAAATATTTTATTTGAGCTGGAAGTAATTGATTTTTTGCGTCAATCGGGCATAAAAGCCCCTGGTCTTCTTAAAAATAGCGGAGGAGGATTGGCAACAGCGGTAAATAAGAAATATGCTTGCGTGATGGATTTTGTGGACGGCGCGAATATGAATAAGCGGTCACTAAGCGATTCTTTAGTAATTGAAGCGGCAGAGGAAGCCGCAAAGATGGACTTAGCTCTCAAGGGCTTTAGAGATGGCTCAAAAACCAGGCAAAACTTTGAATGGGACATAAAATGCGTTTTAGTTTTAGAAAAATTTATTCCTCTCTTGCCTAAAGATTTTGATAAAGAAATTTTTGGAGAAATTCTCGTGGAATTTAGAGGGATAAAAAATGAGTTTGAAAAAATGCCCGTGGGATTGATCCATAATGATATAGTTCCTCATAACTGGCTGGTGAGCGACGGAAAACTAAACAGCATAATTGACTTTTCCGATATGGTGTTTAGCCCCTATATTCAGAATGTGGCGGTGGCGTTGCATTTAATCTGTTTTTGCTATAATTATAATCCGGAGCAGGCCAAGATGTTTACTGAAAGCTATCGCCGTTTTAATCCTTTATCAAAAAATGAGATTAGGCTTCTTTATTTGCTCATAAAGGTCAGATTTTTCTCGTTTGTGGTAGAATTTAATCATATGAACGTTGAGTATGGATTCGACCGGCAACGAGTCGAAACCGTCAATGATAATTATAAGTTTTTAAAAAGATTTATTAACTTCGGCCAAAAAGAATTTGATGAGTTGGTTGGAATTTGATCTAAGGTTTTGCATGACGGCGATTTAGTGGAAGTGGACGCGAATAAGGGGGTAGTGAGGATTTTAAAGAAAGTTTGACGTCGTAGTAGATGATTACTACAATTGTGGTATAATATCATTACAATTTTATGACAAAAAAAATAGAGAAAATTAAAGAAAAAATCTTACCCATACTGAAAAAAAATGATGTGATTAGAGCGTCTATTTTTGGTTCTTTCGCTCGTGGCGAAGAAAAGGAAGGGAGCGATATAGATATCTTGGTTGAATTGAGAAAAGATAAGAGTTTATTGGATTTAATTCATTTAAAAAATGAATTAGAGGATCTATTAAAACAAAAAGTTGATTTGTTGACTTACGGCGGAGTTAATCCGCGTTTGGAAAAATATATTTATAGAGACGAAATAAAAATATATGGAAAAGGACAATTTTTGGAAAGTATTAATAAAATAGAAAAGTATGTTGCTGAAATTAATGAGCAAAATTTTAGCGAAAATTTTTTGGTTATAGACGCAGTAGTGAGAAATTTGGAAATAATCGGTGAGGCGGCCAGAAATTTAGAGGATAATTTTAAAATTGCCAATTCTCATATTGCTTGGCGCGATATTACTGATTTTAGGAATGTTCTGATTCACGAATATTTCGGAGTTAATAAGGATTTAGTTTGGCAGGTTATTAAAAAAGATATCCCGGCTTTAAAAAAGGAAATTGAAATATTGTTAAAATAATTTTACTGCTCCAGATGTTTAAGGTAGCAGTTTTATTATAGGCAAAAAATCGATAAAGGATATGCAAACCATAAAAATAGATATAAATAAAATAGAGCAAGAACAAATCGACTTAATCGTCGATTATTTAAAGCGCGGCTCGGTGATAGCTTATCCGACCGACACGATTTATGGTTTGGGTTGCGATGCCGGAAATGCCGAGGCGATTGAAAAAATTAATAAAATTAAAGGCGAGAGAGGGAATAAGCCGTTCTTAGTTTTAATTAGCGATTTTGAGATGCTTAAAAAATATTGTGTTGTTAATTCCGAGCAAATGGAATATTTAAAAAAGGTTTGGCTTGTTCCGACCGAAACGGAGGGGTCAGGGGCAGTGACGGTTATTTTGGAAAACAGGAAAAATTTGCCGGCCGAATTGACCGGCGGTTTAGATAGTTTAGCCGTTAGATTGCCAAAAAATGAATTTTTGGTTAAAATGATTAGTGCGGCCGGTTTTCCTGTCGTCTCTACCAGTCTGAACAAAACCGGCGAACCGCCTCTTAATAACGCGCAGAATCTGGAAAATTATTTTGACTATTTGCCGGACTTGGTAATTGACGCGGGAGAAGGCAGAAATATTAAGCCGTCGAGATTGGTGGATTTGAGAGACATTATGAATATTAAGATTTTGAGAGAATAGCTTTAAATTTTCCCTTCCTCGTTTTGCGAGGTAGGACAAGCAATTGAAAATTAGAAATTAAAAATTAAACCGTTTTTGGTGCTTTTAATTTTTTTCTGGATTCCCGCCTACGCGGGAATGACAAGTTGTCTATGCTCATCGATACTCATGCCCATGTAAATTTTAGCGCTTTTAAAGACGACGCCGACGAAGTAATTCGCCGTTCTTTGGCTGGGGAAACCTGGATGATTTTAGTCGGTTCGGAAATAAAAACTTCGAAACGGGCGCTGGAATTCGCCAATAAATACGAAAAAGGCGTTTACGCGGCCGTCGGCCTGCATCCGGCGCATACTCACACCCAAAAAGTTTCTGGCGATGATTATGATTTTAATACGCGCGAGGAAGAATTCAGCTACGATCTTTATGAAAAGCTGGCCAAGTTTAAAAAAGTTGTGGCGGTCGGGGAAATCGGTTTGGATTATTATCAGCTTGATATAACCTCTGATGTGACCGCGGTTAAGCAGAAACAGAAAGAGATCTTCACTGAACAATTAAAGTTGGCGCAAATTCTGAAATTGCCGGTGATCGTCCATTGTCGGCAAGCGCATGATGACATGCTGGAAATTTTAAGAAATTTTAGGAAAGAGCATAAAGAGACGATGCCGAAAGACAAGGTCTGGGGAGTGATGCATTGCTTTTCCGGCGACGAAGAATTGGCTTGGCAATATTTTTCTTTGGGTCTCATGGTCTCTTTTACCGGTCTGATAACTTTTTCCGCCAAATGGGACGACTTAATCCGCCGTTTGCCTAACGATAAATTTATGGTGGAAACCGATTGCCCCTATATGACGCCGGAACCGTTTCGCGGGCAAAGAAATGAGCCATTATTAGTTAAACGGGTAGTAGAAAGAATCGCTGAAATAAAGAATTTAAGCTATGAAAGAATCGCTGAAATTAGCACGGCCAACGCCAGACGGTTGTTCAATATATAGTTTTTTTCGGGGGTTGACGATAATTTGATTTTACTGTATAAAATAAGTGGGTAACCCTGACTGCCGGCAGGCAGGCGCGCATGAAATTGAAGAAATTCAAGGACGCTTAGCCCTTGAATATTTTTTTAAAAAATATGGATAGTCAGCCGGATAATTTAGAGAATAATAAAAAGGCTAATGGTTTAGAGGCGGCCTGGTGGCAGCCGGCTATAATTATGTTTTTAAGATTATCGGTTTGGATTGCCGCGCCGATTATCATTGCCCTATATTTAGGCAAATGGTTGGATAAAAAATTTGATATGGCGCCCTGGTTATTCTTAAGTTGTATCGGCTTAGCTTTCATTATTTCCATTTTTGGTTTAGTTAAAAATACGACCGAGGAGTTAAAAAAACTGGAAAAGAGTGAAAAAAATAAATAACATTGAATTTATAAAAATATTTTTTAGGGCAGTTGACTGGAATAAGTAATTTTTTCGCTACGAATGTGAACAGAGAAAAGGTCGGCCGAACGGTCAGTTCTCGCTTCAAAAATTACTTATTCCAGTCAACTGCAACCAAACGTGTAAATTCTTATTATGACATCAGCAGTTAATGAAAATTCAGCTGTTCCGGTTCTGGCGTCCGCGGAAATTTACCCCGTTAAATCCGGCGAAGCCGGAGCTCGCCCTGTGGAATTTGCTTCGCAACCCGAAGGGATTCCACAGGGCAAGCTATCTAACGGGGTGAAGCAGGAACATACCCTATTTGCCGAGCAAATTTATAAAATCGGCAATTTTCCCATAACTAATTCCGTACTTAATACCTGGCTGGTGGTTTTAGCGGTAGTGGTCTTTGGTTTATATTTTAGAAAAAAGATTAAATTAATACCCGGCCGGCTGCAGAATATTTTAGAGATGATTTTTGAAATGTTGTTTGAGGTTTTTGATTCGGTGACCGGTTCGCGCCAGAAAACTTTAAATTTTTTTCCTTTCGTTTTTAGTTTTTTTGTTTTCATATTGCTTAATAACTGGCTCGGGCTCTTGCCCGGCATCGGTTCAATCGGCCAGGTTGTTTCCGAGCACGGCGAAAAATTATTTATTCCTTTTTTTCGCGGCGGCACGGCTGATTTAAACACGACTTTCGCTTTAGCCACGATCGGCGTGGTAGCCAGCCATATTTTTGGCGTAATCGCTATTGGCGCTTGGAGCTATTTAAATAAATTTATCAATTTAAAAGCCTTGCTGGAAATTCCTAAAAAGATTATGAAGGAGCCGACGATTTTAATAGTTAATCCGATTAAGTTTTTTGTCGGCATATTGGAAATTATAGGTGAATTTGCCAAAGTCGCCAGTTTGTCATTCAGGCTTTTCGGCAATATTTTTGCCGGCGAAGTATTAATCGCTTCCATGGCGGCGATCATGGCTTTCGGCCTGCCCATTCCTTTTATGTTTTTGGAAATTATGGTTGGCGCGATTCAGGCCTTGATTTTCGCCATGCTGATTTTGGTTTATCTGACCATGATGGGCACGGCGGAGCACGAATAATGAATAATGAATTACGAATTACGAATAAATTATTAATAAATAATATATACGTAAACTTGTCTTGCGTTACAAGCTACGCGTTACGAGTTACGAGAATAAATCTATGGACACAGTCATGTTGGCAAAGGCCTTGGCCATCGGCCTTGGTTCAATCGGTCCCGCATTAGGCATTGGTTTAATTGGCGCTAAAGCCATGGAAGCCATCGGCAGGAATCCCGAAGCCTCGGGTAAGATTATGATTACCATGCTGATCGCGGCCGCTTTCGCCGAAGCCATCGCAATTTACGCTTTGGTAATCGCTTTCAGTATTAACTAATAGTTTGGCTATGGGGAGGCTATTTTCTTATAGTCTCTCCGCGCTAATTTATTATTTTTGAATAATGAATTAAGAATCATGAATTATAGCCAATTAAATTCATAATTCTTAATTCATAATTCTTAATTCATTATATATGGAAAACCTGATTGAGACCTTTCATATTGATTGGAAAATATTTATCGCTCAGCTGATAAATTTCACGGTTGTCTTCGCGGTTCTTTATTGGTTTGCTTTTAAGCCTTTAATTAAGATTATGGCGGAGAGATCGGGTAAAATTTCTAAGAGCCTGGAGGAAGCTAAGTTAATAGAAGAAAAATTAAGCGAAACCAGGGCGGAATTTGAAAAAACCATTAGTGAAGCCAAAAGGCAGGCCGGCTTGATCCTGGAACGTGCCGCGGCCGAGTCTGACGCCAAGAAAAAAGAGACTGTGGTTCGCGCCAAAGAGGAAATCGGAGCGATTATCAATCAGGAAAAACAGAAAATGCAAACGGAAAAAGCCGCGACTTTAAAAGAAATCAGAAAAGAAGTGGCCGATTTGGTTATTTTAACGGTGGAGAAAGTTTTAGGCGAAAAAATGGATGAGAAAAAAGACCGAGAAATGATTAAAAAGTTGATGAAATAAATTAGCGTGTCATTGCGAGCGGCCAGTCTAGTTTGTCATTCTGGAGGGAGCGCCAGCGACCGATAGAATCTTATTGTAAAAAAATATAAAATCAGATGCTATCGCTTCGCTCCAGCATGACAGAATTAAATTGTTCGCAATGGCAGATTACTATGAAAATAACGGCCAAAAAATTCGCTTTAAGCTTATATGAATCGGTCGAGGGAAAATCGCCCAGTCAGGTTAAGCATGCCATTGAAGAGTTTGTTAAATTATTGGCCGAGAAAAATCAGTTAAGCGCGTCGGATAAAATTGTGGCCGAATTTATAAAAATCTGGAATGAAAAACACGGCATAGTGGAAGCCGAAGTAACTAGCGCCAACGGCTTTAGCCGAGACATGATCAAATTGATAAAAGGCCATGTCACTGAATTATCCGGCGCCAAAGAAGTTCTACTTAGCGAAAAAATCGATAAAAATATTTTAGGCGGAGTAGTGATAAGATATGGAGATAAGATAATTGATGGAAGCATAAAAACACAATTAGAAGAATTAAAAGATAGGATGGTTAAATAATTTTCAATTTTCAATTTACAATTTTCAATGAATAAATTTTTAAATTTAGAAATTGAAAAATTGAATCATTGTTTAGAAATTAGAAATTAAAAATTAGAAATTTTAATATTATGAGCATCACTAAAGATTTTATCGTTGAACAACTTAAAGAGCAGATCGCCGGCTTTAAGTCGGAGGTTAAGCATGAAACCGTTGGCCGAGTGATTGAAATTGGCGACGGCATTGCCAGAATTGAAGGTATCTCCGAGGTTATGATGTCGGAAATGTTGGAATTTATAACGGCCAAGGGTTCGATTTATGGCGTAGCCTTAAACTTGGAAGAAGATCGGGTAGGCGCGATTATTTTAGGCGATTATTTGGGTATTAAAGAGGGCGATGAAGTAAAATGCTTAAATAAAATTCTGGAAGTGCCGGTTGGCAACTCGATTATCGGCCGCGTAGTTGACCCCCTGGGCGCGCCGCTCGACGGCAAGGGTGAAATTCAGGCGGAAAAATTTTATCCGGTGGAAAAAATCGCTCCCGGCGTAATTACCCGCGAATCGGTCAGGCAGCCGGTGCAAACCGGCATTAAAGCCATCGACGCGATTATTCCGATCGGCCGCGGCCAGAGAGAATTAATTATCGGCGACCGCCAGATTGGCAAGAGCGCCATCGCGATTGATACAATTATCAACCAGAAGGGCCAGAACATGAAATGCATTTATGTGGCGATTGGCCAGAAAGAATCAAAAGTGGCCGGCATCGTGGCTAAGCTCGAAGAGGCCGGAGCCATGGAATATACGACCGTAGTTTTGGCCGGCGCTTCTGATCCGGCTTCCTTACTCTATGTCGCGCCTTACGCCGGTTGCGCTATGGCTGAATATTTTTTAGATAAAGGCGAAGATGTTCTAATCGTTTATGATGACTTATCAAAACACGCGGTAGCTTATCGCGAAATATCCTTGCTTTTAAGGCGTCCGCCGGGACGCGAAGCTTATCCGGGCGACGTTTTCTATCTGCACTCTCGTCTTTTAGAGCGCGCTTGTAAATTAAGCAAAGAATTCGGCGGCGGTTCGATTACGGCTTTGCCGATTATTGAAACTCAATCAGGCGACATGTCAGCCTATATTCCGACTAATGTTATTTCCATCACCGATGGCCAGATTTATTTAATGCCCGAATTATTTTATCAGGGCAGCCGTCCGGCCGTAGACGCCGGTTTGTCGGTTTCCCGTGTCGGCAGTTCAGCTCAGATTAAAGCCATGAAAAAAGTCGCCGGCAAAATGAAACTTGAAGCCGCTCAATTTAGAGAGCTGGCCGCTTTCGCTCAATTCGGTTCGGATTTAGATAAGGATACTAAGGCTAAGCTGGAAAGAGGCAAGAGATTGCAAGAAATATTTAAGCAGGGTCAGTATTCTCCGGTACCGGTCGCCAATCAGATCTTAGTCTTTTTCGCGCTGATTAACGGTTTAACTGATGATGTACCGGTAGAAAAAATTTCCGAGTTTGAGGCCGGTTTATATAAATACGCGGCCAATTCAGGCGCGAAAATTTTGAAAGAAATCGCTGAGAAGAAAGAATTAAGCGAAAAATTGGAAGGGGAGATGAAAACGCTGGTAATGGATTATAAGACAACATTGGAATATTTAATTAAATAATTTTTATATTTGTCATTGCGGTCTTTCCATGTCTTGTCATTCCCGAAGCCGCAGGCTGTCGGGAATCCAGGAGGAAGCAGTATAAACAACGTTTCTAGATTCCCGCCTGCGCGGGAATGACAAACGAAAGAGATTGCTTCGTCGTTGAAGCTCCTCGCAATGACAATTGGAAGTTATGGCATCATCCAGAGACATAAAAAATCGAATAAAATCCATTGGTAATACTAAAAAAATTACCAAGGCCATGGAAATGGTGGCGGCTTCGAAAATGCGCAAAGCGGTTGAGGCCGTGCTTCGGACCAGGACTTACGCCAATTTAAGCTGGGCTACGGTTTTAAATTTGGCCGAGTCTATGAGCGGTAATAATGAAGTCCCGCACCAGCTCTTAGCCCCAAGAAAAGAGATTAAAAATATCGGCGTGATTTTAATTACTTCCAATCGCGGGCTCTGCGGCGGTTTTAACGCCTCCATTATCAATAAAATTTATGAGTCGATAAATAAATATCAAAAAACCGGAACCGAAGCGGCGGTAAAGAGTGAATTTATTTTAATCGGTAAAAAGGGCGCGGTTATAATTAATCGCGGTCAAAAAGTTGTAGCCGATTTTCCCAAGCTGGACCTTACGAGCGAGGTTAAGGAAATCGTACCGGCGGCCAGCTTGATTATTGATGGCTATTTAAAAGGCCAATATGATAAAGTCATGGTCGCTTATACGGATTTTATCAGTTCTTCGAAGCAGATTCCCAGAGTCAAACAAATTTTACCCATCGAGATTGATCTAGTTGACGAGCACTTGGGTATTGTGGGCGAGTCGTCTCTAATCGGTTCGGATAAAAAATTTATTGAAGTCAAAGAGGAAAAACATTTACATAGCGGCCAGTTTAATTTTGAATATACCTTTGAGCCCAGTCCGGCAGAAGTTCTAGATCAGATGTTGCCGCGCTTGATTGAAATTCAGCTTTTTCAGGCGCTTTTAGAATCCAACGCCTCCGAGCATTCGGCGCGCATGGCCGCCATGCATCAGGCCACGGAAGCGGCCGGAGATATGGTAAGTGAGTTGACCTTGTCGTATAATAAAGCCAGGCAGGCGAGTATCACTTCGGAAATTGCCGAAATCAGCGCGGGTGCGAACGCGCTAGCGGAATAGAAGTCTATTGTCATTCTGGAGGGAGCGTCAGCGACCGATAGAATCTGCCACTGTCATTCTGGAGCGAAGCGATAGAATCTGTATTTTAATTACTTAGCATAATTTATGGAGGGAAGATGTTATTATGTTTATATAAATACTAATAAAAGTAATAAAGTTATTTATACGGGTGTAACTAATAATTTATTAAACAGAATTTTTCAGCATAAAAATAAGGAAAATAAAAATAGTTTTACGGCAAAATATAATGTTAATAAATTAGTTTATTATGAAGTATTTAATGATATTAATAATGCAATCAGCAGAGAAAAACAAATTAAAAATTTGGTTAGACGAAAAAAGATAGAAATGATTGATAAATTTAATTCTGGATGGAAAGATTTAGGCTCGGCACTATTAGAATGAGATGCTATCGCTCCGCTCCGCTGCGCTCCAGCATGACAGAGAAAGAAATGTTCTTTAAATAAAAAAGCCCACCAGACCGCGAGGAGTGGTGGGGGGGAGGAGGAATTAATGGAGCGAGGATTAACGCGGGCCTCTTTCAAGAGGTCCTACAGTATCCCCCATGGGTCGGCGAAGGTCAACAACTTTTTTGGCCGGGCGTTTTTTGACGCCCTTCCTCTGGATGACGAAAGCATCGCCGCCAGTGCATTTCCTGATGTCAACTTCGCCAGGGTCAACGCTGACTTTCACTGTATCTTCTTCGGGGGCGCCAACACCAGAGGAGGACGGATCTGTGGACCAAACTAGAACTGATTCCCCCTTGGTAAAGGGTATTACTGAGTTATAGGGGATTGAAAAGAACAGTTTAATTCCGCTTCTTGTTGTTTGCATAGTCTGCCTTTCTGCGTATTTGGTCGCCACCAGTTTGTTTGTTGGAATGAACGATTGTTCAATTTAACTTAACAAAATAGTATATCATATAATAAATAATTTGTAAATAATATGAATGCAAGTGAAAAAACACAAAATAAATCCTCAGAACTTCTGGATTCCCGCCTGCGCGGGAATGACAAAAGCCAGGGAGTAGTTAAGCAAGTTATCGGCGCGGTCGTAGACGTTTATTTTGAAAACAATTTGCCGGAAATTTATAACGCCCTGGAAATTGATAATCATGGCAAGAAATTAGTATTGGAAACCCAGCAGCACTTGGGCGGTAATTTAGTGAGAACCATCGCCATGGGAACGACCGACGGCTTGAAGCGCGGAGATTCGGTTGTAAATACCGGGAACAATATTACCGTGCCGGTCGGCGATGAAACTTTGGGCAGAATTTTTAATGTCCTAGGCGAACCGGTCGACGGTTTGGCGCCGGCTAAAACCGAGAAGAGGTATCCAATTCATCGCCCGGCCCCGGAATTCGTCAGCCAATCAACCAAGACGGAAATTTTAGAAACCGGTATTAAAGTAATAGATTTAATTTGTCCGATTTTAAAAGGCGGTAAAGTCGGTTTGTTTGGCGGCGCCGGAGTCGGTAAAACCGTGGTCATTCAGGAGTTAATTAATAACATCGCTAAAGCGCATGGCGGCGTATCGGTTTTCGCCGGCGTGGGCGAAAGAACGCGCGAAGGTAATGATCTTTATCATGAAATGAAATCAGCTAAAGTTATTGATAAGCTAGCCATGGTTTTCGGCCAAATGAACGAACCGCCGGGAGCTCGCGCTCGCGTGGCTCTTTCCGGCTTAGCCATCGCCGAATATTTTCGCGATGAAAAAAATAAAGACGTATTACTTTTTATAGACAATATTTTTAGATTTACCCAGGCCGGTTCGGAAGTTTCGGCTCTTCTCGGCCGCATGCCTAGCGCCGTCGGCTATCAACCGACTCTAGCCACGGAAATGGGCGAGTTGCAGGAACGCATCACTTCCACCGACAAAGGTTCAATTACATCAATTCAAGCGGTCTATGTACCGGCCGATGATTTAACCGATCCGGCGCCGGCCACGACTTTCGGCCATCTTGATTCTACCGTGGTGCTGTCGCGCGGTTTATCTGAATTAGGCATCTATCCGGCCGTCGACCCGCTGGATTCCTCTTCGGTAATTTTAGATCCGAAGATTGTGGGAGAGGAACATTATAATATCGCTCGCGCCGTGCAAAAAGTTTTACAGAGATATAAAGATTTGCAGGATATTATCGCCATCTTAGGCATGGAAGAATTATCGGCCGAGGATAAAATTACGGTAGCGCGCGCCAGAAAAATTCAGAGATTTTTATCCCAGCCGTTTGCCGTGGCCGAAACTTTTACCGGCCATCCGGGCAAATATGTTAAATTGGCCGATACGATCCGCGCTTTTAAGGAAATTTTGGCCGGCCATTTAGACGGCCAAAGCGAAGGCGATTTCTATATGAAGGGCGGGATTGAGGAAGTGGGGAAGTAACGCCTTCTGTCATCCCCGCGAAGGCGGGGATCCAGGAGTGAGCAGTAAAGGCGCGTTATTTCATCTAAGCTCTATCCGACAAAAAACTTTTTATATATGGGCGAGTCGTAAAAACATTTCTACTTTTCCCTCCTGGATTCCCGATGGCCTTCGGCCTCGGGAATGACAAAAAGAGGGAATGAATTATAAAATAATCTATGTCTGATAAAATAATAAAATTTGAAATCGTTACTCCCGAACGCGTGGTATTAAAAGAAGAAATTATGCAGGTTACTTTACCGACCAGGGCGGGGGAGATTACGGTTTTACCTAATCATATTCCCTTAGTTTCAAGTTTAATGCCGGGCGTAATTCATATTAAAAAGAAGAACGGCGAAGAGGAAATTATTTCCATCTCCGGCGGTTTTTTAGAAGTTTTAAAAGATAAGGTGGTAATTCTCGCCGATACGGCCGAACGCGCCGAGGAGATTGATTTGGCGCGCGCCGAAGAGGGCAGAGCTAGAGCCGAAGAACTAAAGAAGCAGGCCAGGTCAGGCGATCAAGTAAATTTTACTGAGGTAAACGCGGCCATTGAGAGGTCGCTGGCCAGAACCAAGGCGGTTAAGAGATGGCGGAAATTTAAAAACATTCAATAATATGTTAAAAAACGTCTTTGAAGTAGGAGATAATATGCATATGAATATTGATCATAAACACGATGAAGAGACCGACCGGCTTTGGAGAAAGTCGGAAGAATCGCCATTTATTCGGGGACTAAAGTCCGGACAAACTATGGCTGAAGTTATGTCGCAGTTAGATTCTCAAAAGGTCTTTGAAAAAAGCCCTAAAGTATTGGGTTGCTCTGATGGCAGATGTCAGGAGCATCGCCTGGGTATGGCCGGCAACGGCATCCTGCTTTCGGAATGGGAGCTTGATGAATTTGTAAATAAAAATAAAGGTCAAATTAGCATGGTTATGAGTCATGAAGGCTGCGGGGCCGCGGCTTTAGAATATGAACGGAAAAAAAAGGCAGGAGAATCTTTGCCCGAAGGCGTGGTTACCGCCGATGATTTTGGAATTTATCATAGCAAAAATTTGGCCAAGCGATTGGGCGCGGAATATAGCCATACTAAGGCCTGCGACATGTCAGGCAAAGTTCATAATGAGCGAGCAATTTACTTAGACGGTAAGAGCGGGGTTAATCCCAAGGCTATTCCTGGACTACCGGCCGGTTTTATTTGCAGTGGACCGGCCATGGGTCTTGATAGCTCGTACATGCGAAAAGAAATTGAGACGTTGGCTTCGATTGCTCTAGGCGATCATGGTTTCGGAGAAAGATTTAATAAAGATAATCCTCTCTACATAGTGGTTTCAGCCGAATCGGAAGAACAGCTTAAAAAACTGAAAGAGGAAGCTAATAAAGCGGCGGAAAAGTTTAATGGACGATTGGCGGTTGACGGTTTTCTGGCGAAATAATAATTTTATTTCTTCTAAATATTTCTTCTAAATATTGACATGTAGGGAAAGGCGTGCTACAATAATAAACTCACTGAATTAGTGAGCAGTTGTTCTTTATAATAGTTTGTGGTCCTAAAATAGGCAGTAAAATTTGCTGCCTATTAGGAACCATAAACAAACAAAAACCACAAAGGAAAGTATGAGCGAAGCAATCGATGGAGTAATCAGCGCAGAAGAAAACACAGTCGTCAGCCAGTTGAAGAAGGATGGGATCTTACAGAGGTTTGATCCCGCAACCATTTTCGGTATAGCGAAGAACGGCGGGGTGGGCGTAATGTGCTCCGACGGAGATCCCGACATGTTTCCGTATCACACCAGATTGACTCACCGGCCGCATTGCGTGCGCTTGTTCGGCGGGTCATTGCTGTTCGCCCCGTCATTTAAGGGCTTTAATGAGGCTCTAGCTTTCGGCCTCTTGGGAAACATCCGGCAGGGCATGACGGTTAAGCACACCCAAACCCTGTTTCTGTATGTCCATGCCCCTTGCGGCGTGGCCGCTATGTACGGCTACGGCATCGAGGACCAAATCAAACTGGCCATTGAGGCTATGGAGTTTTTCGCCGCCGACAATTTCTTCAGGCGCAACAAAATCCATCTACTCTTCCACGTGAAGAGGATCAACCGCGCAGGAGCGCTGGAGCAGAACACCTATAAGATCGACGTTGA
The DNA here is from genome assembly GCA_030650415.1 of bacterium. GTDB lineage: Bacteria > Patescibacteriota > Patescibacteriia > Patescibacteriales > GWC2-42-12 > GWC2-42-12. The sequence continues at coordinate 440 of JAUSEG010000024.1, read as the reverse complement.
CGCCTTCTTGGCCAAGCTCAAGCATGAGGAGGGAGAGCGGCGCGGGGAAGCCGTTGCATAGCGTAAGATCGTCATCCGACGACAATGAGGCAAAAGCCTCTCACACCACGGACTTTGGTAGTCCGTGTTTTTTTATTTAAAATAAGCTAAAATTTAGATACTTGACAAGCTATAGAGTAGAGGCTAAAATACAATAACAGTTAGCACTTGAATAAGGAGAGTGCTAAAATATAAATGTTAATAATTTAATAAACTTTGGCGCGTATCGCATATTCGTGAGATTGCTTCGCCGTCCTGATTACAGGAGCGGCTCGCAATGACAAATCGAGTTATGAGTTACGCGCTACGAGTTATGAGACTAACAGTATGAAACTAAAACCATTAGGCGATCATGTTATTGTAAAACCAATAACCGAGAATGAAGTGACTAAGTCGGGCAT